>JAGADH010000153.1 GCA_017613715.1 Desulfovibrio sp. | reverse complement strand
CCTGTTTTGATCATCCTATACCTCGCGAGCCGCCAGGTGGCCATGCCCCCTGTAGAACGCTTGGTCCCATCTCAAATCTGAGCTGGCAGAATGGCAAGTATTCTGACCCCATCCTCGGCCTGCCTCCTAGAAATTTTTTGTGAGGTAGGGCCAAAAAAGAAAGAGCCGCAGTGCTAGGCACACTGCGGCTCTTTGGCTTGTCAATCTCCGGCCTGTAACGCTTACCAAGTAACGCAGACCTGACCGCCTGCGCAATGAGCTTGGCTTTCGTCAAAACTTTGTTCGCCTGCAACAATTCAACGTTAAACAAAAAGGGCTATGGGCGGAACAATCCGGCCATAGCCCTTTTTGCTTCTCACGACGAGAACCTTTTGGCAAAGCTGTCAGCACGCAATCATCGCAAGACCGGGAGATCCCCGGCTATCTTCCATGCAGAATCTATTGCTTCTTATGCTTCTGCCAGAGTTGATCCGCATACTGTCGAAAAACGGGTGAAGCTGAAGTAAAAGCCTCATCAGCCTGATACGTTCCGCCCAGATCCATACCATCCACATGCACAAAGGTCTCACCGCGCAGTGCGTATTTCTTTCCGCCTTCATACATGAGGATCTTCATGCCAAGTGGACTGACATCGCCCCGACAGCCAATATAATAGATAAGCCAGACTTCTGAGATGCCGTTGCCGTCAAGATCTGTTAGTACGGGGCTATCCTTGGCAAATTCACATGTGGCACTGGCTTCGCAGTCATGCACAAAGTCGTGCATACGCCAAACAAGACTTGGCTTGGCGCTCTCCATGGACTTACGATAGCCATAGGCATGGATTTCCTGATTTCCGCAAATATAATCGGGCTGCGAGGCATCTGGGGTACTGGCATAGGATTCCGTTTGTGTCAGCAAGACATCATTTTGTCCGGTGCTGTCCGTATAGCTGATCTTTTTCAAGAGAGGACCCTGAACATCAGGGAAACCTGATACAGATCCGGCCAAAACCGTAGAGGAGGTTAAGGCGAAGCAAATGACGGAAAAAAACAGAGGCAAGAGAAGCTTTTGCATACCAATTCCTCAAATTCAGAAAGCCGCAGAACGGGATAAATGCTGCCAGAAAAAACCAGATCAGGCTTCAAAGCCGCTAAAATCTATGGATTTTCACGTGATTTGTCAAAATTGTTCAAGTCGGCTAATACATGCTCATCCTTGCTATTCTTGGGAGAACATCATGATCCTTCGCCTTATCGTGCTCAGTTGTCTCTTATGGCTTAGCCCAAACCTGGCGCTGTCAGCAACATCGCTTGCAGAGGTACAAAAAGCCGCTCTAAGCGGTGATGCCAGTGCCGCCAATCGCTTGGGTGTCTGGTATGAAAAAGGCCAAAATGGCCTTCCCAAGGATCCGACCCAGGCTGTCAGCTGGTATCGCAAAGCAGCAAAGCTCGGCAACATTCTTGCCATGCACAATCTTGGCGACTGCTATCTGCAGCAGGTTGGGGTGGCCTACGACCCGGCCCAGGCCTATGCCTGGTACAAAATGGCTGCTGAAGCTGGCGGGGCTATCGGCTACGAGGATCTTGGCAATTTCTTCAAAAACATAGGCTTTGACGGACCGGATATCGCTAAAGCAAAAACTTGGTATGCCGCTGCTGCCAGACAGGGAAGGAAATCCGCACAGGAAAAACTTCTGGCTCTTGGCGGCCCACGTCTGACCAAAGGCAAGCCCCTGGCACCATGCCGCAGGCAAGAGCTGGGTAAAGGAACCCTTCAGGGAACCCTCCTTGCTCTTTCAGACTATGGACCAAAGAATAGCCGCAAACTTCTGACCCTCAATGTTCAGGGAAAAAAGGAAACATTGCTCGCATCTAATGATGCCAGGGACGAGGCCCTATCGTCCCTTCTGGCCGAGCCATCGGCCTTTCTGGGAAAAGAACTTCATCTTGGTTTTGTGGAAGTTCAGGGTCTTGACGATGACACGGCTGTCTGCAGTACACACCGCGAATATCTCGAACACAGCCTGAACAGCATGACCAAGGCAGCAAAAACTGAGCTTTCAGGCCAAACAAAAGGTGATATCTATATCGCCTATGATTCGCTTCTGCTCGGAGCGTTTATCAACAAGACCTGGGTTGATGTTCAAAGTCTGCAAAACGACCCCAAGTATCATGCTAAACGTCTCTGGGGCGGACATTCAGGCCGTATCTATACTGAGAAGGGTTTTGTGGGTGAAGGCATCATGGGCGCTTTGTTCAATGAGCATCCTGAGGAATACGCCAACCATGGCCCGCTTGCCGAGTTTCCCTTTTTCTCGCTGCATACACCTCAAGGCGAATTTGAGGAGGAGTGCCTCTTTATTACCGGTTCAGGCCAGAATTTTAATCCTCTGCCTCGCACCATGCGACGAATAGACGACAATGAACATTTTTCAGCAGCTATCTGCAGCTACCTCGCTCAACAGGGCATAACAGAAAACAAGCCGCACAATGAAGTCTTTGCCGTGGATTTAGACGGCGACGGACAGGATGAGTACCTGATAACAGCCAGAAACTTTCCCGAGCCAGGGCTCTATATGCCTGGCCATGGGCAAGAGACGCTCTACTCCGTCGTTCTGCTTGAAACGCAAAAAAACGGCGTACGTGTCGTTGAGCCTGTGATCAGCTATCTCTGCCCAAAACTTCAAGGCGAAACCATCCCCACAAAGCATCAGATCAAGCTCTGCGCTGATGTCAATGCTGACGGCACCTTGGAATTGATCATCTTCTCAAGCATCCATGAAGGCGCAAGCCTGCAAATTTTCAATTATCAAAATGGCCACTTACGCTGCGTCCTTACGGAGGGCTGGGGCGTGTAGGGACACTAACTCTGACATGGCTTTCCACCTGAATCCGCGAGCTTTTTTTTCACTGATTGAGGACAAAGACAAACCCATGTTGCGTGTCAAAAACTCCCAAAAAATGCCAGAAACAAGCGAGTAAAGGGAATTTCACGACTTTTTTCTTTTGTAGAATATGAGAGACTATTTCCAGACGTTGTCTACAAGACTCAAAAATCCCTTGAGAGGTAGCAAATGTACGTCGGAAGTATGGGTAAGAGCAATCCGGCCAAGGTCTACCTCCTTGAAAGTTCAGAGAAGGCGCGTAAGTGAAGAAGGGGATCCTTCAATGCTTCGGCCATCTCTCTGAGCTTGCCAGAGAGGACCCAAAGGCAGTTGAAAAGTTGACTGATAAGCAAAAAGAGCGATCTGAAGCTTTTCTTGGCTAACAAATCCTTATTCTACAAATTGCAAAAATCTCAAAGTCTGAAAACCTGCTCTACACCTGGCTATCCTGACTTTTTTTGCCAATTTTGGACCGAAACTTGCGCGGATTGATGACAAAGACAAAAGGACAGCCCAAGCGTGTGCTGGTAGCAAAAAGAGCGATCTGAAGCTTTGCTTGGCTAGCAAATCCTTATTCTACAAATTGCAAAAATCTCAAAATCTGAAAATCTGCTCTACACCTGGCCATCCTGACTTTTTTTGCCAATTTTGGACCGAAACTTGCGCGGATTGAGGACAAAGGCAAAGGATACGACCCAAGCGTGCAAACACGCTGACGACCACGGTCCATGCCCGAAATCAGAAATCGGATGTCTGTACCCTGTTTTTGACGACAATAGCTCACGGAATCAGGACCCATCAAAAAAGCCCTCTGTAAGCAGAGGGCTTTTTTGATGGAAAAAGAAAAAGGTGCGTTATTTGAACTGTACAAAATTCTTCAGCTTGTCGAGCAATTCATAACGCAGACTCTCTTCCTGCAGGCCGAAATAAATATTTGCCGTCAGATACTCGGCCCAGTCACCAGCGTCAAAACGCATGCCAGACATCCGAACAGCGAGCATGCCCTGAGAGCTAGCCATGCCCTGCAGGGCATCCGTCAGCTGAATTTCACCGCCATGACCAGGCGTCACCTTCGCAAGGAAGTCAAAAATCTCGGGTTTGAGGACATAGCGGCCGACGATGGCCAGACGAGAAGGCGCCTTGTCACGATCAGGCTTTTCCACAAGATTATTCACACGGTAGACCCCAGGAGATATTTCATCGCCGTCGATGATACCGTATTTATCAACCTTGTCTGCTGGCACTTCCATCACGCCGACCACAGACATATTTTCAGCAACAGCGATATCAATCAGCTGCTTAATGCCTGGAACCCCGCCAAACATCAGGTCATCACCAACCATGATTGCAAAGGGCGCATTTCCCACGAGATCGCGGGCACAAAGAACGGCGTGACCCAAGCCCAGCTGCTTTTTCTGGCGGACTGACATAATGTTGACCATTTCTGCCACTTCACGGATCAGTTTTAACTTATCCAGTTTGCCAGCACGCTCTAGCACGCCTTCCAGCTGCAGGTTGTAGTCAAAGTGATCTTCAATCACGCTTTTATCACGGTTCGTCACAAAGATAACGTCCTCAATGCCCGAACGCTGCGCTTCTTCAACGACATACTGAATAACAGGTTTATTATAGATGGGGAGCATTTCCTTGGGAATATTCTTGCTTGCAGGAAGAGAACGGGTACCCCAACCCGCAACAGGAATGACAACTTTCTTGACAGCTTCCATCATCAGATCCTTTAACGCGCAAACACCATCCCCAAGGGCAGTGAAAAGCGTAACTTTCTTGTTGCTTACGAAGACCACGAACAATGGCCGAAGTCCTAGGCCAGCCCCTCCGGGACCGCTGCACAATCACTCGCTAGGCCATCGTTCCACGTGATCAGACCGCTACACAAAACTGCCTGAAAAAAAACTGCCAACGCTTTTGACGTAACAGTCAGGCTAAATTCTTGGCTTGCAAACCCAACGCAGACCAGCAACTTGCCAAGATCAGGCTGTGCAGGAGAAAAACTCATAGGACTACGCTACAAGCTGGTCATGCTGTAGCGATTTCCGACCTCTGCGCTCTTTTTCTTCTTTCGGCTGAGCAGACTGCGCACGCTCTTGCCTGGAGATCTTTTCAGCCTTGCTTTCTTCGGCATTTTCCAGGCGCATCTCGAAATCCGCGAGAATGTTCATATACGTCGTGTAGGCTTCCTGCGCATTGGTAAAAGGCGAGGCTTCCCTGAACATATGCGACGAAAACCACTTGGTCGACATCCAGCGCAGATAGTTCGATGTCTGTAAACGCGTGAAATCCTGCAGCAGAACAGGATCAGCAAGATCGTGCACTCGCTGTGTCAGACTGTACAAATAGTGCACCGCATCCTTCTGCATATCATTGCCAAGCCATGAATTGAGATCGCCACCAGCATCATCCCAGCTGATAAACTGCTTCACATCAATGCTGTCTCGCACGCTGTAACGCTTAACAGCTTCACTTGGTGTCGCAAAACTCAGACCACGCTTCAGGCAAACCTCAGGCAGCTGCTCCATAAAGGCAAAGAAACCACTATCAGCTGAATTGAGCACACCAAACACGTTCATATTGGTAAAAAGATTGATGACATCGGAATTTTGTCCGGCTGTAGCGCACCAGCTTGCGTATTTCTCTACGGTCAACGGCCACTGATCCCAACTGCGGTCGGCAAAACGCAAATAGAGATCACGCGAAAGGCGACGATTACGCAAAAGCAGACGAATATTGGGGACAGCTTCGGGTGCATAGACAAAATTAGGACTGCGCCAGCCAAGGACATGATCAGTACCTTCGGCCAACATCACAGAATAACCCTCGGATTCAAGGCAAGCAGCAAAATCATTGTTGTAAATCAACTCTGTTGAGCAGAAACAAGAGGGCTTCTGATGAAAGACACGTTGTGTCATCTGGGAATAGGCTTTGAGCTGACGACAGAACTCGTGGCGAGAATAGAGGAAGGCCAGAGAATGTGCCGCTCCGGCTACAAACTCAACGTGTTGTGTTGCTGCCAAAGCCTGTAAACCTTGAACGACTTCGGGCGTATACTGTTCGAAAAGCTGCAGAGCAGGCAAAGACACATGACAAGAGAAACGAAAGGCTCCCTGATGCCTCTCAACCTGATGTAAAAGAAGATCTATGGCCGGCAGGTACGACGAATAGGCGAGATGACGGATTCTTGCGCAATTTTTTTCGTCGTCGTCATAGAGCGAATTCTGGCCTAGGTCAAAGACCGAATAACGTCGCAAAATAAATGGCTCGTGAATAGAAAAGAAAAAACACATAGAAGCCATAACTGCCCTCTCTTGCTATTCGTTTGTTTTTTTCCCGCGCTCTAGCAATATGTATGCCATCAGTTAAGTCAAGAGGTCTTCGCGATTTTTTCTGGGCCAAGCACTGTCAGCTGATTTTTTACGGATAAAAATGCTGATTTTGCCAAAAGTGCAATAATTTACAAGAAAGTTCAGATTCATTTTCAAATATTCTTAGCTTCCTGTTATAGACTTCCGGCAGTCTCCAAACGTCAATCATGTCGATTTTGCGCGCAAGCTTTGCGCGAAAAATCGTATCATGAAAAAGAAATGCAAAGATTGCGAATTGCCGCTGTAGAAGCAGCTGAATGAATAATCGCCCTCAACGACAAAGGGTACAAAGGCTAGCCTGCAATGCACGATCACAGACATAAGATCTTGACAGCTGACGCTGAACAGGATAAATTTGAAATATTGCCAGCTTGGCTCAGTTGGTAGAGCGGCTGATTCGTAATCAGCAGATCAAGAGTTCAAGTCTCTTAGCTGGCTCCACGTTTAGGCTGTGTGCAAACACAGCCTTTTTTTGTGCTCTTTGACGAATCCCAAGCTCTTCCTGCTTCAACAAAGCTCAACGGAAGAAATGAGACCCATCAAAAGCTGTAAAGCATGGTATCAGGAAGGCAGACATCGACCTGAGGCAGCTTGGAAAAAGAAAAGGCCGGCACCAGCTCAAGGGGCTTGATTGCCTGGGCACCCGGATTCAGGCCGGCAAGAGAACTCAAAAAACCAATCAGCCGTTCAGGTCGCACGCCTCTGGTGCGCAAGGCGGCAAGTGTCAGACTCTGATGACGTTTGGCAAGCCGCTCGCCCTCTGCATTCAGAAGCAGAGGAATATGAGCATACTGAGCGGGCACGCTTTTTCCCAGTAAACGCAGAAGCAGAATCTGCTTGGGCGTAGAAAATAGAATGTCGCGACCCCGCACAACCTGTGTCACACCCATCGCCGCATCATCAAGGGCCACGGCAAGCTGATAGGAGACCACGCCATCTGAGCGACGCAGGGCGAAATCGCCTCCCCAGTCGCAGGGCTGAAGATGCTGGGGACCGCAAATGGCATCATCAAAATCCACAGCCATTTCGGGGCAGGCAAGGCGCAAGGTATAACGCTGACCTTGGGCTATGCGCTTGCGGCGCAGCTCATCTGACAGATTGCGGCAGGTACCGGGATACACAGGGCCTGTATCCTCAAGGTGAGGCGCATTGGCCAGGCTTTTCAGTTCCTTGCGTGTGCAGAAGCAGGGATAGAGATAGCCAAGCTGCGCCAGCCTATCCAGGGCTAAAGCATATTCTGCCAGACGCTTACTCTGCACATAGGGTCCGTGTGCCCCTCCACGATCTGGCCCTTCATCCCAGTCAAGGCCCAGCCAGCGCAAATCGTCAAGAATAGCCGAAACAAACTCAGGTCGTGAACGCTGCGGATCGATGTCTTCGATGCGCAGAATCAGCCGCCCTTTTTGCGCACGGCAGGCCAGCCAGGCAAGCAAAAATGCCCAGGCATTGCCCAAATGAAGAAGGCCAGTTGGGCTTGGAGCCAACCGGCCTACTACAGGGATATCCTTTGTCATAACAGCAATCAGACAAACAATCAGGATTTTCTGGAAGAACCCTTCTTTTTCTCGGGCTTTGAACGCTGCTTATTCTGCGGCTTGGCGTTCAGGGCAGCATGCTGCTTTTTACGGCTGTCCTTAGCCTCCGGCTTTCTCTCATGACCGGAAGATCTGCTGGCATGTCCCGAGGAACCCCGCTTATGCTGATCACGTGCTTCTTCTTTTTTTGAACGGGAACGACTGTTTTTGAGATCGTCTTTGTCACGTCCTCTGCTGTTTTTGATGTTCCCACGCGATCTACTGTTTTCAGCCATAAGCCGATAGCGTGAATCTCTGCGCTCTTGCTTGGCATCACGCTTGCCATCACGCTTGACATTACGATCAGCTACAACGCGATACGAACGACCTTGCTTTTCCCTGCTAGCATTGCGAGAGGATCGGCTATCTTCGCGATGCAGGCGCAAATAACGCGAGTGTGAAGGAGAAAATTCCTGCTCGTTGCGTAAGCGGCTCTCAGCCTGAGCCAGCAAGTTTTCCCGACCATTAAGATTGATGCGACGGGCACCCAAGAAGGTTTCACTAAAATAGGGATCATCAAGTGAATTGATTTTCACATGGCTCTTGCGGCGTGGACTGTGAATGAACTTGCCTCCCCCCACGTAAATACCAGTGTGATAACCGCGTTTTGGATGCCTAAAGGCCACAATATCACCTTCTTGCAGTGCATCGAGATCGCGGACCTTGGTGCCCACCACGGATTGTTCTCTGGCTGTTCTGGGTAGCTTCACACCCACATTACCGTATGCCCAGCAGACCAGACCTGAGCAGTCAAATCCACCCGGGCTCGACCCACCTACCACATAGGGCGTGCCAATGGCCGAACGCGCAGCCCGCAAAAGCTGCCGTCTTGATCCCGTGCTTTTCCCTTCATAGCTATAGGAACGCTGTGAACTCCGTCTGCTCCAGGAACGCTTCTCTCTCTTTGGCTCATTGGCCAGTTCACCCATGGCCAACGTTTCTATTCTTTGAGGAAAATAGGATTCATCGTATTCAACAAAAAGGTCCTGATCTTGATTTTCCTGTGCCGTTTGTGTTTTGCTGCTGCAGCTGCAGAGCAAAAGGCCGCAAAGAACGGGGAGAAGAAGATATTGTACTTTTTTCATCAAGAAAAAACTCAGTGTGAATTTCACCGGCATCTGTGGAACAGATTGAAAAACACACTGCCTCCATTTTTTTCTGACCATTGAGGGATGGGCTAAAGGCTTTGCTTTTCCCGACGAAAAGAATGTAGCCTTGAAAAAACCCAGACCGCCTGACACAGGGAATGCGCAAAACTGAGGGTCGTTATTGATAATTCTGGAAGAGATATTTTTTGCAGCAAAAACTCGCTAAGCTTTGCGCGGGCAGCACAAAGCCGTCAAAAAAGGCGTATCGACCTGAGATGGAGCGAATTTTTATTTTTTAGCACATTTACCGAGAAATGCCAAGCTTTTGATTGAAATTGACTTTCTCTTTAATTCCCGCCTAAGCTGCCCAAATGCCACCTGGCTCAAAGCCTCGATTCTCCCTTTCGTCCTTGCAACCTTCCTCCCCGGATTTTCCCTCTCCCCTTCAAAGCCAAATCAGGGCCGTATGCTCCGCATCCGGTTGTGATCGCTATACTGCCAAAAAGCCTTGATGCCTTTCTGAGAAAAGGCCTCAGCAGACAAGTCTTCCAAGACTATTGAAGACTTCTGGGAAATATCGTATCAGGTTGCAGAGTGTTTTTCTAAGGGCCTTTGTTACGGCGCCCAGGCCGTAAGCTTTCGGCGCAAACAGAAGATATGCCGGCCATTGCGCAGCTTCCCCATAGCCTAACAGCCAACGTGAGAAGTCCTGGGATCAGCGTCGCCTCACCTAGTCCTCACATCTTGTCCTTTTTTGGAGGCTGAGAACCCCATGGGCAGCGATATTTTTGACCTCGTGATTATTCTTCTTCTGGTCTTCTTTTCCTTTGGCGGCCTTAAAAATGGCTTCATTCAGGAAATCGCAGGAATTCTCGCCTTGCTCTTTGGTTTTACTGCCGCCAACAGTCTGCACAGCAAGCTCTCTTCCTATCTGGACTTTATTGTCAATGGCCATCTGCGCACCATTCTCGCCTACATCCTGATTTTTGTTGCTGTCATGCTTCTCGTTTCCCTCGTGGCGAGGCTGCTGCGCAAAATTCTCGAGCTCTCCTGCGCCAAATGGATCGACAATCTTTTGGGTCTTCTGCTGGGCTTTGCCAAAGGGCTCTTTCTCTGTTCCCTGCTCATTATTGTAGTGCAAACCCTGTTTGCTCAAACAGCCTTTGTGCAGAATTCTCACACCATCCCTTACTTAAGTACCCTCATTGAACGCATCAAAGATTGTATGCCACCCGATCTCACGCAACGTCTTGGTCTGCCTGCGCAATAAGCTATGCAGGCTCTCTCAAAAGCACAGCAGACGCGTTAAGCTGCTCTCATAAGCTCATTTTTCCTATCTCTGCCTTTTAGCCTGCCGGCCAACAACCTCAAAAAGCCAAACAGGAGGCGGCATTGTCCCAGATTCCTGGATTGTCGATGCCGATGAACTCATGAATACGACTGCCCTGTCAGAACTTGTCGAAGTCATACGCCGTTTAACCGCTGAGGATGGCTGTCCCTGGGATAAGGAGCAAACACCTGAAAGTCTTGCTGACTATGTGATTGAGGAAAGCCACGAGCTTGTCTCGGCTATCCGTCAGGGCAGTGTGGCCGATGTTTGCGAAGAACTGGGCGATGTGGCTTTTTTGCTGCTTTTCATCGCCCATCTCTATGAAAAGAAGGGTGATTTTTCCTTAGCCGATGCCCTGAATGGCAACCGCGCCAAAATGATCCGCAGGCACCCCCATGTGTTCGGTGAAACAACCTTTTCAAACCGTGATGAACAGCTCAAAACCTGGGAGGCCATCAAACGAGCCGAACACGCCAAAGACGCTGAAAAACCTCAGGGCATTTTCGACAGTCTGCCCCCAAGCCTCCCTGCTCTGATCAAGGCCTACCGTATTCAATCCAAAGCTTCGCGCGTTGATTTTACCTGGAAGAACGATGAAGATGTGGAACAGCAGGTGGAGGCTGAATGGCTCGAATGGCTGGATGCCTGTGCCAATGGTGACCTGGAAGCGCAGAAACACGAACTGGGAGATCTTGTCTTTACCCTGGCCGAACTTGGACGCCGCAAGGGGATCAAGATCAACGAGGCCGTTGATCTGGCAAATATCCGTTTTCTCAAGCGCTTTAGCCATATGGAACGTTCTGCCAGAGAAAAGGGCAAAGAATTTGTTCAGCTCTCGCGTGACGAGAAGGAAACGCTGTGGCAGCAAGCAAAATCCGAAGAAAAATAGTCCTGTTCATTGTGCTCATCACGAGCCTTAGCCTTGTGCTCTCGTGCAAGCCAGCCGGTCGCCTGCCACACGGCAAACCGTCTTTGGATGTGGGACTACCGCGCGTCAGTCCCGCCTATGTGCAATGGCTTGCGCAGCAATCCATGCTGGGTGAAGCCGAAAAACTCATTGCCGAGGTTTCCGGTACAACGCGCGTCTGGCAAAACAGCGCCACAGAAGAGCGCTTTGCCCATCTCCTCAAAGCCGCTCCCAACTGGCTTGATGTCAATCCCCATCACGAGAAGAGCCTGCAGCCAGCTCTGATCAGCCTTGCCAGTCCTTCACTGCTCGCAGAGCTCGGAGCACTGGGTTTGCAAGGCATCTACCTTGCCCCTACCGGAGAAACGGCCGATATCTGGAGCAAATCTTCTGCCCACATTACCGATGGCGAGGACCTTACGGCTTTCAGCTTCTGCCGCGAAGCCGGTGACGACAAAGCCTTTCAGCAATTTCTCAAGGCTACAGACAGTGCTGGCATGGAAATTGGCGGCAATCTTCCCTCAGCAGCCACAGGTCTCGGCCCTGATTTTATGCTGCAGGCCCGTGGTCTCACAAACTATGAAGGGCTCTATGCTGCCGTAGCAATTCCACCCGAGTTTTGGCCTCTTCTGCCTGAGGCAGGAAACGAATGGCAGGTCAAAACGCTCTCTGCCGAGACCCACAAAAAACTTGCCGAAGCTGGGCTGATCCCCTTGCATCTCCATAAAGACCGCACTTTCTGGGCCGATCCTGCCAGATGGGCAAGCACAGGCTGTGTGCAGGGCATTGATGGCATTCAACGGCGCTGGGTCTTCGCTTGTGCTGACCAAAACCGCCCCGTCCTCTTTTGGCAGGATCCTTCGGGCCACGCCAAGCGTCTCTATGCAGCGGCAGCTATCCGCCACACCGGTTTTCAGCAGCATGCGCTGACCGGTCTGCCATTGAAAGCCCTGATGGGTCTTGATGCCCTTGGTCCCCAAGAGACCTCAGACAATCCTAGCGCAGATCTTGAACCAGGCCTCAGCGCCTTGGGAGAACTCAGTCAGGCAGTTCATCGCTATGGCGGCTGGAGCCTATTCCCCGAAAGTCTGCCAGTTTCTGCCATTCCCCTCGTCTTACGCATGGTGGATTTTGTCAGAGACAGCATCACCCCTCTTGGGGTCTGTTATGCTCTGCTTACCGAAGATACCGGTCCACTGAGCCAAATGCTGGCCTTAAGCCATAAAACAGGTATTCCGCACGCACGCCTTGCCCATGGGCTCAATGCCTGGAAAGCTGAAGATTTACGCTTACTTCAGGTATTGCCACAAGGACAGAAACTCTCTGATACTCTCGGAAAGCAGAGCAGAAGCAGCGGCAATGCCTTGCTGACACGGCCCATGTCCTGGCAGAACAAAGCCGATGATCCTGCCGGACAAATTCTGCTTGAACTTGCTGTGCCACTTGGCATGCCGGGCCTTTTTTTTCTCAGTTCCGACGAACTCCGTATCATCCGATCCCTGCCGAACGCCCAGGCTCAGCTCGGCACACTTCTGCAAGCCCGCCGCAAACTGGGTCTTGCCGAGGCCAGACTTGCCCCACCACTCAAAGCTCCCAAAGGCTGTCTGATACTCAACAATCAACTGCCCTCTGGCGGTTTCTGGCTTACGGCCGTCAATTTTTCCCACATGCCCCATGAAGTGCAGGTGTCCTTACCTAAGGAAGCTAAGGGTCTAGCTGTCTACGATCTTTTCGCACCTTCTGCGAGTTCGGAGATGACAAAAAACAATGGCAACATTATACTGACACTTGCTCCAAGACAGGCTAAACATCTCTACGTGGGAAAAAAGCTACCTTTGTGAGCGCCCAAAACCTGGCCTGCACACAAAAAGCCCTCCTGCAGGAACTTTCCATTGACGACCGGCAATGCCGATGGCAACCTACGTTCGCATCAGTCAAGACACATGCTCCATTGTCGGATATCGAGCCGGTCCTAAGGCCAGGGCGCAAAATGCCTGTGAACATCTTACTGGACCGCCATACGACCCAAAACTCTTAAGGAATGAGCTATGAGCACAGAAGCCAAAACCTCGAGCCAGGCCCGGGAAACAAAGGCTGCCGAAGAAAAAAAATCTCGCTGGTCTTTTTTCTCGCGTAAACGAGAACGCGCACCGGAAGAGGAAACTCAGGCTGTTGAACTCTCTAACGAAGAAAAGACTGAGCCTGTGCTGGTCAATGCCAATGCAGAAACCGACGTAAGTAAGGACGCAGAAAAGACTGAGCCTGTGCTGGCCAATGTCGATGCAGAAGCCGACATAAGCAAGGACACAGAAAACGCTGCTGCCATTCACGAAGCAGCCACTGACACGGCTGAACAGGATGAGAATGCACAGGAAGAGGAGCAAAACGCTGCAGAGCATGAGACTCAGGCGCCTGCCCAGCAGGAAAATGCCCTTGAGCGTTATGGATTCCGCGGCCTTCTGCTCATTTTTCTTTTTTTGCTTTTGGGCAGTGCACCAGATCTCTTTCATGCCTTTCAAGGCTCAACCCTTTTCTGTCCCAAGGAAGCCGAACATATTACGGCTTTCCTGAGTCTGCGTGACAGTGCCCTTTGGATTGCCCCCATTCACGCCATGCCCGCCGAGTGGCCCGGTCTGCACTGGCTGACAAAACTGCTGGCCTTCTGCTGTCCGCAAGAGCTCTGGCTCTTTACCCTTACGGGCATTCTTGCCTCTGCGCTGGCCCTGCTGGCAGTCTGGAGTCTAAGCCGCAGCGCAGGCTACGGTAATGCTGCGGCAACAGCGTCCGGCCTCCTGCTGCTCAGCGCACCGCTTTTTGCTCCCGTCTCCCACGTTTACAGCAATGCCGCTCTTGCATCAGCTCTCTGCGTCTTTTCCCTGATCTTCTTAAGCCGCGGCTGGCGTGGCGACGGACGCTGGTTCTCTCTGCCCCTAGGTTTTCTCCTGGCAGGTCTGGCCACACTTACCGGTGGACTCTTCTACCTGCTCCTTCCCCTCATCTCTAGCCTGATCTTCTTTATCTGGTGTGGCCGCTACCGCCGGGCTCAGAAAGCCGATGCGGTTTTCGGCTTCCTCTGTCTTTTGGGCCTTGTTCTCGCCTGGCTTGGCTATATGTACATTGCCGTCAAAGATGCCAACTACATTCACAATCTCTTTCATACGGCCTGGCGCAAACCGTGGCCTCTCTCCAACTGGTGGCTGCCGTTCATCCTGCTTGGCATAGGCAGTCTTCCCTGGATTTTCGCCATCATCTTTCCTTCCTGGATCAAGGTGGCAAAATCGGCTTTTCACAATATCAGAGCCTCACAACACGAACACGCCGCGTCCACCTTCATCTGGATCAATCTTGCTGTGGGTCTGGCTCTTACGCTGTGTATGCCTCTGGCCATGCAAGCCTGCTGTGCCATCACCCTGATCTGTCTTTTAGCACCGTTATTGGGAAAAACCATTGTGCGTCTTGGCCGTACCGGTGCACGTCTCTTTATCAGCTGTTCTATGCTCACGCTCTTGGCTTTTGGCCTTTTGCTTCTCCTTTCCTATTTTGCCGTAGGCCGGACGGATCTGACACAAATTCTGCCCTGGCTGCCCCCCAAAGACATTCTGAAGGCTCTGCCCACATTGCACGCCTTACCCATTATGGGAGCCATCTGCCTTGTGGGAGCCATCTTCCTGAAGAAATATCTGCGCCAAGGCGATACCGGACATATGCTCATTGCTGGTGTCGTCATAGCCACACTTCTGACCTTGCCGGCGACGCTCCTCATGGTTCCGGAACTTTCAGGACAGGCCTTTGCCAAGCTTTCAAGCCTGCAGCAGATTCAAAAAGCCTATGCTGCCAAAAAGGCGCCTGCCAAGGATGCGGCTACCCCCAAGCCTGATACCCCAGCCAAGGATGCGGCTGCTCCTAAGACTGATACCCCAGCCAAGGACGCGGCTACTCCTAAGCCTGATGTGCCTACCAAGGATGCCGCTACTCCTAAGCCTGATGTGCCTGCCAAGGATGCGGCTGCTCCTAAGACTGATACCCCAGCCAAGGACGCGGCTGCACCCAAGCCTGATGTGCCTACCAAGGATGCCGCTACTCCTAAGCCTGAT
>JAGADH010000152.1 GCA_017613715.1 Desulfovibrio sp. | reverse complement strand
TAATTCACCTATCATATCGATGACGCCTGCCTGTTCGGATCCGGAAAGCAATTCAAGCGACTTTGCATAGGATTCGCGTAATTTTTTCCATTGCTTTAGCTCGGATCGTACACTTTCAAGACGTTCTTCCTCACCTTCTTCGGGTGAAACTTTTTCAATCTCAGCCAGTTGCATTTCAAGCAAGTCGCGTTTCTCCGTCAATGCAAAAATCTGATCACGAAGAAACCTGCGCTTTTCAGAAACATTTTTAAGTTCGCTATGCAGTGAAGATCGCTTTTCAAGAAGAGAGGGCGTTTCCAGAAAAGAATCGATCAATGCCGCCTGGTATGACGGCTGAAGAAGACGCTGCTGACCGTACTGACTGACATGGAAAAGGAGATCCGCCCTGATTGCGCGTACGGAATCCTGGGATGAAAGAGCGTCATTGATGAAGAAATGGCTGCGTCCGCTTGTCGCCGAGATCTGGCGGCGCAGGATGATTTCTTTTTTTTCGTTTGCGGGTGTTTTGACGGTGAAAAGTGCTTCGACCTGGGCCATGCTGCAGTCAGGTCTGATCAAATCCACGGAAAGCTTGTCTCCAAGTACGAAGCTGATGGCTTTCAAGATGAAACTTTTGCCGGCCCCTGTTTCTCCGGTGAGAACGTTCATTCCACTGCCGAATTCAAGTTCCATATCATCAATGAGGGCAAGTCCTTTGATGCGCAGGTATTCCAGCATGCCAAGCCTTAATGTTGAAATTCAATGCGATTGATAAATCTTTGAAGAGCAAGCGCCTTCTCGCCGTATTCTCGCGTATGGTACGGCGCTTGCTCAACAGATTTATTGAAATCTTTTGATAGCGTTTCGGAAACCTTCCTCAGAGCGCTCGATCACGGCATCATCGACAGCGAACGAAAGTCTGAAGAATCCGGGCATCCCGAATCCGGAAGACGGGACTGCAAGAACGAGGAACTGCGCCAGATGCTCCGTGAAGACCTTGTCATCTCCTCCAGGAGCCTTCGGGAAAAAGTAAAAGGAACCCTGCGGGAGTGTAAATGAATAGCCGGCATCTGAAAGAATGGTTGCAAGGCGGTCGCGACGCCTGGTGTATATGTTGACGGCGTGGTCTGTTGGAGACCCAAGGCATCCGGACATCAGATACTGTCCCACGACCGGTGGGTTGACATAGCCAAGCACGCGGTTCGAAAAGATAAGTCCGTCCATGAGGGTTTCAGCATCGTCTATGGCTGGATTTATGACAATGTATCCAACGCGTTCACCTGCAAGACCATAATTCTTTGCAAAGGAACTGGTTACGACCGTATTACGATAAAGCGGCAGGGCAGGAGGGACGTTAATGCCATCATAGGTAAGAAAGCGGTAAGGCTCATCACTGATAAGATAAACGGTACGTCCCGTGCGGCGCGACGCATGATCGAGTACAGAAGCTATTTCTCTGAGGATCTTCTCAGAATATACGGCGCCTGTAGGATTGTTAGGCGAATTGATGATGAGCGCTCTTGTACGCTGAGATATTGCCTTGTCAATTGCTTCCGCATCAGGAGCAAAATCGCTAAGGCGGCATGGAATGGTTTTCAGACAGCCGCCGTGGTTCGACACATAAAAACGGTATTCTCCGAAAAACGGTGCTATGGCGAGCACTTCATCACCTGGCTCCAAAACCGTATGAAAAAATGCGTTCATGACACCGGCTGCGCCGCATCCAAGCATGACGTGCCGTGCCTCAAGATGCGTATTCTGCTGCGTTGACAGCCATGCTGCAAGCTGCTCTCGTGCCCATGCGAACCCAGCGTTTGGCATATAGCCGAGAATACCGGGAGTGCTGAGCTTGTCGGTAAGCGCTTGCATGGCCTGCGCAGCCTGTACAGGAGGCGCAAGATCTGGATTGCCAAGGCTGAAATCACAGACAGCATCGTTGCCGAATTTCTTCTTTAGCTCAATGCCTGCCTCGAACATACGCCGAATCATGGATCCCTGAGATAGATTTTGCCTTATTGCACTGCTGACGGAATCAGAAGACATGGATATGCTCTCCTTAAAGTGTGATAAGGGAAATAGTATGCAGGAACGGTTAAATCCTAGGGAGCGGCGTATAATTTTTTCAACGATGCGTCAACTCTGTCAAGCCATAGGGAGACGAATGACATATCATCAGCAAGCCCTTTCAATTCGACAGAGCAGAGTAGCCCCGCTTTGCTAATTCGATTCTTCCATGAAGCGGCAGAATCGCCTGCCATATCCTCAGTCGCATGGCGACCAACAAGAGAAAGCAAGGGCATGAGCCATACGCGCTTTCCCAGCGGCGTGCAGGATTGAAGGATGGGAAGCAGCGCCCCGAGCTCATCATCCGGCAGTGCAGGAGCATGTGTGACCGAGGCACCATTGATTTTCCTAATCATAGCTGCGATGAAGACAAGTGGATCCAGTGCATGCACGATGGTTGCCAGTTCATCGTAGAGGGGGGCACATTCCTTTCTGGTGCCGTGCGCCATATACACGACAGGTTCATCTGTGGCTCTTGCATCGGAAATATGCCGCACAAGAAGTTCGGCAATGTTCTGTAGGGAACTTGCTTCCTGACCATCAGGTGAACTTAGCAAGGGAGGACCAGTCTGTATATGCATGCCAAGATCGGCGGCGGCATGAGCGCACTCGGATAGGACGGTACCGTACTCTCCACCGGGTATGATGTGCAGCGATTGGACTGCGACATGGGTGAAACGCTCGTAACGCATACGAGAGAGGGCCTTGAAGACAGAATCAGACTTGGTTCTCGAACGAGCAAGGCGGCAGCGCATGGTTTCCGAAGTGTACGCCCAGCGCACGGGCAGACCAAAACGCTGCGCAGCATATTCCTGCATACTGCGCAGTGCGGACGAGCCTTTGAAGCTGGCAGACCCATAAGCGACAAGCAGCAGTCCGACTTTCATAGCGTATCCAGGAAGGCTCTGATATTCTCTTCGGTGAAAATCTTTATTCCTGCTTTTTCAAGGAGGGCTGCATAGAAACCACAGCCAGGTGTTAAAACATGATGGAACGTTCCATCGTAGACGCATCCATACCCGCAAGATGGGGATCGTGCCTTGAGGAGCGCTCGGGCACAGCCATGTGATAAGGCAATATTCAGCGCTTTTAAAGCGCCTCTTTCGAAATTTTTTGTCTTGTCGGATCCATGATTATCATAAACTCTGTCATGGAGGATTTCACACGGCGTGCGGGGTACAGAAAGCCCTCCCAGAAGTTCAGGGCAGACAAGAACAGCACTCCCGCTCCTTGCGAGTCTGAGGACAGTATCGTTCGAATTGGAAAATCCGTCATAGCGACATGTTATGCCGGCGAGGCAGGCGCTGATGACATATTTCATTTGCACAGGCTGTCTGTATAATCAGTGAAAAACGATCTCTACTTGTTCCTGCTCATCTTTGCGACGAGTAATGATGCCGATTTCCCAGGCTTTGGCAGGCATTGACTGGAAACGAGGCAGCAGTTCATCGGCTGTAGCTCGGTCAGTGATCATGATATAGCCTATGCCACAGTTGAATATCTGAAGCATTTCTGACCAGTCCAGATTACCTTGTTCCTTAAGCCATTCAAAAACAGCGGGACGCTCCCAGCTGCCAAAGTGTATCTCTGCGCAGACGCTGGAGGGAAGGACGCGAGGAATGTTGTCGTAAAAACCTCCGCCGGTGATATGGACCATGCCTTTGATGCGCATATCACGCATGGCCGTTTTGACTTGGTCGGCGTAAATGATCGTTGGAGTCATCAATACTTCAGCAAAGGTTTTGTCAGAACCAGGCATTATGTCATCCTTCTTGGCACCGCTTGCTTCGAAAATTTTCCGGACAAGGGAATAGCCATTTGAATGAACGCCTGACGATGCAAAGCCAATGATCACATCGCCAACGCTTATCGTAGATCCGTCAACAATATTCGAGCTGTCGACAATGCCGACGCAGAAACCGGCAAGATCGTAGTCTCCAGGAGCATACATACCTGGCATTTCCGCTGTTTCTCCACCCAACAAGGTGCAACCGCTTTGCTTACAGCCTTCAACAACACCTTGTATGACCAATTCGGCCTGATCGACATTCAATTCACCACAAGCAAAATAATCAAGGAAAAATAAAGGCTTTGCTCCCAACACAAGGCAATCGTTAACACTCATGGCGACTAAATCTATCCCGACCGTATCGTGCTTATTGAAGAGAGAAGCCATTTTAAGTTTCGTTCCCACGCCATCAGTACCAGAAACTAAAACAGGTGACTGCATCCCTGTGATATCAGGACGGAAAAGTCCGCCAAACCCGCCTATATCAGAGAGAACACCATGAGTATGCGTGGTGGCAACCAAT
>JAGADH010000151.1 GCA_017613715.1 Desulfovibrio sp. | reverse complement strand
GCTTCAAAATAATTGGAAGCATAAAACTCACGATCCTCCCATTCACCACCAAGCCAGCGTACGTCTTCGCGGATAGCATTGACATACTCCAGATCCTCTTTCACGGGATTGGTGTCGTCAAAGCGCAGATTACACTTGCCTGAAAACTCCCTGGCAACGCCGAAATTGAGACAGATGGATTTGGCGTGGCCCAGATGCAGATAGCCATTGGGTTCAGGAGGAAAACGGGTATGCACCCGCCCCTGAAAACGTCCGCTCTTCTGGTCTTCAAGAATGCGCGCGCGAATAAAGTCGGTCTGCTCGCAGCCACTCTTTGCCTCGACAGAACTGCTGGCAGCCTCTGCCGTCATCGCTGTTTGAGTCGTATCCATGCTTTTCCTCAAAAAGTCTCAAGCTTGCGGCCAAAAATGCCAAAAACCTTACTGAACTTTTTTCTGTTCCCAGGCCCAGGCCGTACGAAGAATAGTCTCAATATCAGAATACCTGGTCTGCCAGCCAAGGAGCTCTCTGGCCTTGCTGGGATCAGCCACAAGACGCGCAGGGTCGCCGTCTCTGCGGGCTTTGATCACATAGGGAACCTTCCTGCCCGTGACGCGTTCTGCAGCATCGACGATCTCGCGCACGGAAAAACCATGACCTGTGCCAAGATTGACGCTCTGTGAGGCTTTGCCCTGCAGCAGATGTTCACAGGCGAGCACATGGGCGCTGGCCAGATCCATGACATGAATATAATCGCGAATACAGGTTCCGTCGGCTGTGGGATAATCATCACCAAAAAGCGCAACCTGACGCTCTTTCGGAAAACGCACAGCCTTAAGCACATTGGGAATGAGATGTGTCTCGGGATCGTGGCTCTCACCGGTCTCCCCCTCGGGGTCGGCACCGGCTGCATTGAAATAGCGCAAAACCATCCACGGCAGGCCATGGGCACGGGCAAAATCCTCAAGCATCCATTCCATGACGAGCTTGGTGCGGCCATAGGGATTGATGGGAGCCGTTCTGGCCGTCTCAGCCACAGGCACGCTCTCGGGCAGACCATAGACGGCCGCAGAACCAGAAGCGACCAGAGGCCGAACACCTTCCTGGGCCAAGACCTGCATGATGCGCAATGAGCCAAGCACATTGTTGTCATAGTAGGCACCGGGATCCTGAACGGATTCGCCCACTGAAATGGAGCTGGCAAAATGAATCAGAGCATCGGGTTTGTGCTTGCGAAGCACAGAGCGCAGACGAGCATCGTCACGCACGTCCCCGTGTTCAAATGCGCCCCAGCGTACCATTTCTCTGTGGCCTGTGGAGAGATTATCGTAGACCACAACCTCGTAGGCATGCGCTGCGAGATACTTGCAGACATGACTGCCTATAAAGCCAGCACCGCCTGTTACCAGGATTTTTGCCATGACCTATGCTCCTGAAACAATCACGAAGAAAAAATAACGAAGAATGCAAACACGATTTGAAAAAAAAGGACTCGACTCGTCAAGCAAAAAAATCAACACTGTCTCAAACTTCCTCGAAGTCGAGAGCACAGGCGGCATTGCCAAGCATGGGCAGAGCCCGCTCCAAAAGCACGCCGTCGCGCGGATCAATAGGCTGTCCATAGGTCAGCCTGATGCCATGCGAGACAAAAGCACAGGCCCGTGCTATGGCCTGGGGCAGACTGTCTCCTAAAAGCAGCGCTCCACAGACAACACTGGAAAAGCTGTCTCCGGTACCAGGATAAAAAACAGGATAGCGTCTGTTTTCAACTCTCCAGAAACGGCCGCTTCTGCGTTCATAAGCGAGCACGGCACAATTGGCGGGATTGTCACTGGGAGCACTGGTAATGATAACCATTTCAGGCCCAAGAGCCGAAAGCGCCTGAAGATATTCTTTGAGAACCTGCAAGGGCAAATCGTCCCGAAAAGGTTCATTGAGCAAAAAAGCTGCTTCTGTCAGATTGGGAGCAATGATGCGGGCGTGACCAACGAGCTTGCGTTGAGCAGCGACCATGTCAGGCGTCTGTGTGGGATCAAGCTTGCCATTGTCACCAAGCACAGGATCCACAAAAGCAAAACCTGTTGGCAGGAGAAACTGCCGCATACAGGCTTCGGCCATGGCAATCTGCACGGGGTTACCGAGAAAACCACTGTAGACACAGTCAAAGGCAAGGCCAAGGCTGGCCCAGTGCTCCAGAAAACGTGGCATCTCGCTGGTCAGATCACAAAAGGAAAAGCCACTCATGCCTGAGGTTTGCGAAGAAAGAACCGCTGTGGGCAAAGGGCAGACCTGAATGCCCATGGTGGAAAGGATGGGAATGACAAGAGTCAGCGAGGCACGGCCAAAGCCGGACAGATCGTGTATAGCACAAACGCGCTTGACAGGATACGGGAAAGAAGCGTGCGTTGACAAGACAATTCCTTAGAGGAAAGAGCTTGATGGCCCTGAAGATTATTGGGGCACAAAAAAAGCCCCAAAAGGGGCTTAAAAAAATTTGGCAGCGACCTACTTTCCCACATGACGTTATGCAGTATCATCGGCGATGAAGAGCTTAACTGCCGAGTTCGGTATGGGATCGGGTGTACCCTCTTCTCTATGGC
>JAGADH010000150.1 GCA_017613715.1 Desulfovibrio sp. | reverse complement strand
CGTGAATTTGGCGCTACCCTCTGCTAGGGTTCTGGCTGAGCGTTACCGACCAACAGGGCTGTCTGGGTTAAGGTTTGCTTGTTGCGTTTCCGAGAAACCGTGGCCAGAAAGAGGAGTGAAAGCGTGAATTTGGCGCTACCCTCTGTTGAGGTTCTGGCTGAGCGTTACCGACCAACAGGGCTGTTTAGGTAAAGGTTTGCTTGTTACGTTTCCGAGAAACCGTGGCCAGAAAGAGAAGTGAAAGCGTGAATTTGGCGCTACCCTCTGCTAGGGTTCTGGCTGAGCGTTACCGACCAACAGGGCTGTCTGGGTAAAGGTTTGCTTGTTGCGTTTCCGTGGGACAGGGCCTTAAGCAGAATAGGTGTTTTTGTATTTGCCCGGTTTTTTTCCTTTTGCTTCGTTCTTGATAAAAATAATGCAAGTGCTGTGCCAAAGTTTAGAAGAGCGCCCGTGGTATCTTCCATTTTTGCTCTTTTAGCTTCTAACATATTGAAATTATTGATTTTTTAGCCCTATGAAAAGTCTTCTTTTTTTGTCCCCTGTTATGAGCAACGTACGTTTTGACAGCAAAAGCGGAAAATTTTGCCAAAAAGTTGGCATGGAGGCTTGCTGATAGAAAAGGCGCCGTACCTTGAGGTACGGCGCCTCAAAACGAGGCTTTTGGTATGCCGATCAGACAAAAAGAATGAGAGCCATAAATTCAAGATCCTGAGAGCCGTTGTTTTTCATGCCGTGAGACTCTCCAGACGAACAGATGGTCAGATCTCCAGCGTGTACGGTTTTCTCTTGGCCGTTGTCGTTGTACAGACCTTCGCCCTTTAAGATATAGTATACTTCAAATTCCCCCTTGTGGGGATGCGTGCCTATGGCTTCTCCCGGATGGAGAAGACAGTGATTGAAAAGACGTCCTTTGCCAAAAAATTCATCCTTTGACAGCAGAATGTCAGCATGGAGAAGACCTGGTCCACCAAAAAGTTCAGCCTCTGTTTTGTTCAATTCTGTTTTACGACGAATCATAAAGCCTCCTTGTAGGCGAAATGGGCAAGAAACGGGATAGTAAATCTTAGCCCAAAATGGTTTGAAAAGGAAGTTGGCAGCGGTAGTTGTCTGCACAGATTTGCCCAAAAGTACCTATAGTAGGCCTTTTCAGATATTTTTTTTGCTATTTGGCTAGTTTCTTTTTATACTTTGATCCCCAAATGGTGGCACAAAGAATCGCAGTGCGTCAATTTTTTTGGTATGGCCCAAGAACGCTTGTGTGGGCTTTTCCTAATGGCTAATGGCAAAATCAGAGGAGAGAAGAGCATGGGTATCGATTACAGGAAACAATCGCGTGAGTTGATGCAGGGTTTTTGCAGAGTTTGCCCTATCTGTAACGGAAAGGCCTGTATCGGGGAAGTTCCGGGCATGGGTGGTTTGGGTAGTGGCGCTTCTTTTCAGAATAATGTCACGGCGTTGACAAAGGTCACTCTCAATATGACTGCGCTGCACAGTGTGACAGAGCCCGACACCGGTACCCAGTATCTCGGTTATGATCTGAAAATGCCCATACTGGCAGCACCCATTGGCGGAGCGCAGTTCAATATGTCCAAAGGCTTCAGTGAGGATGATTATATCGAAGCAGTAGTCGGCGGTTGTGAGCAAGTGGGAAGCCTTGGCTGTACAGGTGATGGCGTGCCGGCCTTCATCATCGATGCTGCCGTCAAGACTCTTGAGCGGCACAAAGGCATTCCATTTATTAAGCCCTGGGAAGGTAAGGAGCTTTATGAAAAGCTCGATCGTGTGCTTGCCACAACACCACCTGCCGTAGGTATGGATGTGGATGCCGCAGGTCTTGTCACGTTGCGCAAAATGGGGCGGCCGGTGACGCCCATGTCTCTTGAGAAACTGCGCGAAGTCATTGGCTATGTTCATGAAAAAAAGACGCCCTTTATCGTCAAGGGCATCATGACAGTGGCCGATGCCGAAAAAGCCATTGCTGCCGGTGCAGACAGCATTGTGGTCTCCAATCATGGAGGACGTATTCTCGATCATTGCCCGGGTACGGCAGAAGTGCTTCCGATCATTTCGCAGGTCGTACGCAAGCGTATTCCCATAGCCGTGGACGGAGGTGTACGTACGGGCACCGATGTACTCAAGATGCTAGCTCTGGGAGCAGATGTGGTGCTTATTGGTCGCCCTGTTTGTCTGGCTTCGGTCGGAGGCGGTACGGAAGGTGTGGCCGAGTACTTTACGACCATGCAACAGCAGCTTGGTCAGGCAATGCTGCTGACCGGTGTCGGTAAGGTCGCCGACATCAGTGCCAGCATACTCTTCAAGTAATTTTGTCTTTGGCAATGCTTGTTGCCGTGTCAGTAAGCGCGAGAACCTGGTCCTCATTTTTTTGAGGCAGTGTCAGTACGTTTTGCTTGAATGAGAGCAAAGGCTGTAATGATCAGACAATCAGCATCGTTGTTGACAGTACCTGTACTGTAGCGTAATATTTTTCCTCGTTTTTCTTCTCTATCTTCGTTTCAACTTTGAGGAGGCTCTCGTGCTCTTCAATACCCGGCAAGAAACACTTCCCAGAGAAGAGCTGAAAGCTCTTCAGCTCAGACGTCTCAAAGACGTTTGTGCTAGAGTGTATGCCAATGTTTCCTTTTACAAAAAACGTTTTGACGAGATCGGCATCAAGCCTGACGATATCAAAACCTTAGATGATCTGAAACTTATTCCCTTTACGGAAAAACAAGATCTTAGAGATCATTATCCCTACGGCTTGTTTGCTGTTCCGAGGGACAATATTGTTCGGCTGCAGGCCTCAAGCGGTACAACAGGCAAAGCGGTGGTCCTGGGTTATACTCAGCGGGATCTTGACAATTGGGCGGAAATGGCCGCACGCAGTCTGACAGCTGCGGGTGTTACGCGTCGAGATGTTGTCCATGTGGCTTATGGTTACGGTCTTTTTACCGGCGGTCTGGGAGCCCACGGAGGTGCGGAACGCATCGGAGCAACGGTTGTGCCAGCTTCCGGTGGAGCTACGCGTAGACAGACCTATCTTCTGCGGGATTTCGAAGCCACTGTACTCTGCTGCACCCCGAGCTATGCTCTGCATCTTTGGGAGGCCGGCCAGGAAGAGGGTATTGATTTTAGAGATCTTCCGCTACGCATTGGCTGCTTTGGAGCAGAACCCTGGTCTGAGGCCATGCGTCAGGATATTGAGCAGAAAATGGGCATAGATGCCATGAATATCTACGGGCTTTCTGAAATCATGGGGCCAGGCGTCGCCATGGAGTGTGTGGAAGCCAAAAACGGTCTGCATCTCTGGGAAGATCACTTCCTTGCGGAAATTATTGATCCGGTGACAGGAGAGCAATTGCCCTACGGGGAACGAGGAGAGCTTGTCATCACTACCTTGACGAAGGAAGGAACTCCGCTTCTGCGGTACCGCACGAGAGATCTCACCAGTCTTGACGCTACTCCCTGCTCGTGCGGACGCACCCATGTGCGCATTGCCAGACTTTCAGGGCGTACTGATGACATGCTGATTATCCGTGGTGTCAATGTCTTTCCTCAGCAAATTGAAAGCATCATCATGGAGAACGAAGGTCTTTCTCCCAATTATCAGCTTATCGTGGACCGTCAGGACAATCTTGATACGCTTGAGATCTGTGTAGAGGTTGATGCTCAGCTTTTCTGTGACGAAATACGTCATCTGCAGAAGCTTGAACAGCGGATTCAGAAAAAGGTCAAAGAATTTCTCGGTGTTACAACACGTGTGCGTCTGCTTGAGCCGCATTCCATAGAACGTTCTCAGGGAAAGGCAAAGCGTATTGTAGATAAACGTAATCTTCTTTAAGAAAGTTCTTGACTTCTCGTGTCATCTCATATACGCAGACGCAAGGATTTCTTCCTGCGTCTGCGGTTCATCAATAACATCAGTTTCGGACAGTTAGCTCAGCTGGTGGAGCATCGCCCTTACAAGGCGGGGGTCACAAGTTCAAGTCTTGTACTGTCCACCAATTATATCAGGCACTTACGAGCAACTCGTAGGTGCCTCTCTTTTTGGGCACATATTCTTGGGCACATATCTGACTTCTGGCAACGCCTCCACCGCAGCTCTTTTTTGCTTGTCCATCACGAACTGGTAGTGCTGGAAAATCATGTTTGGTGAGCTGTGCCCCATGAGTCTTGCCACGGTCCCGATGTCTACGCCAGCCGCTATTGCCTCTGTTGCAAAGGCGTGTCTGAGATCATATGGGCGAATGCGCCGTGTGATTCCTGCGCGTTGCAATGTCTTCTTCCATGCAGTCTTAATAGTCTGCGTGGGCTTCCCTTTGTGACTGATGAGATACTGAGTTCCTGCCTTCAAATCTTCTTCCTGCCACCGCTCAAAAATGGGAACAAGGCTTCCTCTGATAGGAACTTCCCGCCACGGTGCATTTTTATTCTTTTTGCTGCCGTGAACACGGAGAATCCGCTGGTTGAGGTCAACATCTGCCCATGTGAGCTGAAAGAGTTCGCAAGGCCCGACACGCGCTCCGAGTTGACTTCCGATGATGATTACCCTTTGAAGATGCGGTGGAGCGTTTTCAATCATTTTCTGAAGTTCTAGCGGTGTGG
Source organism: Desulfovibrio sp. (assembly GCA_017613715.1). Classification (GTDB taxonomy): domain Bacteria; phylum Desulfobacterota; class Desulfovibrionia; order Desulfovibrionales; family Desulfovibrionaceae; genus Desulfovibrio. The sequence continues at coordinate 137 of JAGADH010000150.1, read as the reverse complement.
GAGGAACGAATTTCTCATAGTCAGCTTTGGGAAGCTTGGGGAATGAGATAGGTTGGTAGAGGTCTTGCGAGGCTCCCCACCTCAAAACTGCTTTCAGCAAAGAGAAGTGATCCCGTACCGTGACTGTTTTGAGGTCT
>JAGADH010000149.1 GCA_017613715.1 Desulfovibrio sp. | reverse complement strand
GACGATGTCTCAGGAATATGCAAGTCATCAAGGCACGCTCAACGCCAGCTGGGAATTGGATTTCTGGGGCAAGAACCGCAATCAGTACGCCATGCTCACGGATGTGCTGATGAATACGGTGCTCAGCCATGAGGCCCTGAGGCTTTCTGTGGCTTCTCAGACAGCGCAGACCTATTTTGGTCTTTTGGCCAATGACTTGCAGCTTGAGACTGCGCGCAGAACCCTGAAGATACGTCAGGATGGTCTTGCTATCTACACAAGCCGTTATGAACAGGGCGATATTACAGAACTCGACTGGCAAAGGGCTCGAGCTGAAGTTGAAACAGCGCGTGCGCAATTACATCAGAGTACTATTGCGGTGGATAACTCTGAGGCGGCTCTTGCGGTATTACTTGGTCGCTCTCCGCGTGAGATTATGGAGCGTTTCATGGAGCGCGGAAAGAGCATTCGCCATTTGCCAGCCCCGCCTGTACTGCCGGCAGGTCTGCCTTCAGAGCTTCTCATGCGCAGGCCCGACATCAGAGCCTCGGAATTCTTGATTATGGCTAGCAATGCCAATATTGGCGTTGCGAGAGCGCAGTTTTTCCCGAGCATTTCTTTGACCGGTATGCTTGGAACCATGAGCTCCTCAGTTGCCAATCTCTTTTCAGGTCCTGCTGGCGCTTGGAGCTATGGAATCTCAGGTTCTGTGCCTATTTTAGACTGGGGCAAAAACTGGTATAATCTGAAGGACGCTGAAGCTCAGAAGGAACAGGCCATTGCAGTCTATATTGGCACAGTACAGTCCGCCTTCAAGGACATCCGTACTGCCTTGACAAAGCAACGAGAAACCGATCATATCGTCAAGAGTATGCAGCGTCAGGTGGACAGTCTGCGTAGGGCTGTAGAAATTGCCCAGTTGCAGTATGATAACGGCTATTCGGATTATCTCACCGTCCTGGATGCCGAGCGTGAACTCTTCAGTGCTGAGCTCAATCTGGCACAGGCTCTGGAGAGCCGTCTCAATGCTGTTGTTAGTGTTTGCCAGGCTCTAGGTGGAGGTTGGGCTGAAAAAGGTGAAAAGCCGTCTTTCCCGGTCATCGATACTGAACACCTTGTGGAAACAGAGACAGGGCAGAAAGTGCAGAAAAAGTAGATTCGAACTTCTCGCCCTCAATCTTCTGACAAAACTTTCGTATTCTGTCAGTTTGTCCTGTTTATGAAGAGATGCTTCGCGATCCTCACGATTTGTCTTGCCATTGTCCTGACTCAAGAAAGCGTTTTATCTGGCGCGACGTCAGAAAAACGACAACAACAGGGCTCGCGTCCTACGTCTGCGCCCTCATGGTTTTCTGATCAGGCGATTCGCAGGCATAAATCGCAACGTTCTGTTATCCTTGGCAGTCAGATGCAGCAAAACGCCATATTAAGTACGCACAGTCGTCAAAAAACCAAAGAGACACCCAAAAAGGAAGAGCGCAGCTCAAGTCCCGGAGAACTGCAATTTTCGTACGACAATGAAAAACGGAACTGGAGCGCGCGGCCTTTAAATCAGGGGCCCAGTGGCAGTGATGAAGGTCTTGGACTGCATGAAGAACATCGTCTCAGGGCTTTTACCAGGCTGGATGATGATCAAGATCTTGACATAAGTGCTGGACCTGAATTGATACTTAAAGATCAAAAGCATAGCTCAACGGTCAACTCTTCCAAACAGCCCGATTCAGAACTCGGCGTTGGTATGCGCTTTACCTATGGTTTTTAAGACGAGCACAATGGGCAGAAAGGTAGTTCTTTTGGCACTGACTTTCTTGACAGTTGCTGGTTAAAAGAGCTACATATGCGCCACGGGATGTTAACTCAGTCGGTAGAGTAACTGCCTTTTAAGCAGTGAGTCGCAGGTTCGATCCCCGCACATCCCACCAGGAATTTCAAGGGTTTACGGCTAACCAGCTGTAAACCCTTTCTTGTTTCGCGCCATTTGCGTCTGCCCCGCCCTTGATATCAAGTAATTTTTTGACGCGGGATGGCGAATGAGCTTGCAATATCACTGCGGAAAGTGGCAAGCTCAGATTGGCAAGAAGTGCTACTGCAGCAGACGAAGTCATTCACCTATAAGGCCGACGCTGAAGCATGGGAACATCGGATGCCTGTGGAGCTCGAGCGGGGGACTTACGCCAGGAGGCGCGAGGCTGTCTGGATCATGCGGCGCTGACATCGCAAACTTCGTGAAGGAGCCAGTGGCCGAAGGCGTATCCGGAAAGACCGTGCGGCTGGTCATCGGCGTCATATCGAGAGTCTACAATCGAGCCCGGGCCGAATGGGGTATGGAAACTCTCGTTAACCCAAGCACGCACGTGCGCCTGCCCGCATACGCCAAACGCAACCGACGGCTGACGGCGGAGGAGGAAGCATCACTGCTAGCCCTGCGAGCACCAAGCTGCGGCCATGCATCATGTGGGCGTTGACGACCTCGCTGCGGCGAACGGAAATTGCGTCGATGGACTGGCAGAACGTCGACATGGCGCGACGCACGACCCTTTTGCCGAAGACCAAGAAGGGCGAGCAAGTTGACCGTGCCGCTATCCCCCAAAGCTCTCGACATACTGCATGCACTTGCCCGGCAAAAGGCCGGATCCGTCTTCGGGATGAGCGCCGCGGCGATCACGCAGGCCATGAACGCGGCCTGTAAAAACAGGCATCAAGGTCCTGCGCTTCCAAGCTTTGCGGCATGAAGCGACCAGCCGGCTGTTCGAGAACACCGACCTTGACGTGATGGAAATCAGGATGATCACAGGATACAAGTCGATGCAGATGCTTGTCAGATACAGCCATCTCCGCGCCGACCGCTAGCACGCGTCCGAGTTGAAGTCTAAGCGTTTTCGCTTCGCAGACAAAATGCCGGCCTTGAATGGACGGACCTCATGGAGACGTCTTGGAACTTCCTAAGGCGAAAAGTGTCGGGGAAGGTCAAGAGGGCAGCCAATGCCACTGGCAACCTGCTTCCGACACTTGCTCAGTCTTCACGAAGCTCGATTTCACCCGCATTCATACCGCCGAATCAGAAATCGCGGCGTCTTCTCTGCCTTTGTTCTTGCTGGAGACAAATCGCCACCTCTCCCTCATCGACTCTTGTCAGCCCCGCCACCCCAAACTATTCTTGCCAAAAACATGAGTAGGGGGACAGGCAGTCAAATCGATGGGGACAGGTGGATAAGATTGGTGGTATTCACCATGTACGAATTAATAACTGATCCGTTTTATGAAATCATCAGGAAATACGACCGGTGTGTCATCGAATATTGCCTTATGGAGGATGACGCTCCTTATCGGGAAATGCAGTCGCATAAGGAAGCCGTATTGTTCGCGATGCTTAGGGCGATCGACCGTAGCCTTGAAAACAAGCGTCCTGCCGAGATCAGGTGGGGCGAGGAGGCCTCGGACGATCTGTGCCCGTGGAGCTATGACATGGACAAGGCGAAGGCGACACCGATTGATGCCGCATCGTTTCTCCATGCGCCGGAAATACTGCGTATGGACAGGTACGGATGCACGTCTTATGACTGCGGCCGGAATAGCTATCCGGACAACGAAGGGCGGATACCGTATTGGTACGCCTTCCTGAAACCGCCTCATGGAACGAGGTACAAGCCGGTTGATTTTCGCAAGGTCAATGCGGCCTTGTTTCCGGAAGGAACAGACGCCCTTGAAGTATGCGAATGGACGACTGACTGGTCCGATTATTTTGACGACGGCCACGAATGGTGGGGCGCGGCGTGCTGGAGCGTGTACGACGCTCGTTTGAACAGATATGCAGTTTTGTTCGCATCAGCAACAGACTGATACATTGCTGTTGGCCGCTCATTGTGAAATGGCTGAGAGGAAGGTGGCGACAGTTCAAAGCAGCAGTCTCATCGCCGCCGACAAATAGACGTTCTCAGTTCTGTTTATGTACATCGGCAAGCCGAAAGCAACTCATCCAAAAGGCTGTACAACCAAATCGGAAATCAGAAGAGGACTGCCGGAATTGGTGTACACTCCAGAGCGGAACAAGTGTCCATTGATGACGGAAGAGTGTCCATCGTCAATGGAATCCGATGTACAGGGCAACGGAATACTCACCTTTTCTGCAGTTTATGGTCGTTAGGTCCAGCTCGTAAAGTGAAATTCAGATACCGCTTACTAAGCATTCGATCTGCGTCGGTTTGCAATTCTCCCGTAAACCTTCACAATCCATCACTGCCCTTCTTCCAAAAATCAGGCACATAGATGGCACAGCATGAGAATTGGATATAAAAAAAGGGTCTGCAGTTAGCCGCAAACCCTTGAAATTTCTGGTGGAGCTGGACGGAATTGAACCGACGACCTCTTGAATGCCATTCAAGCGCTCTCCCAACTGAGCTACAACCCCTTGATGTGAAAACTATGAACTTCGAAGCGAGAATTGTCAAGAGGGTATTATAGAAAAGTTGCAAATTCCGGTTTCTGTTCACAGCCCCTTGACTGGGATGAAGCCATAGAGACGGCAAGTCGCCCTGACGTATGCCTTGAAGTGGGACGACATGAAGGCAAGCCAAAAGCAACACATCCAAAAGGCTGTCCAACCCTATCGGAAATCAATGAACAGGACTGCCGAATGCACTGTACCATTTTTAGCGGAACACGTGTCCATTGATGACGGAAGAAGTGTCCAATGTCAACGGAACCCGATACAGTGGCAACGGAATACTCAGGAGTTGCTCCCTTGCGGTACACCACAAGCTTTTTGTCGTCATGAACCTCAATCCAGGCAAAATAGTGGTGATTTTCCCCGTGCGTCATAAGACTGGAAGGACTGGATAAGAGTATCCGTCAGCGGGTATTGAACCTCAGGCCGATTCCAAGTCGGCTGTGAATAGTAAAAAATTTAAGCTTGCCCCAGTTGCTTTTGTTTTCGGAGAGGACACTTTCTCTCCCTCAGGTGGCAAAGTGGTATCCTTTCAGAGAGGGCAAGGCGTCCGTTTGCTTTTGGCCTCTTCAACTTGACTCTTGCAATCATGAGTCAAAATGATGACGGATTCTGCCATAAGAATACAGAGCTTTTGCTAACAGTCTGTTTTCTCTTGCCAATTGGGCCTTGAGACGTTTGGCACGAATTATGCCTGAGAGACAAAGATAGTACAGATGTCTTTTCTCTGGAGGTCGCCATGAGCCTTGTTGTCAACAATAATATGACAGCTGCGCACATTGCCCAGAATCTGAACGCCCATTATACCAACCTTTCATCATCAACTGAGCACCTTTCAGCTGGGCTGAGAATTTGTTCTGCGGCAGACGATGCGGCTGGACTTGCCATTCGCGAGCTGCAGAGAACCGATATTGCAACCTTTCAGCAGGGCGCAAGAAACTGTAATGACGCCATTTCCATGCTTCAAGTGGCTGACGGGGCCTTGTCCATTGTTGATGAGAAACTCATTCGCATGAAAGAGCTGGCCGAGCAGGCAGCAACAGGTACCTATGACGCCACGCAGCGCATGATGATTGAGTCTGAGTACCAGCAGATGGCCTCCGAGATCACGCGCATTGCCAATGCCACTGATTTCAACGGAATTCACCTGCTCAATGGTTTTCTTAGTGGAGCACACAATGGCTCCGGCGTTCGCGAGAGCGGACGGATGAAAATCCACTTTGGTGTAGGCAATGATTCCGCTGAAGACTACTACTATGTTCAAATTGGAAACTGTACGGCCTCAGCTTTTGGCGTTGGTAATCAGGCTGATCCAAGATCAGCGGGCTTTACTGTTTCGACACAGGAAGCCGCACAGCGGGCTCTTGTGGGTTTAACCGAGGCTATCAGCTCAAAAGACAGGATTCGTGCAGATCTTGGAGCCTTGCAGAATCGCCTTGAGAACAGCATAACCAACGTGAATATTCAGGCAGAAAACCTTCAGGCTGCTGAATCACGTATTTCCGATGAGGATGTCTCTGTCGGTATGACGGAATTCGTACGCCAGCAAATCTTGACCCAGTCTGCAGTGGCCATGATGACCCAGGCCAATTCCATGCCCCAGATGGCCATGAAACTTTTGGGATAGCCACGTATTTTGCGCAAAACGTATTTGAGAGCGCACAAAAAAAAGATGCCTTTATACAAAGGCATCTTTTTTTTGTGCATGGATTATTCAGAAAAGGTTATTTCTTCTTTTTGCCTTTCCGATTCTTTTTGTCCTGTTTATCCCCGTTTGACTGCGCTGTCGGGGTAGGCTCGTCTTTCGCTTCAGGCTGAGGCTGGCTGCTTGCTGCTGCCACGGCAGGAGCAGGCTGTGCCTCTTCCTTCGGTTCTGGAGTTGGCTCTACGACAGGTTCAGCTGATTTTTTTTTTTCTTCCTGAGCTTCAGGCTTGGCTGCTTCAGCAACGCTTGCCTTAGCTGCTGGTTTCTTTTCAGGCTTGGGTGCCTGGACAATGGTGCCGTCCTTTTTCACCAGAGAAAGCGCTTGACTTAAGCAGGCTTCCATACAGGCAGTGTATTCAACGCCCTTTTCAAGACGCCAGTCATGACAGAGATCACAACGTATGGCTATGGTACGTGCCGGTGTTGCAGGAAGATTCTCAGCATTTTCTTCCTGTTGTCTGCCAATGACTTCGGGAGAAATGACACCATAGGGACAGACGGAAGCACACATCATACAACCTGCACAAAGTTCAGGGTGTATGGAGAAGGTTCCGTCAGGATTCTGATGCAAGGCCCCAGTGGGGCAGATATTGCAGCAGGGAGCCGGATCACAGCAGTGGCAGCGCACTGATGTTTTGAAATCGTCTCCTTTGATGGCCCAGCAGCGCGGGGAGTACAAAGCTTTCTGTTTCATGGCCGTTTTAAAATCAAGACCATGATGCGAAGCTATGCACGCGATCTCGCAGCGACGACAGGCCTTACACTTGCTTGATTCAACCTGAACGTGTTCTTGCATAGTTTTATTCCTCAGTATCAACGCGCAGAGAAATGAGCATCAGCCCGTGTCCGCCGTCGAAATGGAT
>JAGADH010000148.1 GCA_017613715.1 Desulfovibrio sp. | reverse complement strand
TCGGAACTTTCCCCCTACAAGGACAAAAAAGTACCCGAGGGCATTGTGAACTTGCACACCTATCTCGTGAACAACCGAGACAACATCGATTATCCCGCATACAGGGCCAAGGGATATTTCGTAGGTAGCGGAGCCATAGAAGGCGCAAACAAGAGTGTCATTCAGGCGCGCATGAAATTGGTGGGAATGCGCTGGAACATCACGACAGCTCAGTACGTTGCCTCACTCAGGGCAAAAGAGCGCAGCGGCCTGTGGCATACGGTGATGTGCCGCCTTCTCAGAAACGCTGTGCGTTATCAGAGAACTTCTACCGATTAGCACAAAAATCAACAAAAAATATCTCCACCCGCTGCGAGATTGACGATTGTAGTGCGGGGAAAATGGGTGTACATGCTTGGATGAATCTGCTGAGAGAGTCATAGTGCGGGATACAGTCCGATGTCGTCATGGAAATTCGTTCCGCTTGTTCCTTGGGTGAAAATGCGGGGAAAAGAGCTCAGGTCTGCTCTCTCACCTGCATGACGAGGCTTCAAAGTCAGATCATAATAGCTGACTGACAAGCTTGAGTCCTTCAAGGACTATGTTGACGTACGATTATAACACTCTTCGGGAAGCTTTTCCGTTCCGGACCGTAAGGTATATCTGCAGACAACCGGGATATACGGACGAAAGGAGATATGTCGAGCTGCAGTACGTCACCATTGGCAAGAAGAGATGCAGCGGCTGCTGCGCGTCCATGCCCCTAACAGGTATGCCGCAGGTAACTTTGCTATCTGCGAACAAACAAAAAGGCTCTTCCCCGCCTTAAAGACGGGGGATCCGCCTTAGAGAAATTTTCGATGAACAAACAATACTCTCTTTTTTGTTGCTTTCTGCTGCTTTTCACGCTTACGGCCTGCGCCGGCAAAAGCCCCAAAGTGCCTGTCACGGCACAGGCAAACGATACTCGCATTGCCGATGAAAAAACATTCCCTCAGGATCTGAACTATTTTGCCAAAAAAGCCGGAAACAAACGAGAACTGCTCGACAGAACGCAGCAGCTTGAGCAGGACAGGCGCTATAACAGCATTTTTTTTGGTCCCTGGTCCATGAGCCGGGCAAATACCAAGAAAGCTGATGTCTGTATCCGTAAAGCGCGGGGCTATAAACTGGGCGGGCTGCGCTGGCCTCAGGATGAATGGGACGTGATCGTAGCCAATGCCAATGTCAGCACCTATCCATCTCTGGCCCAGCCGGCCATCACCTTGCGCAATACCGACCTGCGCCAGATCCCGACCCATGAAGCGCGCTACGACAAAGCCATCACCAATGCCCCAAGCTATCCCTTTGACGATTTTCAATACTCATTGCTGGCTGTGGGCATGCCCGTTTTTATCACCCACGCGTCGGCTGACAGACGCTGGTACTTTCTGGAGACCCCCCTGGCAGCAGGCTGGGTTGATGCCAATGACGTTGCTCCGGTTGACGGAACCCTGGCAAGTACCTGGAAAAGCCATGATCTTGCAGCCATCACCAAGGACAAGACAAGCTTGGCACCGGGTATTTTTGCCAATGTGGGCGCCATCTTGCCCATTGCCGAAAAAAGCGGCAGCAGCCTGACTCTCTATTATCCCGTGCGTGAGGACAATGGCTGGGCCGGCCTGCGTACCGTTAAGCTTTCCTCAAACCAGGCACAAGCAAAGCCCCTGCCCATCACCCCTGGCAATGTGGCCCGCCTTGGTTCGGAAATGTTCGGCCAGAAATACGGCTGGGGCGGCATGTACGGGCTGAGAGACTGCTCGGCGACCACACGCGACCTGCTGGCCCCCTTTGGCATCTGGCTCCCCCGCAATAGCCGGGCTCAGGCTCGAACCGGTGTTGTGCAGAATCTTGAAGGTCTATCCAAAGAAGAAAAAGAGCATATCATACAACAGTTTGGCACGCCTTTTCTCAGTCTGATCGGTCTGCCAGGCCACATCACCATGTATGTGGGCGTCTATGACGGCCAGGCAGCCATTCTGCACAATGTCTGGGGAGTACGCACCGTTGACGGAGCCAATACCAATGCCCGGCATGTCATCGGCAAAACCCTGATCACGTCCATTGCCCCGGGAGCTGAACTGCCTGATCTCTATCGGCCAGTCTCCTTTGTCGACCGTGTGCGCAGTCTTTCAACGCCGGGTGTCCGCTAGCCACGCCATGCCTGAGGTCTTCTACACAGTTGATGACCACAGTGCAGGCCAAAGGCTTGACCGCTTTTTAGCCTGCCAGAACCCGCAATGCAGCCGCAGTCAAATCACAGAAGCCATTCGCCAGGGTTTGTGTCAGGTCGATACTGCGTGCAAAAAACGCCCAGACCTTCGGCTCAAGGCAGGTCAAACGATTTCCCTCACGCTGCCGGAGCTTCAGACAGAGCTTGCGGCTGAAGAGGGGCCGGTGGACATCTGCTTTCAGGACCAAAGACTTTGTGTGGTCAATAAACCGGCAGGTCTCACCGTCCACCCCTGTCCATCATGCCCTGAACATACTCTGATTCAACGACTACTTGCGCATTTTCCCGCGCTTGCCCATATGCAGGGAGCAAGGCCTGGCATAGTGCACAGGCTTGACAAAGATACTAGCGGACTTCTGCTTGTCGCCTTCGATGATGAGACGCGCCTGGCCATCAGCGAACTCTTTGCCAAACGCCATGTGCGTAAAGAATACCTTGCTCTTGTCAGCGGCGAATGCGCAGAACAGGGCGAATGCCTCCAACCCATAGGCCGGGACCCGCAGAGCCGCATCAAAATGACTGTTCTGCCCGAAAATAAGGGCGGCAAAGCCGCTCATAGCCAATGGCAACGCCTCTGGCTTGCCCCCGACAAACAGACCTCCCTCCTTGCTGTGCGTATCCACACAGGCCGCACCCACCAAATCCGTGTGCACATGGCACATCTGGGACACCCGCTGCTTGGCGACAAACTCTATGCTCCCAGTAGCATTGCCCATAAAGCGCCAAGACAGATGCTGCATGCCCATACGCTCTCTTTCAGCCATCCCTGGAGCGGCGAAATGATTACCTTGCACGTGCCGCCTCCGGCTGATTTCTGCAAAACGGCTCTGAATTGCGCCCATCAGCTGCAAAAAGTCGTGATCACCGGCAATCCTGGCAGTGGCAAATCAAGTCTGACGAACATTCTGCAGAACAAAGGCTTTGCCACGTTCAGTGCCGATGCCGAGGTCAAGAAGCTCTATGCCAGAGGCGGCCAAGTGGCAAGCTGGCTCCAGGGCCATGGCGGCAGAGACGTCGTTTCTGGCAACGGAGAGATTCTGCGCGACGCCCTTTTTGCCCTCTTCAAGGCCAATCCCCTGGTCAAACGGGATCTTGAAACAATGCTGCATGCAAGCGTTCATGAAGCTCTGCTGCATTTTTTTGCCAGCCATGCCGCTGATCAGGTGGCTTTTGCCGAAATTCCACTCTTTTTTGAATGCGGCTGGCGCGATTCCAACATACTTACGGTCTGTGTCTTTTGCCCCCAGGCCGAACGTTTTTCCCGTCTTCTCAAAAACCGTGGCTGGAGCCTTGAAAAGGCAGGAACTATTGACAGCTGGCAGTGGCCCGAAACGAAAAAAGCCCAGGCCAGTGACCTTGTGCTTGATAACCGTTGCGACCTTGCCCATCTGGAGCGAGAGGCAGAACATCTTCTTCACGAACTCTGCCAGCGCCGCCAAAATGCCCACGAACATACGGCAGAAACCCTGGCTCTGCTTCTCGGTCTCACAAAAGAAAACTCTGTTTGAGAGACAGGTCTCATCAGGGATGCCTGCCTCCCGGCCTGCGCCCCTGCCAATTGGGATCAATACCACTTCAAACAGAGCCCAAAAGAACAAACGGCCAGTGCATTGCCACTGGCCGTCTCCTTTGTCTTGGGCTAGCACGCTTACGCGAGCATATCCTGAACACCATAGAGTTTGCCGGGTTTTTGAGCTGCCAACCAGGAGGCAGCGCGCAGGGCACCCCTGGCAAAATTCTCACGCGAATGCGCGTGATGGGTCACTTCGATGCGTTCGCCAGGTCCTAAAAAATAGACCGTATGCACGCCAACCACATCCCCGCCACGCAAAGCCTGCACACCTATCTGCTGCTCCTGGCGTTCGCCAATCAGGCCGTCACGACTTGAACAACGCACGTCCTGCAGATTCCAGTCTCTGGCCTTGGCCAGTCCTTCTGCCAGAGTCAGAGCTGTACCACTCGGGGAATCTTTCTTGTGCTTATGGTGAATTTCCATGATTTCCATATCATAGTCAGGTCCAAGGGCCCTGGCCAGTTCAGGCAAAATTTTGCGCATGACATTAATGCCGATACTCATATTGCTTGACCACAAAAGCGGCGTCTTGGCCGCAAGGCTCTCAAGCGTTGCAAGCTGCTCGCTGCTCAGGCCCGTTGTGCCTATGACCAGCGCCATGCCACGCTCAGCGGCCACACGCGCTGAAGCCAGACTGACTTCAGGTGCTGTAAAATCAATGATCACACTGTTTTCGGGCACACGCCCAAGCAGGTCCTGCAGATTGTCCGACACAGGGCATTTTCCCACCATGCGCAACGACAATTCCGCCACACGGGCGGGACTGTCCACGCCTCCGGCCAGCGTGTATTCAGGGGAATTCTGCGCCACATCGCAAATAGCTCGTCCCATGCGGCCATTGGCCCCCACAACCACCACTGAAGTACTCATAAAAAACTCCCGCTCACAAGTTAATGACGCGTCTTGAAGCAGACGAAAACAAGGCAAAAAAACAAAAGTGCC
>JAGADH010000021.1 GCA_017613715.1 Desulfovibrio sp. | reverse complement strand
GCGCACGTCAATCTTCGTGTAGTAACCGTTTGCTGATCCTCGGAGCAGTTTATAGTCCGCTTCCTCTTCAAGTTTCTTACACCACGGCATCAGGCAGTCATTCACAAATTCTTGGCTCTGGTGTTCGATATTGCTGAAAGTCGCATGCTCAAGGTCAGCCAATTTATGCGGGGGAACGCCAAACCAACGGGCAATTTCCTCAATCGAAAAACGGCGACTCTCTAAAAACTGGGCATCTTCAGGACGAATTGTCACCGGAGTAAAAGTCATTCCTTCTTCCATGAGCAGCGGTTTTCCTGCGTTTTCTCTGCCCATATATTTCGAAGCAAACTGCGCCTTGAGCCGTTCAGCGGCTTCGACAGACAACTTTCCAGGATGCGTGATAATACCTGCCGGAACAAGTTGGTTTTCCATCAATTTGTTGTTTGTCTCTTCGCTTGAGATTCCAGCGGCGATTGATTTGGCTGCATATCCGACTATGGAATCACCAATAAGACCGTCTCCAAGACCCTTAAGATGAAAAATCCTTGATTGCGGCAATTCATAAACTCGACCGTCAAACGTGAAATACCTATAAAAAACATCGAGAGATTTTTCGCTGCGAAAAATCTGCATGCGGCTCGGCAGGAGACGCCACAACGCTCTAGGCTGCCCGTTTCGTGAGAACTCAATTTCAGCGTAGCCATTGCCCCAGATAAGAGCATCACGGACAAGAGTCTCCTTGAAACAGGACGCGGACATTTCCTTGCATGGACGCGAGTGGAGCAGATAATGCACGGGATGATCCCACTCTTGGCGCATGTCGCGGAGCACTGACCATGGAAGCCATCCTATTGTCTGCGAGATCAAAGCAGTTGCGCGATAGACTGCGCTATATGTCCGAGCGCGATCTGGAGTAACGGCAATACCACCAGTATAGGCAAAAGGCTCAATTTGTATTTCTGGCAAGTAAGGAGCTGTCTGCCTTTTATTGAATATTTTGCTTAACCACCCCATACGTGCTCCTACAGTTCAATGAAACCACGGCTTTCGTACACTGACGCTGTGTCTTCATGGAGTTTTGCTCTAGATAGCGCCATGATGGCTGCAACGATGCCGTCTATCTTGTTTTCACTCTTTTCCTTGCCAGGATAGTACGATTTTGTTTTCGTGCTTCGCAAAACGACGTTTGAAGCCTGCCATGTCAGCATCGGATCACCATTGTGATGGAGCTGACCAGAAAGATAGATGGCTTCAAACTCTTTCATCGGCTCACTGATATTCGCCGGGATCTGAGAGATTTCGATGCAAGGAAACGTGACTTTCTCCCTAATCTCTTGCATGAGCATTTCCGCTTCTCTTGGATCGTAGGCCAGTTCTTGGATGTCGTAATCCTGAGCAAACTCAAGAAGGTCATCCATCAGATACCGATAATCTGTTCTCGCTCCAGGAGTCTCAGTCAGGTATCCTTCAGCAACCCATCGCTGATAATGCGAGTTTTCCGGCAAGTTGACCGTAGATTCGGGCAAATAATATTTCCCGAAAAGATAATATTCATCGCCACGCCGAAACATCAGCATCATGGCCGTTAGGTCAACTTTGCTGGCAAGATCGACACCAACCCAACACTTCTCACCGATAAAATCTTCAAGAGCTATGTCTTGCTGGCATTGAGCCCATTTGACCATATTGATCCACGCGGATCCCGTATTGCTCCAGACATTCAAATGTTTGCATTTGATAATGTTCTGGCGGCTGGCAATCGTCATGGCCTCACTGCGTCTTGCTTCCAAGAAATCCTTATAGATCGACACTCCGGCATTCGGATTTGCTTTCCACCACGCTTCTGGCTCAGTCCAATCATCGTCATCGTCTACGCTGTAGATCACCGAAAAAAGCGTATCATTCTGCAAAGCACCATTGAGGACTTTGATGGCCTCATCTCTTTTTGCGTAGCACGGGTGCGAGTTGTCTGTTCCTGCCGTTGTGATCACCACAAGCATCGGCTGTGATCGTGCGCCCATACCAGTCAACATCGTGTCGTACAGCTCAGGAGTAGGGTGCTCATGATACTCATCAACAATGGCACAGTGAGGACTTGCACCGTCACCAGGACGACCAATCAAAGGCTCAAACTTCGATGCATTATTCAGTATATGCAGCGACTTTGCGCAGACACCGATCCCAAAATGACTTGTGAATCCTGGATTCTTAAGACACATCTGACGCGCAGGGCCAAAGACTTCCCACGCTTGCTTTTCTGACGTAGCTCCGGCATACACTTCAGCGCCAGGCTCACCATCAGCACACAACATATAAAGACCGATGATTGCACCAAGAACAGACTTGCCATTCTTACGCGGGATCTCATCGTAGATTTCTCTGAACCGACGCAATCCATCTGACTTTCTGATCCAACCGAAAGGCACGGCAAGCAGAAAACATTGCCAAGGCTGCAACGTAATTCTTTTACCGGCCCACTCTCTGCCTTTTACATGGACCATCATCGTTGCAAAAGTACAGATGCGATTAGCGGCCGTTTTATCAAATCGATATGCATAAGACTTTTTCCTGCTCTCTTTTAAATCGTCGAGGTGACGCTTGCATGCATTCCTCACATGAGCGCAGGCAATGATCTTGCCAGAAACAACTTTTCTGGCATACTCATTTGCTATCGTTGCAAAGTCTTTATTTGTAGATTTTCCGGCCATTTGGTTAACAATACACCAAAAACAGCACAGAACAAGCAAAGGGAGGTATTTTTTGGACGGTTTTTCTTATTGAATTGATTTTTTTTGCATGGGATCTGCATTGCTGCTGAACATTTCCCATTCGTTTTGCTTCTGTTTATCATCAACTTTGACTCTTGATCGAGACACAGGAGTCAGCCCAAACTCAGTCAAATATTTATACATCTGATCCAATGCATTATTGATGTTAAACAAAACAGGATTTCGCATTGGCTGGCCATCTTTACCTGTCAAAATCTGACCATTCTGCCTTAAGTGCTCCACGGCATCAATCCATCTTGAATACGCCTCGGCATAAGCTGACAATGCTACATCATCACCTTCCTTAAAAACGCCAAGACGGTCAAGCAATTCGGCTTTTCTTCGGTAATCTACCGCAGCAATATCATTCAGATACGCCGGTGGTTCTAGAGTTGTCTTCCCAGGCTTCGGGGCAAGTTTGTTCTCTCGGCAATTCTGCAAAGTGCCTTTTAACTCTTTGATTCCCGCAGGCAATCTCTTACGACCTGATTTGCTTGTTCCCGACATAATTTTCTCTCCGCTTCCTGCCATGATGTTCTTCGTGGCACGATCTGCACACGCTTTCCAAATTATCCCAAAATCATTGTACTGGTTATGGTCTTTGTGATGGACTACAGACGCAGGAGCGCCGCAAATTTCGCATAAAGGATTCGCTCTTAATTTAGCATTTCTCAACTTGCGCCACTCTGCACCATAGCCACGTCTTGATGAGTTTTGCCGCTGCTCATCCATGCGCTTAAACCACGCCTTGCGCCGCTCATCATTATAAGACCTGTGATCCTCGCAATAACCGCTTCTGTCTGT
>JAGADH010000147.1 GCA_017613715.1 Desulfovibrio sp. | reverse complement strand
TAGGAAGGAAAGCCCCGCATTTGGCGGGGCCTTGCTGTCTTTACAAACGTTTTGTCAAAGAGGGCTTACTCTTCGTCTTCATCCTCGTCGTAGTCATCTTCGTCTTCGGGAAGCCTGAATTCAGGCTTTAAGCGTTCGTACTCACGATCCAGGCATTCTGCATAAGACCAAACGTCCAGGCCTTGCCAGCTGATTTTGTCGGACCAGCAAACATAATCTTTATCATACAGTCCGATGACCTCTCCATCCTTTTTATACGGCCTTGGCAGTTTGCAGAGTTGAGTCGTGGTGCCGGTCTCTTTTGAGGTCGCAAGTCTATAGTCTTCCAGACGCATTTTTGCACACGCAAAGGCCCAGTGGATGTACTCGTATGGATTGATTTCCATGAGTCGGCACGTCATGTAGATGGTCAAAAGATCCGCAAAGCCGTTGAAGCCGTCTTTTGTGGCCAGGAATTCCATCATCTGCGTGTGGCGTTTGCCTGGGCAAAGAGTCCTCTCTGCACGATTGTTTGAGCACTCAATGTCGCCGCACTGCAGAAATGCGTGCATTTCTGTCCTGTTGTTCAAGGCATAGACGATGGCTGTTCCCCAGGGGACGTCCTTACCACCTTTATACTGGGTTACGCCATCCCGTGAGCCATTTTCCTCCAGGGACTTGGTGACAGACTTCAGTTGATCAACGATGGCGTACAACCGATCCACGTAGTAAGACGTGAGTTCATGTCGCCTTTGTTCCAACTCTTCCCGTTCTGTAAACTCAAAATCTTCTTCTAGCCAGAATAAAACCTCGGTGCAAAAGGTGGCAGACAAGGCTTTTCGGCCTATTGGCCTGGATTATATGCCTTGGGCTTTCAGCTGCTCATCAACTCTCTGCTCAAATCCCGCCACTGTGCCACGGCACGCTGCCTGATAGACAGTCGACAGCTTCATGCTTTTCAGCGCATCAAGAAAGTAGCGCCGTAAATGGGCATAACAGCCAGCACGAAGTATCTTGCGCCCCAGTATTTCCTCAAGCTTGGCCACTCCAGGAATATACACGCTGTAGCAATCGGTCACCAGGTTTTCTAAGGCACACGCTGAGACGAACTCTTCTCCATCCTCGTTGCTGTAGCCAAACTGGCGCAGAAATTCTTCCGTACTTCGGCTCTCGGTGGCCAGGTAGATGGCCCCTTGCGTTTCTTCATGGGCTCCGCTGATCAGCCCCCAAAGATAATTTTTCTGACGTGTTCGGTTCCCGTCGGCATCCTTTTGCCATTCAAGGCAATGCATGGTGCAGTCATCATTATGCATAGTCCGACATCGCTCAAGGAGTACTCTTCGCATATACGTGGCAAGAGGGCTCAGCACGCGACTCAAACCGTTGATGATGCTGATAATGTATTGCTTGCTGAAGGATTCCCCTTTCCACTGCAGATTTGCTCGATCTGCGATGCGACTTTTCGACACTTGCATGGCGATGAAGTCAACCAATAATTTGATGGCCCAGCGTTCACTGAAACCAGCGCGGACAAAGCAAGGACGCATTCCATACAATCTGGAGGGAGTACCAAGGAATTCTCTGGGGGAGAACACCAGCATTCCGCCAATCACGGTTAAGATGTCCATGAGACTGGGCGAATAGTCGTTGATGTTCAAACTGGCCTTAAGCGCTTCATTCTCTGGTGTATCAGGATAGAGCAGAAGCTCAGAGTTGACGTACTCTGTGACATTCCCGTCTTTGTCAAATCCTCTCACCTCGTAACAGCTGGCAGGCTCTACCGTAAAGCGATTGCCTTCCTTATCCTGAAGCATAAGCATAGAGTTCAGACACGTTCTCATGCCGGCATACGATTCATCCATGATCTCGGCCTTTTTTGATAACGACGTGTTTTGATAGGCGCGTACCTGTTCTCCTATGGCAGGATTGCACTCTTTTTCCCGCACTTGGGGTTCCACCCCAGCAGTTTCCGATTTGTCAGGACGTGCTGCCTGATTTCTTCGCTTGCTCTTTTTAGTCTTTTTGCGGCTTTTCTTGCGTTTTCTGACCTTGGAGACTGAGGGTTCTGTCTTTTGTACAGTGTCCTTGTCCACATTGTCATCTCTCTGAGCACAAGTCTCCTCCTGTCGACAAGCCTCCTTTTCCTTGGCATCAGCAGCTGTTTCCTGCATTTCTTTCGGATCATCAATGATCACCGTCATTGCCACAAGATCTTTGCGTTGCTGCTCAAGGCGGGATCGCATGTCTGCCAGACGTGATATGGAGGTATGCGCCTCAATCTCCGACTCTACGCTCAGATGGAGTTTTTCATCGATGGCATCAATCCGCTTTTGTAGTTCGCTTAAGAGAAGATCATACTCCTTCTGAGAGATGCATTGCTTCTTATCCAACACCTTGGCCGCTTTGGCCTCTGTTTTGTTCGCAGCCTTGAGAACTTTCTCGGATTTTGGCGAGAAGAACGTACTTTTCAGCTTTGAGTCAGAGATGGTCATGCTTCGCATCTGAATAAAAGCCATCTGCACCCATGAAATGACTTCAGCAACAGGGGCATCCTTTGCCGGCAGTCTGTCGAAACGAAGACATGTAGGCCCTGTCTGGATTTCCGCAAACCGAATCTCTTCGATACAGCTTCGAACTGCGCCAAGCAGAGCAAAAGCATCCTCTGTTGACGCGATAATATTTGCTATATCGTCGATCTGGGACATTGCGTACTCTTCTTTTTGGGCCGTCTTCCAGCTGAATTGCCGATTCAAGATTTGAGGAGAGATGTTCTACCTATGATACGGTCCTATGGATGCGTATAGATTTGTTGGCCGATGAGATTTTTAAAAGAAAAAGCTCTTGTTATCAAGAGCTTCTACAAAAAAACAGATAAAATTTTATCAAGAAAATTACGACTTAGCCACCGGCATAGGCTCTGCTTGCCTAAAAGCCGCCATCTGTGCCTGTAGGTTGGAGTTTTGCCATTCCAGGGTGTATGTGCCATCAAGAACAAGGCGTTTAAGCTGCTCTCTGGTTAACGTAAGAGGTTGCTGCGTATCCGAAAGCATAGTCCGAAACTTGCCCTTGAACAGACGACGTTTCGTCAGATCTACACCATAGTCATCGACGTGCAGTATCAGGAGAGTCTTGTGGTTGGCAGTGGTGAAAAGCGCATAAATTTCGCCTGTATCATCAAGAATTTCGACGCCAAACGACCCATTCAATAGACGTCCGTACAGGCTTGGAATGCCGCAATTGCCATTGACGGTTGTCTGGATCAGGTAAATGTGCCCTGAAGAAAAGAGATCGCTCATCATGCGTTTGTACCAAAGATGGCCACAAATTCCTTCATAATGCCGCAAAAGCTTTCCAGGTGATCGTTTTTCCCTTCCCACTTCAAGACAAAGCCACCATGCTGCAGGGAAAAACAATGTCTGTCGTTTTCAATCATCATCGTTGCTGCACCAGATCTGCTCACCTGTGAACATTTGTCGTCATGAGAAGGCGTTTGCACTAAGGCTGGATTTGATGAAACAGTGCTGTTTGCCGGGACAACCTGAACAAGATCATCAGGCGAACAGGAGTTCTCCTGAGACCTTTGAAAATGCAGCATCTGCGTCCGTTTCCTGATGTATCCTTGTGGCAGATACTGCCGAACAATATGGTAGGCAGTGACCACGTGAATCTTCAGTCTTTTCGCAATCTCACCCATGCTGAAGTCTGTGTCGCGAAGAGCCTGTAACACAGCGCGGTGTGTGAGATTTTCGATGTCCTCGATTTCGTCGAGCGTCTAGAGGTATGGCATGCGTTTCCTCCTGAGATGAGATCATAGGGAACAAAAAAGGCCCATGCATCAACATGGGCCCACTATCTCACAGGGGTCAAAATCTGTGTAGGTATTTTCAGTTTCCGCTTACTATTTTTGAGCAGAGCCAAATGGACATTGCGCACATTAAAAGCGCAAATTAGCCTAAGTTTTAACCGTTATGCATAAACATCGTCTTCAAGTGTTTCTGCTTCAACTTTTACATTAACAGCAATATCGTCTATTGTAACCGAAGAGCCTTCAATTGTTCCTAAAAGCTTCACTCTCGTAGTTCCGTCAAATATTTCTTCATTATCATAATAATTAGTATATACCATATTCTCGACAAGCCAAACATTGCAGCTTACAGAACTTGCTTCACTATCTACATCTTTTAGAGCCTCAACATAGACAAAATTATAATAGCCATCGGCTATCTTCATTCCACTATTTTGTTCAGTACCATTATCAAAGAGAGTTAATACAGTATCAGCATTGTTTAGTTTATCGACAGAATTAAACACTACATCGCAGCTTTCAACTAATTGATCAGATGAATTATTGGCATCATAGCTAATAACAAAATCAGATCCTTTAGCATTTACATTATTTGTTGTTGCTGAAAAAGCTAACGCATCGTTTTCGTCAAATCCTTTAATAGCAACAGCCTTAGTGTCATTATACCAATAACGTGCTGATTCACTAAAGTCAATAGTATCAGCTCCATTGCCTAAACATATTTCATTTTTATATTCATCGTTATAATTGTTCAAATTATCAAGATATATTGTGCCGCCATTATTTGACATCTTAAAT
>JAGADH010000146.1 GCA_017613715.1 Desulfovibrio sp. | reverse complement strand
ATAGGTTGGAATTTGGGAGCCGCTCATGCGGCTTTTCTGGCGCAGCACTTTAAAGGCCTCGACCATGCCCTTGGGATCAAGGCCGGCTTTGCACAGATACTGCAGGCCAATCTGATCGGCTTCGTTTTCGTCCATGCGCGAATAATTGAGCATGGCCGACTGTCCTGCCCCCATGGCACCCACAGCCAGGGCGCCGCCGCCGGGACCGCCGAGCACCACACCAGCCACGGCCAGAAGCAGGGAACCAAAGGTGGTATACTGGGCTCGTTCCAGACGGCTGGCCACATGGCGCTGGGTGACGTGGGCCAGTTCGTGGGCCAGCACACCGGCGAGCTCAGCCTCGCTGTCAAAACGCATGATCAGGCCTGTCAGGACATAGACATAGCCCCCGGGCACAGCAAAGGCGTTCATGGTATTGTTGAGAAGCACCGTGGACTTGAAGCTGAAAGGCTGCGGGGGCAGGGTGTGCACGAGCCTGGCGAGCAGACTCGCCACATAGCTGCTGATTTCGGGGTCGTCGATGACCGGAAGCTTGGCGCGGACCGTTGCGTCGAACTTGCGGCCCATTTCTTTTTCATCTTTGATGGTGACGCCACCGAAAAAAAAGGCCTGAGCCTCGATCGGAGCGCCAAGGCAGGCAAAGGCGAGCAGACCGACAAGAACTACTGCCCTTAGGCGAGATCCCATTGTTGTCCCTCGGGCGTGTCCTGCACAATGACGCCAAGGCTGGCAAGTTCGTTGCGCAGACTGTCGGAGCGGGTAAAATCTTTGGCCAGACGCGCCTGGCTGCGTTCAGCGAGCAGGGCCTCCACGCGCGCCAGATCAAGCTTGCTGCGGGCAATGCGCAGCGCTTTCAGTCTGGCAAAGAAGTCTTCCGGCGCCAGGGTGAAAAGCCCAAGCTGCTTCTGCCAGATGCTCAGGTCGTGCAGGAATTGCTCAGTACAGTCCCAGACAGTTGTACTCTTGCGCAGTTTTTTGTCTTCGAGCAGACGATTGATGTGGCGTACCAGGGAAAAGATCACACCGAGAGCCTGAGCGGTATTGATATCATCGTCCATGGCCTGGGCATAGCGCTGGCGGGTGCTCTCCCAGTCCTGGACAAGGCTTTCCGCCTCTGCCTTGGGCAGACTGGTAAGCTTTGGGGGCTTGGCCCTGAAGTTCTGCACATCAAGGATGGTCTGATAGATTCGGCGTTCGCCGCGTTCGGCCTCCTCCATATCGGCAAAGGAGAAATCAATGGGGCTGCGGTAGTGCTTGCCAAGAAGAAAAAAGCGCAGGGTTTCGGGCAGGAAGGAATCGAGAATATCGCGGATGGTCTTGTAATTGCCCAGGGATTTGGACATTTTTTCTGAATTGATCTGCACAAAGCCATTGTGCATCCAGAGCCTGGCCAGTTGTGTGCCCAGCGCAGCTTCTGTCTGGGCTTTTTCATTCTCGTGATGCGGAAAGATCAGATCCTGGCCGCCACCGTGGATATCCAGAGGAATCCAGGGAGTGGTCATAGCCGAGCATTCAATATGCCAGCCGGGGCGACCGGGTCCCCAGGGACTGGGAAAACTGGGCTCACCGGCTTTGGCGGCTTTCCAGAGGGCAAAGTCGAGAGCGTCTTCCTTTTCGGGATTGAGGCCCACGCGTGCACTGGCACCGGCACTCATGTCGTCGAGACTCTGCTGTGAGAGCTGGCCGTAAGGGGCGTAGCTGCGCACGCGGAAATAGACATCGCCGCCTGGGGTGGCATAGGCCTTGTCGGCGTCGATGAGTTTCTGGCAGAGGTCCTGAATCTGGTCAATGTACTCTGTGGCCCTGGGTTCCTCATCGGCACGCAGAACCCCGAGGCGGTCCATATCCTCGTGAAAGGCCTGCATATAGGTTTGCCCAACCTCGCGCCAGTCGCGGCCTTCTTTCAGGGCACGGTTGATGATCTTATCGTCGATGTCCGTGAAATTGCGGACAAAATGCACATTATAGCCCTGATCGCGCAGGTATCTGACAAGCACGTCAAAGATCACGGCCGAGCGGGCGTGACCGATATGGCAGTAGTCGTAGGCCGTGATGCCGCAGACATAGATTTTAACGGGATCACCCTGCGGAACAAAAGCTTCTTTCTGACGCGTGGCCGTATTGTAGAGAACAAGCGACATGATCCGTACCCTTTGGCTCTGAGCTATTTGGAAAAAAGGTCGATGCGCCGCTGGTGGCGGCCGCCTTCGAAGGTTTCGGCAAAAAAGGCCAGCGTGATGGCCTTGGCCAGTTCGGTCCCTGTCATGCGTGCGCCAAGACAGAGCACATTGGCATTATTGTGCCTGCGCGAGAATCTGGCATGCAGTTCTGTGGTGCAGAGAGCGGCACGGATGGCCGGATGGCGGTTGGCAACCATGGACATGCCGATGCCCGTGCCGCAGATGAGCAGGCCAAAGCTTGCTTCAGCGCTCACGGCGGAGCAGGCCTTATCAGCATAGATCGGATAATCGCAGCTCTCGCAGCTCGTGCAGCCATGGTCAACCACGGTCAGGCCGAGAGCTTTGAGATCCAGACTCAAGTCCTTGAGCAAGGTCTGCTTGAGATCAAAACCCGCATGGTCACAGGCAATGTGCAGATTGGGCATGACGCCATCCTCTTTTACGGTGAGTGTGGGCTAATGGTCGGCGTACTGGGCAAGAGGCAGGAGCGGATAGCCAGGCGGCGCTTCAAGGCTAAGTTGGGCAGAGCCGAAAGCTTGGGGCTTCTCCCGGTTTTTGACGAGCAGAAGCAAGCGTTCGCCCCGATGATTGCCAAGATCAAGTTTACTCAGATTTCCGTCAGCATCACGCACGAAGTCGATCTTCCAGCCCTGGCCGTGCTTGAGGGGCCTTTGGTCAAAGCGTTGCACGCGTCCCTCGTTATCGAGACTGAGCAGACCCTCCAGGGGATCATCGAGTACAAAGCCTAGTCCCTCCTGGCTCTTTTCCAGTCTGAGATAGCTTGTGCCAAAGACGGCCTTTTCCTCGCCTGTCAGGAGATTGGCCAGATCAGGCAGGGAAAGGGGCAGGGGAACGCCCAGCTTGAGTCGAGGGCGGGCAGTGCCATGATGCCAGTAGGCCTTGCCGTCCACAGGCGCTACCAGAAGAAAGTCCGAAGGCTTCTGTGAGATCTTGGCCAGGGTTGTGCCCACTCCGGCCTGTACGTCAAGGCGCAGGCTCTGGGTATCATTGCCCCAGAGCAGGGCAGTCACACGGCGGCTCTCGCCTTTTTTGCCCATGCGCAGGCTAAGACTCAGACGGAAGGGTGAGGGCTGTTCTGATCTGGCAAGATAGCTTTGCCAGAGCGACTGAGCTTCTGCCTGATCGCCAGGACCCGGTACAAGGGTTCTGGGCGCGCAGGCGGCGAGCACGAGCAGACAGGCCAAAAGCAGAGAAAGCCGGGTGGCGGACAAGGTATGTGGCATAGCTATGGGCCTAACGGCCAAGTTTTTTGCGCAGTTCTTCGGCATTGTCGGGTTCAAGTTCCAAGGCTTTGCCATAGGCCTTGCGGGCCTCTTCAGAAAGACCGGAACTCTGGGCGATATCGCCGTAATGCTCCCAGATGGCCGCATCGATCTTGGCGCCGAGAGAAACCGCACGGCGGATTTCGCGCAGCGCATCGCCCGTACGACCGGCCCGGAAATAGGCCCAGGCCAGGGAATCGACAATATAGGCGCGGTCCGGCGCAAGACCAGTCGCCCGTTCCAGCAGCGTGACCGCACGGTCAATCTCCTGGTTGGCTTCGGCCAGGGTATAGCCCACATAGTTCAGAGCCTGAAAATTGTCAGGTTCACGGGCAATGATGGTTTCCATGAGCTTGAAGGCGGCCTGCTTGTCGCCACTCTCATCGAGAATATTCCCCATCAGAAAGAGCAGGCTCATATCGTCGGGCCAGCGCTTGACAGCATCCTGCATGACCTCGAGAGCCTGCGTATTCTTCCCCTGCGAAGCGAGAATGCGTGCTTCCGCTTCCCAGAACTTGGTTTCATTGGCAAAGCGCGTTTTTCCTGTACGGGCATAACGCACGGCCTCGTCTTTCTGGTCGGCACGCGCCAAAAGATGAACGCGCAAAAGCAGGGCATTGCTGCTCTGCTTGTACTCAGCCGGCATTTTGTCAAGCCAGGCGAGCGCTCCCTTCAGATCGTGCAGATGTTCCCAGGTCAGGTCCGCCAGAAGCAGAAAGACCTCCACCGGGGCATTGGGCTGCTGCACGATGGGTTCGAGAATACTGGTGGCCTGCAGGTAGTTTTTGGCATCAATGAACATGTCGGCGACAATCAGCTGGAAGGGAATGTCGCTTGGTGCTTCGGCCAGATAACGCAGGGCCTTTTCCGGTTTTTTCTGATGCAGACAGAGACTGATGAGTTTGAGCAGGATATTCTTGGCCGGGAAATCGGTCTTGAGCAGCTCTTCATAGCTTTTGATGGCCTTTTCCCATTCGCCTGTACGTTCGTAGACGCGTCCCAGCTCAAGCAGGGTTTCGGGGAGATCGGGCATGGCCTTGTGAGCGCGCAGAAGATAGGGAATGGCTTCGTCAAAACGCAGTAGTCCGGCCAGAGCCTTGCCGAAATTCAGCTCCACAAGAGGGGTACGTTCGTTGCGGGGAATGGTTTTGAGCTGGGCAAGAGCCTGATCGTAGTTCTGCTCAGCGATTTCCAGTATGGCAAGCTCAAGGGTGGCATCGGCCGTGCCGGGATTCTTGGCGAGAAAAGCCTTGACCAGGTCAATGGCCAGGGCATTGGCGCCTTTTTCCTTGAGGGCTTCAGCGTAGAGCATGAGCAGGGAGGTATCGTCGGGCCAGACTTTGTGGGCACTTTCGAGAAAGGAAACGGCCAGGGGGCTTTTGCGGCCGAGCAGCCAGATGCCGGCCTCCATCCAGATGGCTGGTGGCGTCTGGATCTCCATGAGCGTGTCGGTTGCCTCAAGCAGGGCAGCCTCGTCCTCATTTCTGAAGGCCTGATCGCAGAGCAGAAAGGCATAGATCGACTTGGCCTCTTGGGAAAACTGCTGGGGTGGAAGAACGGGCAGGCGTTCGCCAAGGCCCTGCTCGGAATCACTGGCGTTATTGGGTGCCTGTGTCTCCTGGGCATCGGCCCGACTGCCGACGCAGCCGCTATTGTGCATCAGGAAAAGGCCGAGAAGGGCAATGGACAGAAGGCAGATAAGAGGCAGTCTGTAATGTTTGTTCATCAAATATTCAGCGTGGAAACCCCGCCGTTCACGACGGGGAGGAAACGCCGTCTCCTGAATGTCCCTTGATGATTTTGTAGCCATAAGCGTCTTTTCTGCTCAGCAGACGACAATATTTGTAAAAAAAAGCCTGTCTTAAGCCTTGGGCAGATCAATGCTTTCTGGCAGAGCAGCACACTGCCGTTTGCAGCGAAGTGTTGACCAATGGAATTGCTCTGACAATCCCTGCTGGCCAATCCCCGAACCTGTTCTGCCTCAAAAAGCATGCGCTAAAGCGTACGGCCAGAGACTAGGCTGAAAAAAGCCTGTCCGCACTTGGCTGCAGAAGCAATGGCGTAAGCCATAGGCCACTCAAAAACGCTTGCCTTCCTCAAGGAAGGCAAGGCTATTGAATCCAGGTATCGGAAAAGTCCTTGATGTCGACAGCAAAGTGCTTTTTAATTTTTTCCAGCAGACGCGCTTCAAGCTGCCGAACACGTTCACGCGTAATGGTATATCGTTCCCCGATTTCCCGCAAGGTGAGAGGCTCATCGGTCAGAAGACGGTTTTTCAGAATGAATTGTTCTTTTTCGCTTAAGTAGGGCAGAATGGACTTGAGGCGACTGCGCACAATGTTCACGATCTCGTCACTGGCCAGCGAATCCTCCACGCCCGGACCGAGCGCCGGCAGAAAGTCAATGTGGCTGGCGCTTTCATGGTCGTTGTCCAGGCGCGTGTTCAGACTCATGTCGGAAAAGGACATGCGCTGGTTCATTTCATTGATCTGATCTTCGCTGACACCGAGCCGTTCCGAGAGCATCGAGGCATCGGGGTCAAAGCCCTGGGCGATGAGTTTCTGACGTTCTTTGTTCAGGTTGAAGAAGAGCTTGCGCTGCACCTGCGTTGTGCCAATCTTCACCATGCGCCAGTTGTCCATGATGAATTTGAGAATATAGGCCTTGATCCAGAAGGAGGCATAATACGAGAATTTGATGCCTTTGTCGGGATCGAATTTATTGACAGCGCGCATCAGCCCGACATTGCCCTCCTGAATGAGATCGAGCACATTCTGCATCCAGCGGCGCTGAAATTCCATGGCAATGCGCACCACAAGACGCAGATGCGAGGAGACAAGCCGGAAGGCGGCGTCAGGATCATTGTTGTCGCGCACTTTGAGGGCCAAAGCATGTTCTTCTTCGGGCTTGAGCAGAGGAAATTTGCTGATCTCCTTCATATAAAGGTAGAGCGCGTCTCTGGCCCCTGAGAGGCTGGGCAGGCGGGATTTGCTGGGAACAGGGAGCTTGGCGCTGGCACTGTCCTCCTGATAGACGTCAGCTGTATCGGCATCAATATCAATGACCGGCAGCTCTGTCTCGTCGTCTCCCAGGTCCATTTCCTCCATGGCAATGGTCTCGGCGTCGAGGTCTTCCACCTGGGCGTCGGCCTCCTTGGCATTTACGGCCTCGTTGGGAAGCGTGAGCGTCTTTTCTCTGTCCTGTGAGGATGCTTTGGCATTTTTGCTGGTCTTGTCCAAGAGATCTCCTTAGCCTGCGCAGGCAAAGAACGGACTGCAGGCTCTGAAGCTGGTGCGGACTTAGGCTCCTGCAGGCTTCAGAAGCCAGATGTCAGGCTTTGCGCGATCTTGACCTTGCGACATTTCTGCTCCATAGTATTGAACTTGAGACAAGGCACAGGCGCCTTTCGCGCGGAAAAATACGTGGAAGAGCATGGAAACGCAAGCTATCGACTATAGCCTGCCACGTAGTTTTTAGCAATAACAAAACCAGAGCGGGTACGGACCCGGCAATTGCGTATGGATTTTCGTGAGACCCTTGCCAGCGGCAGACTTCTGCTGCTTGATGGCGCCATGGGCACCATGCTGCAGGCCAGCGGCCTGCCCGCAGGCATGAGCCCTGAGCGTTTCGGCCTTGAGCATCCCGAGGTGATCTGTCGCATCCATAAGAGCTATCTTGAGGCTGGCTGCGACATCATCACTTCCTGTACCTTTGGTGCCAATCCCTTCAAACTCGATCCCAAGCTTGATCTGGTGGGCTTCAACAAGACCATGGTCGGCTGTGCGCGCGAGGCTGCCCGCAGTGTGGACCGGCCTGTCTTTGTGGCCGGCAATCTCGGGCCATCCGGGCATTTTGCAAGACCCCTGGGAGATCTTGAGCCGCAGGAGCTGATCAATGCCTATGCCCGTCAGACAAGAGCTCTGGTTGAGGCCGGCTGCGATCTTTTGCTCATTGAGACGCAGTTTGATCTGGCTGAGGCACGCTGCCTGGTCTGTGCGGTGCGCGAGGTCTGTGATCTGCCTGTCATTGTCTCCATGACCTTTGAGGCTGGGGTCTCGCTGACAGGCTCAACGCCTGAGATTTTTGTCGAGACCATGCAGAATTTAGGCGTCGATTGCATGGGCACCAACTGCAGCCTTGGTCCAGATGAGATGGCGCCGGTACTCAGGCGTATGGCCGCGGTGCGCCAGGGAACGCTCTTTGCCGAACCCAATGCCGGTTTGCCGGAGCTAAGGGGCAATGAGACGGTCTTTCCCCTTGATGCCCTGACCTTTGCGCAGAAGACCGCAGGCTTTGCCGATTTGGGCGTGCAGATTCTCGGCGGCTGCTGCGGCACAAGTCCCAGGCACATTGCCTGTCTTGCCGAGGCTCTGGGCAAAGGGCGCAGCATTCCAAAACTCAATAATGGCCATGACGGCATCTGTCTCACCAGCCGCAGCCGTCTTGTGCGCATAGCCCATACTGCTCCTTTCTGCCTGATTGGTGAGCGCATCAATCCCACGGGCAAGAAGACCCTGTCGCGCGAGCTTGCCGAACACTGTTTTGATCAGGCTCTGCGCTATGCCGACGAGGAGCAGGAACAGGGTGCAAGTGTCCTTGACGTCAATGTGGGCGCACCGCTTGTGGATGAAACAGTCCTCTTGCCCGAGCTGACGGAGCTTCTGACGGCAAGGGTGCTTCTGCCGCTGGCTCTTGATTCCTCCAATATCGAGGCATTGAAGCGTGCTCTGCCCTATTGCCCGGGCTCCTGCCTGATCAATTCCATCAGCGGCGAAGGCCGGCGCATGCAGGAGCTGGGGCCGCTCTGCCGGCGCTTTGGCGCACCCTTTGTGCTTCTGCCCCTGCAGGGGCCTGATCTGCCGGAAACAGCCGCCGAACGCATTCGAATTCTCACAGCGCTTTTGCGCAAGACCGAGGAGCTTGGCATT
This sequence comes from Desulfovibrio sp., assembly GCA_017613715.1. Lineage (GTDB taxonomy): Bacteria > Desulfobacterota > Desulfovibrionia > Desulfovibrionales > Desulfovibrionaceae > Desulfovibrio. The sequence continues at coordinate 4,507 of JAGADH010000146.1, read as the reverse complement.
GCGCGCCGCTTAATCCTTGTGGACATTCTTGCCCTGACGGTTTCCGCCAATGGCCAGAGCGCGCGCGAATGCCTGAAAGTCCTTGACTTTTGTCAGCAGGAACATTTACCGACAACCCTTGGTCTTTCCAATATTTCCTTTGGTCTGCCTGCCAGGGAACTGCTCAATGCCACCTTCCTGTCCATGGCGGCCGGTCGCGGGCTTTGCTCGGCTATTGCCAATCCCGGCTCACAGCGCGTGCGTGAAGCAGTCGATGCTCTGCGTGTCCTTGCTGGCCACGATGAGCGGGCAGCAGCCTTCATTGCCGACTATGCCGGCTGGCAGAGTACAAACGCAGGCTCCGGTCGTGCGCAGCAGGCCCGGGCCTCGGTGCAGAATCTCGGTGACTGTGTCCTTGCCGGCGACCTGGAACATGTCACGGACTTTGTGGAGGCGGAACTGGCCAGGGGCCTTGAGCCTTTAGCCATTGTGCAGGATATTCTCATTCCCGCCATCACCGAGGTTGGTTCCCGCTATGAGCGCAAAGAGTACTTTCTGCCCCAGCTCATCCGTTCAGCCGAGACCATGCAGAAGGCCTTTGGCAAGCTCAAGCCCCTGCTGCAGCAGCGTCACGAACAGACAGAGCGGCCGGTGGTGATCATGGCCACCGTGGAAGGGGATATCCACGATATCGGGAAGAATATCGTCAGCCTGATGCTCTCCAACCACGGTTTTGACGTCATTGATCTCGGCAAGGATGTGCCGGCCAGAACCATCGTCGACAAGGCCTGTGCTCACAAGGCCTCGCTGATCGGCCTCTCCGCCTTGATGACAACAACCATGGTCAGGATGGAGGATACCGTCCGTCTCGTGCAGGCAGAGGGCCTGCCGATGAAGATCATGGTGGGTGGCGCAGCGGTTACCGAGGGTTTTGCCAAAAAAATCGGAGCTGACGGCTATTCACCGGATGCCGTGATGGCCGTGCGTCTTGCCAAGGAGCTTGTGGCACAGGCACACTAAGGCTTTGGCCCGATCAGATTTTTATCAGCCTTTGCAATCTCAAAGCCCGGCTTTCGTCCTTTGGGGATGATTGTCTGCCAAGGAAGAGTATGAAGAAGTTCTTTTTTCTCTGTGCCGTCCTTTTTGTCCTGACCGTTGCCTCCGAGGGCTTGGCCAGAACTCTTGAAACGCTGCATGTGGAGGAACTGACCAGCCTGCTTGAAAGTCATCAGGGAAAGGTTGTGATGCTCAATTTCTTTGCCACCTGGTGTCCGCCCTGCCGTGAGGAAATTCCGCACCTCGTTGCGGCAAGCGAGAAATATCAGGACAAGGATGTCGTCATCATCAGTCTTTCGGTGGATGAGAGCAAGAACAAAGAGCGCGTCGTACGTTTTGCGGATAACATGAAGATCAACTATCCCCTCTATATGGCGGGACCGGATCTTATTCAGCGTTATCATGTCGGCAGCATTCCCCACAATATTTTCTATGATCGCAAGGGCACCATGGTCATTTCCCAGCCTGGCGAATGCGATCTTGACGATATTTCCATGGTCGTTGAGGAATTGCTCAATGCCAAATAGTCAGGACAAGCTTGTGGAGCTTTTCAGTCCGGCGTGTATAGCAAGTCGCCTTGCTGCTTTGGCCGAACAGATCAATGCGGATCTCGCCGGCAAGCGCGTTGTGGCGGTCTGCGTGCTCAAGGGTGCCGTTTTCTTTTTTTCCGATCTGGTACGCCAATTGCATATCAAAGATCTGCAGCTTGATTTTATCGGTCTCTCAAGCTACGGCAATGGCCAGGTCAGCAGTGGCCAGATCACAACCACGCGCTGGCTCTCGCTTGATGTCACGGGCGCCTGGGTGCTCGTCGTTGAGGATATCGTGGATACGGGCCGCAGCATGTCCAGGCTTATCAGCCAGCTGCGCACGCTGCCCATAGCCGGCCTTTCCCTTTGTGCCCTGATTGACAAGCACGAGCGCCGGGAATGCGCGCTTACACTGGACTACAGCTGTTTTCAGGTCAATGCGGGTTTCCTCGTAGGCTACGGTCTTGATTATGCTGAGAAATTCCGGCATTTGCCGGGCATTTACGAACTTACGTCCTGAATTGGCGTATGGCTTTTGAGGTCCTGGCATGGAAGTCAAATGTCCCAAATGTTCCAGTCGTTTCAATCTGCCCGATAATCTGGCCAAGGACGGAGTGAGTCTGCGCTGTTCGATCTGTCGGCATGTCTTTGCGCTGGAGCTTGCGGATGCGAAGGACCAGAAGATCCAGAAGCCTGCCACAACGGTCATGGACGATACGGGCAAACTGGTTCTGCCTGCCAAGAAAAAGAGCCGGAAGCTTTTCATCATCCTTTCCCTTGTGCTCTTTCTGCTCTGTCTTTGCGGAGCACTGGCCTGGCAGTTCTGGCTCAAGGGCGGGAGCGAGGAACCGCAGCTCACTGATCAGGAACTGGCCAGAAAGGTCAAGCTTTTGACCATGCGCAATGTGCGTCAGTACATTGTGGATAATGAAAAAGTCGGTAAGGTCTTTGTCATCGAAGGCAAGGTGGTCAATGAATTTCCCGAGCCCAAGGAACTCATTGCTGTGGAAGGGGCTATTTACGGCACTGACAAGCGCGTCATCGCCACCAAGAAGCAGCTCTGCGGCACCCAGCTTTCTCTCTTTCAGCTGCAGGTTTTGAGCGAAAAGGAGATGGAGGCCTTTTTGAACAATAAAATTGAAATTCTGACCAATAATATCAATCTCAAGCAGGGGGCTGAGGTGCCCTTTATGGTGCTCTTTTATACACCGCCCGACCATGTGGCGGAATTTGGCGTGCGCATCGTGGATGTGCGCGATACGCCGGTTGCCCCTGGCCAGGCAGAGCATTAGCCAAGAAAAAAGGCTGGAAAGTTCCAGCCTTTTTTCTTGGCTCTTGCTCGGCAAAGACAAGCCGTTGCGCTAAGCCTAGAAGTGCAGTTTCTGCTTGAGCAGATCGTTGACCAGGGCAGGGTTGGCCTTGCCCTTGGAGGCGCGCATGATCTGGCCCACAAAGAAGCCCACCAGCTTGGTCTTGCCGCCGGCCAGAGCCTCGGCTTCCTTGGGATTGGCCTGGATGATGCTGTCGACCAAGCCTGCCAGAGCCGAAGCATCGGAAATCTGCGCAAGCTTATGGCTTTCTATATAGCTTTTGGGTGATTCACCTGTGCGCAAAAGCTCGCCAAAGATATCATTGGCAATCTTATTGCTGATGGTGCCCTCGTCAACGACATTGACCAGCTCGGCGAGATGCTCAGCTGACATGGACCATTGGCCGGGATTGAGCGCAAGACCCTGGGCATTGGCTTCCCGGCTCATGGGGCCGATGATGAAATTGGCAACCTTGCGGGCATTGGCCAGTTTGGCAGCATTTTCAAAAAAATCAGCCAGTTCCCTGTTCTGCACGAGAAGTTCCGCTTCCGGTTCAGGCAGGCCTGTCAAGGCCACAAAGCGCCGTAGACGCGCCCTGGGAAGTTCGGGGATTTCCTTACGCCAGGCTTCCATCTCACTGTCACTGATGACCACGGGCAGAAGGTCGGGATCGGGGAAATAGCGGTAGTCGTGAGCTTCTTCCTTGCTGCGCATGGCAGCTGTGATATTGCGTTCGGCATCGTAGAGGCGGGTTTCCTGCACAACGCTTTCGCCGTCTTCCAAAAGATCCTGCTGACGGGCGATTTCCACTTCAATGGCACGCTGCACATTGCGGAAGGAATTGACATTTTTTAATTCCGTACGCGTGCCAAGCTCTGTGGAGCCAAGGGGGCGGATGGAGACATTGGCATCACAGCGAAAACTGCCTTCCTCCATATTGCCGTCGCAGACACCGAGATAGGTGACAATGCCGTAGAGGGTCTTGAGATAGCTCACCGCTTCTTCCGCTGAGCGCATATCCGGCTCTGAGACAATTTCCACAAGCGGCGTGCCGGCACGGTTGAGATCCACAAAGCTGGTATTGTCTCCTATGCTGTGGATATTCTTGCCGGCATCGTTTTCCATGTGGATGCGCGTGATGCCGATCTTCTTTTCCTGGCCGCCCACCTCGATAGTGATCTGGCCATGTTCACAGAGCGGCAGGTCGAACTGGGAAATCTGATAGCCACTGGGCAGATCGGGATAGAAATAGTTCTTGCGGGCAAAGACCGAGCGCTGATTAATCCGGCAGCCTGTGGCAAGTCCGACCAGCACGGCATAGTGGATGGCCTGATGATTGGGCACAGGCAAGGCACCGGGCAGGCCGGCGCAGACTTCGCAGACGTGGCTATTGGGGGCTGCACCGAACTGATTGGGGCAGGAACAGAAGAGCTTGGAAGCGGTTTTCAGCTGAACATGGACTTCGAGGCCGATGACGGCTTCATAGGCAGACATAATGTTGCTCCCGAAAGAAGGTTGCTGCACTTGCGCTCAGTGCTTCTTGATAGTGGCATCAAAATATTTTCCCACACCATACTCGCCGCGGCGGAAGAAAAGCTTGGGATCAGGTCCGATGATCTGCATTTCAGGATT
>JAGADH010000145.1 GCA_017613715.1 Desulfovibrio sp. | reverse complement strand
TACCAACAGAAAAGCTTTTATACTTTTTCAAACTTGCCATTTTTGAGCATGTCGCAAATTTTTTAGATTATCTTGGATATTGTTAATCAGAATTATTACGTTATGAGAGTGATATATTAACTTAAATGTCAATCTTAATATAATTATTTGATATTTTGGCGCGATTAAAAATGTTGAAATAGCGTCAGAAAAAGGGAAAAGAGGGAATGCTGCGACCAGCAGCCGTGACAGACTTTTTAAGAATGGCTAGGCGTTGACCTGACTGTAAACAGATAGACTTGTTTTTGGTAGCTATTATCCACTTTTACGGTGAAAGAGGGGGCTGTGATGCGACGCAGTGACCGTGCCATGTCGTCTGACTGGGCCTGGCAGCTGATTATCAGCGGAGAGTATGGCGTGCTCTCTCTGGCCACAGAAGACGGGCCTTACGGTATTCCCCTCTCCTATGTCGTGGCAGATGGCAAGATATATTTTCACAGTGCCAGGCAGGGCAGAAAAATTGCGGCACTCGCACAGTGCCGCAAGGTCTCTTTTGTGGTTGTCGGCCGCACGCAGCCTGTCTATACCAGCAATTTCACGACCTATTTTGAAAGCGCCATAGTCCATGGTTTTGTGCACGAAGTGACCAGCCCTGAGCAGAAGATGGCTCTCTTGAAGCTTCTTGCCGCCAAGTATCTGCCTGCGCATGGCGATCAGGCCGAACAGGCCATTAGCCACGCACTTGCCCGCACCATGGTGCTCTGTCTTGATCCTTTGGACATTTCAGGCAAAGCCAAGCTGCCAGCTGACGGCTCTTGGGCAAAGCCGGAGGGTCTTCTGTCTTAGATTTCGCTTCATTCTCCCTGGGCTGCCAGGCTGAGCGCCAGGGCTTTTTGACTTTCCTTGTCTGTGACTTCTCCGTCGAGTTTGGCGGCCAGGACACGGTCAAGGATTTTTTTATAGATCGGTCCCGGTTTGATGCCCATGGCCAGGAGATCTTTGCCGCGAATATCCGCTTTTGCCGTACGCCATTGCGTGACATAGAGCGAGAGATAGCGAGAAAGCTGCTCATCCTTATTGATGGCCATGATGTAGATGACCGCATCGATCTCAACATTTTGCAAAAGCGCGTAGAGAAGACTCAGTTTCGGTTGCTCGTTTTGCTCCCGGCTCCATTTTTCGGCCCGTTGGCAGAGAAATTGAATTTTGGGTCGCAGGCTGAGCAGATACTCAAGATTAGCCTGCGCAATATGGAGCAGATGCAGATTCTCCTTGGTCTCGGCAAAGGTCAGTCCTTCGTTTAAGCCCCAGAGGTAGAGCACCCAGGCTTTGAGTTCCTCCGGGCGGTAGAGCATCTGATACCACGTGATGAACTGATGAATGCGGCGTAAAAGGCGTCGTTTGGGCTTGGTCAGCAGACTCCTGGGCAGAATTTCTTTTAAAATGCCCAGATTTTCCAGTCTGTCGAAGCAGGCCACGGGATCGGCCTCCTGGCAGATGAGCATGAATTCATGCAAAAGCCTGTGGTGTTTGAGCCGGTCGAGGACTTTGAGATTGACGGCATTGCGGATGAGTTTTTCGGTATTTTTGCCAAGATGGAAACCGTAGCGTTGTTCAAAACGTACGGCCCTGAGGCAACGCGTGGGATCTTCCACAAAGCTGAGCGTATGCAGGACGCGGATGACGCCATCTTTGATGTCGCGCTGCCCTCCAAAAAAATCCACGAGGTGCCCTGAATCTTTATCAAGACGCACGGCCAGGGCATTGATGGTAAAGTCACGACGGGCCAGATCCATCTTTAAGGGCGAGACTTCGACGAGCGGCAGAGCTGCCGGATGTTCATAGTATTCCAGTCTGGCCGTGGCCACATCCACTTTTTGCTCTTCCCCCTCATCATTTTTGAAGATGACAATGGCGGTCATGAATTTTTCATGGCGGCTGACGCGACCATGCAGAGCCCGGGCCAATTCTTCGGCAAAGAGCGTGCCATTCCCTTCCACCACAAGGTCGATATCGTGGTTGGGCACCTGGAGAAGACAGTCACGGACAAAACCGCCTACAGCGTAGACAGCAAGCTGCAGATTTCTTGCCACTTCGCCGGCTTTGTTCAAAAGCTGCATGAGCCATGATGGCAGACGGTCACGCAGCATTTTTTCGATGGAATAGTATTTGGGATTGCGCGGATTGTCCTGCACCGAGATTTCGGCAAAGATGTTCACAAGATCAGTGCGCGTCATAATGCCGATAACGTCATTGTTTTCCACAACGGGCACCATGCGCTGATTGTTGTCGATGATGATCTTGGAGACTTCGCTGATGGGCGCATCAGGCGAAACAGTGCGGATATGGTGCTGCATGTAGTCTTCCACGCAGACTTCGCTGAGCTGATGGTTCATGGCCCTCTGAGCGGTCTGAACATCAAGGACGCCGGCCAGTGTGTGACTGCCCGGCTCATAGACGGGAACGGATTTGAGGCCGAAATGAAACATCATTTCATCGGCTTCACGGATCAGGGTTGTTGTCTGAACGCCGATGGGAGGCGTTGACATATAGGAGCGCACGGTTTTCAGGTCGTTTTGCAGATGCAGCTGCCGCAGGATGGTTTCGCGCACAGCGGGCAAAAGCATGCTCTTGACCGAGGCCGAGGCCGCGTAGGAATGTCCACCACCCCCCAGCAGGGCACAGATATCGCCGACATTGATGGCATCGGTTTTGCTGCGCGCGATAACCTTGATGCGGTCGTCGATCTGACAGAGTACAAAAACCACCTGATGCTTGCCCGCCTCCATGAGCTGATAGGCGAGGAAGGCGCAGTCGCAGGATTCCTCCATGGTAATGTCGGCAATGACCACGTCATGATCCTGTACACGGTAGGACTGACTGCTCTCAATGAGGCTATTGAGCATCTGAATCTGCAGGCCATTGAGCTGTTGCATTTCGAGCTCGGCGATTTCAGTAATCTTCATGCCGCAGGCTGCGAGCCAGGCTGTGGCAGCAAAGTCAGCGGCCGTGGTCGAGGCATAGGTGAAGGCCCCTGTGTCCTCGTAGATGCCAAGCGCAAGCAGTGTCGCCTCGTCCGGGTCAAGCGTGATCTTGGCCTCCTGCAGCCGTTCCACCAGAAAGCTGGTTACTGCTCCGTACTGGCAGGCATAGACTGTGGCGTCAGAAAAGTCCTTGCTTGAAGGGGGATGGTGATCATAGATGACGATCGTAAGATCGCGTTCCATGAGTTCCTTGACATGGGGCACTCGTGAGGGCTGGCGAGTGTCGACGATCACAAGAGTCTGAATCGTCTCCCAGGGGATGCGGGCAAGATCCGTGAAGCCGTAGTGCGCTTTGTCAAGCTTTTCAAAGATGCGTTTGAGACGGTTTTCCTGGGTGCCAGGAAAAAGCAGGATGGCGCCGGGATAGAGATGCCGTACGGCAATCATGGCCGCAAAGGCGTCAAAGTCTGCATTGGCGTGGCAGGTTACGAGAACGCTCATGGATGTTCCGTGCAGAGCAAGGCCTGGCTCGCTCCGGCTTTGGAGATGGCTTGGAAAAACAGCAAAGGCTATGCTGTCTTCTGCCTCTTTTGGATGATGAGGCAGGAGCTGGCGCTTATCCAGGACACTCTGTTTCCCCTGCAGGAGTCCGGTCAAGCGCTTGAGACTTCCTAAGACAAAAGCGGCAATCGCAGCAGGGCTGTTTCTTTTGGTTTCCTTGGGCGTAAAAGGCCTGGCATTTTCTCTGCTCAGGCATCGAGGTCATTTCTTGGATGGCAGCTGTGGTGCAGGGCAAGGAGCCTGTCCACCTGCACATGGGTATAGATTTCTGTGGCGCTGATGTCAGCGTGACCCAGGAGTATCTGCACGGAGCGCAGATCAGCGCCGCCTTCAAGCAGATGTGTGGCAAAGGAATGCCTGAAGGTATGGGGAGAAATTTCGCGCGTGATCTGGCAGGCGGCAGCGCAGGTCTTGACCGTTTTCCAGACATATTGCCGGGTAAGTGGCTTGCCGAAGCGATTGACAAAGACCCAGTTGCCCTTGGGGTGAAAGGCAGGCCTTGTCTCCTGGAGATAGCTGAGCAGTTTTTTCTGTGCAAGACTGTGAATGGGTACAAAACGGGTTTTACTGCCTTTGCCGACAATATGCAGTATGCCGCGCTGCAGGTCGAGATCGGCCAGGGAAAGGCTGCAGAGTTCAGACACACGCAGACCTGCCGCATAGAGCAGCTCGAGAATACAGGCATCTCTGCGGCCGGCGTTTTTCGTAAGATTTGGTGAGGCGAGAAGTGCAGCCATTTCTTCGCGGCTTAAGACTTCAGGTAGATGCAGGGGCAGATCAGGATTCTCACAGAATGTTACCGGGTCGCTGGCCAGAAGCTTTTGCTGCACGGCAAAGGTAAAAAAAGAACGCAGGGCGGAAAGACGTCTCGCTTTTGTGCGTTCGCTTTGATGCTGGGCGCTTTGCCAGGCAAGATAGAGCAGAATATCATCTTCTTCCACAGTGGCCTCGTGGCGCTCACTGAATGCGCTTTGGCCGAGGTAGGAGAAAAAATTCGTGATATCCTGTTCATAGGCGAGACAGGTATTTGAGGCCAGTCCGCGCTGGGCAAGAAGCTTGTCCAGCCAGCGGGGCAGAAGATTTTCGAGGGCTGTGAGCAGCGTTGCGCCATCCATGACTTGATGATAGCTGTATTGGCGGGCAAGGGCAAGGTCGGGGCTTTGTTTGAGTGATTTTTGTCAGGCCGCGTCTGAAAGGTCTGTCAACAAGGATAGGGCCATGCGGGAAGAGGTCTTTGTAGGTCTTGGTTCCAATCTGGGGAATGCCAGGGAAAATGTGCTTTTGGCGGCAAAGGCCGTGGCAGATCTTCCGGGTTGTGCATTGCTCAGGCAGTCCTCGCTCTATGAGACCTCACCACAGGACTACGATGATCAGCCGTGGTTTGTGAATTGCGTACTCATGCTGGCAGTGCCGCCATCTGCGCCGCAGGCCTTTCTGACCCAACTGCTTGAGCTTGAGCGCAGGCTAGGACGTGTTCGCGATGGCCTGCCACGCTTCGGGCCAAGGCGTATCGATCTCGATCTGCTGCTCTTTGGCCAGCATACGCTGACAACGCCCTTTTGCACGCTGCCGCATCCGCGTATGCTCAGGCGTGCTTTCGTGCTCTGTCCTCTTGCCGAGATCGCGCCTGATTGCCTGATTTTTGGCAAAAGACCCGACGCCTATCTTGCCGAGCTTGACTGGCACAGAGAGGGAAAGAAAATATTTCAGACGTCAGGCCCAGCGTAATCTGGCTTTGCAAGCGCAGATGGCATAACATGGTTGTCGTTGCCAAGAACTGATCGCCTAAAGGAGCTACCAATGATTTGGAAAATTCTGATTTTTGCTGTGGTTGGCTATCTGCTTGTTCGGCTTTTCAAAAATGACCTTTTGCGCAAGCAAAAGGCCGATGAAAAGCAGGAACAGGAAGAAATGGATGCGAAAATCGCTCAGGGCGAAATGGTCAAGGATCCTCAGTGCGGCACCTATGTCTCTAAGGATTCGGAAATCACGGTGCGCGACGGAGCAACAGTCTACCATTTCTGCAGCTATGATTGTCGCGACAAGTTTCTGAAGGCTTTGCAGGAAGGTGGGCGCGAAATTCCACCGGCCGGGAAATAATCCTGCCAGGGCCCGCATAGATCTTTCCTGGCCTTCTGCCACTGCGTAGATTGAAAGGCTTGTGCCTATGGCAGGATTGGCGCTTTCCTGCCGGTTTCCGGGAAATGGGCGCCAATGCCAAAGCCCACTCGCAAGCGGGCGATAGCCTGGCTGTGGTCGATGTTTGCTTTTTGCAGAGCGCGGCTGCGTTTCTGCTCTTCAGGGCTCTGAGACGAGTTCTCTGCCTTTTCTTTCTGCTTCTTGTTTTGTTTGCTGCTTCTGCTCTTGTTCCCGATCAGCATTGAGAAAAGGCAGAAGATCCTCAAATCCTGCCTTGGCCATCTCTGCAAGCGGGATAAAGCGCAGAGCGGCACTATTGATGCAGTAGCGTCTGCTGCCTTTGGGCCCGTCGTCAAAGACATGGCCTAAATGTGACCCGCCTACGCGACTTCTTACCTCTCTGCGCAGCATGCCGTGACTTCTGTCAAGAGTTTCTGTAATCACCGACGGATCAACAGGCTTGCGAAAACTTGGCCAGCCTGTGCCTGAGTCAAACTGATCACTTGTCAGAAAAAGCGGTTCTCCGGTTACGATATCCACGTACAGACCTTGGGCGCTCTGGTGCAGATATTTGCCGCTGAAAGGGGGCTCTGTGGCGGCCTGCTGGGTGACGGCATAGGCCTCGGGGGAGAGTGCCCGTAAGCTGGCGGCATCGGGAGTGCGGTAGCGGCCGGCATCAAGACTTGGTGTTTTGGGCAGATCCTTGAGAGAGGCAAAACTGATGTGGCAGTAGCCGTGAGGATTGTTTCTGAGGTAGTTCTGATGATAGTCCTCAGCTACAAAGAAGACAGTGAGCGGCAGAAGTTCTACGGCCAGGGGCGTCCGGTATTTCTGCTGCTCAGCCTGCATGACCAGGGCGATAATGGCACGGTCTGCTTTATCGCTGTAGTAGATGCCTGTACGGTACTGACTGCCCCGGTCATTGCCCTGCTGATTGACACTGAGTGGGTCGATAATGCGAAAGAATTGCCGGCAGAGTGTGGCCAGGGAGATGCGGGCGGGATCATAGACAATGCGTACGGTTTCTGCATGACCGGTTCTGCCTGTGCAGACGTCCTGATACGTCGGCTTGTCCCTGCTGCCGTTGGCATAGCCTGAGACAGCATCCACGACACCGGGAATTCGGGAAAAATATTCTTCAACGCCCCAGAAGCAGCCTCCAGCAAAATAGATTTCTGCAAGGGGGTTGGCCGAGAGATTCTTCGTTGTGAGCATGATGATTCCTCCAGGCAGAAGGCTGGCAGAGGCATGGCGGCGCGATCTGTTGTGCCGCAGGGCTCATGCTTAGTTACGTTCCGTAGACTAAAAGGGACGCAGACTGCCGCGTTGTTCCCGTTCGGCACGCTGAATGGCTGTGATGCGGCTGAAGATTGGCAGAGAGCCTTTGATGCGGCCAAAGAGCAGGCGCAGGCCGATATAGCAGGTGAGCAGGACAAAGACATAGCCAAGGCCGATCGTGCTGTGGGGGAGGACATAGAGGGTGAGCCCTTCGAAACGCTGGGCCAGCCAGGCCAGGGCAAAAGGCAGAGGCCAGAGGCCGGCCAGGCCATTGGCTGCCTGGGCAAAGAAATGCCGGCCAAAGTGTTCATGGGCCAGAGCGTTGCTTGCAAGATAGGCTTCCTTATTGCCCTCGTGAATGGCCTGAACGGAAAGATTATGGTAACGTACAAGGTCATCAAGATGACGATTGGCCTCTTGACCACGAAAGAGGCGGCGTAAAAAAAAGAGCAGGGCACTGGTCAATTCGCCAAGCACAAGACAGATCAGAGCAAGCAAGAAGGAACCAAGCCAGAAACCAAGATGGGGATCGTCAGGCAGGCGGAAGGGAAGGATTAAGAGGGCATCAAGCCAGGCTGGCAGGACCATGGCGGTCTCCAGAAAGTAGTAAGGCCGGAACCAGAGCAGTCTGGTTCCGGCCTGATGGTTACCAGAGGCGCATGCCAAAAAAGCCTCTGAGCACATAGTTGATGCCGACAATGAAGGCAATGACAATGAACAGGCGCTTCAGCCAGATATCAGGCAGGAAGCGCGAGGTGATGGGGCCAATCCAGGAACCCACGACAATGCCGCAGAGTTCAAGACCAATGAGTGGCCAGTAGACAGGGGTGCCGCTGGTCATAAAGGTGGTGATGGAGGTGACCATGCCCACGAAGACGGCAAATGCCGATGTGCCGGCAGCAAGGTACATGGGCAGCTGCGTGATGCCTGTTAGGACAGGTACCAGAAGGAAACCTCCGCCCACACCCAGGAAGGAGGCCACAGTTGCCACAATGAAGCCTGCGATGATCGGAACGAGCGGATTGAAGGCAAAATCCACGCCGCAGAAGGAAAATTCCACACGGCCAAGACTGATTTTCTTGATGGCAACGCGCGTGCCCTTGCTTTCGCTTGCGCCATGGGCTTTGCTCGCCTCTTCAAAGGCCTTGGCGGCCAGTGTGGACTTCTGCTTTTTGGCTCTGGCGCGTTCGGTGGTTCCGTAGAGCAGATAGCAGCCAAGACCGAGCACAAAGATGCCAAAGTAGCCGACATAGTCGCGGAAGGAGATTTTGCCCTGCGTCAGGATGGGGGTCAGGATTGAGCCCACAAGCGATCCGGCACCCAAGGCAATGCCCAGAGGCAGGACGATACGACCCAGTGTCCAGTACTTGAAGGAGGAAATCAGCGAGCTTGTGCCCACAAGCCATTGGTTGGAAACGCGGATGGAGTCAGTGACGAGCTTGTTCATGGGCATGCCCTTGCCAAAGGATGCCGCATAGTCGCCAAGTCCGAAGACACTGATATGCCCGACCGAAGCCATGACTCCGCCAAAGGCGCCAACACTCGAGAAAATCCAGCCAACCCAGACTGCCCAGAAGAAGGCGAGCAGCATATTCACCTGGGGAGCGCCCGGTATGCCGAGAAAGCCCTGTGCAGCGGCAAGATCGAGTTTGCCATCGCTCTGGGCCGAAAGGATGGCTTTTTTCAGACGATCATTGGTGACGGCCTGTACGTCAAAGTTTGCAGTCTGTGCTGCACCTTGAGCCGCAGGCGTTTGTGGCGCGGGGTCTGCCTGTACGCAAGCAGGCTTGAGCTGCAGCATCAGAGCCATTGCCAGAAGGACGAGAAGTTTTGGAAACCAGGGTATGTTCATGCAGGCTCCTTTTTAAGCAGAATGACGTTAGCGTGCCTCAGGACACGATGCACAGGCGCTTTGTTCGCCGTTTTTGAAAATGATCAGCGGACAGTTCTTACAGATATCGCCACCCGGGAAGGGATCGCCTGGACGTGTGATTGAGCTTTCACCGTATTTGGCCAGGCGCGCTCTCAGCCGTTCCACCACCTGCTCGATCTGAGAGCCGGGAATCATCACATTGCTTTCGCCCCGCTCGGTTTTGCCGGCATTGTAGGAGCCCGAGCAGGGGGGGCAGAAATTGAACATGCTTTCGTTGAAGCTGTAGACTGAACCGCCGCAGGCCGAGGAGCTCATGAAGATCTGCGGCCGGAGAGGATGGGTATCGGTTGCCGCCATATAGTCAACAGCCAGATGATAGGCCTGCAGGGAATCGCAGTAGAAATGCACGACACTTGGCGGCATCTTCGCCTTGCCAAGAGGACCCACGCCAATGGCCTTGAGGCTGCCTAAGGGCAGATGCGGCTTGGAGGCCAGAAAACGTCTGGCCTGAGCTTCATCCACACAGTACTTCATCTGACTTTTGACTTCATTGTCGTCAATCTCCCGCCAGCCGAAGCTCACCTGGGCATTGGTACAGGCGAGCTTCTCCTTGGTGCCGAGCACGATTTTGCCCTGCATGCGGGCGGCGATTTCCCACTGGCAGAAGGTCAGTGCTTTGACCGGTTCAACGTACTGATGGCTGCTGGTAAAGGCTTTGACCTCTTCATCACTTTTGAGAAAGGTCACAGCAACAGGGTGATGATAGAGACGCAGGGCATCCATCAGGAGGGTTTCCATAGCGGCATAGTCAGGCATAGCTTCTCCTTATCTTGGCCAGATGAGCGGAGTGGTTTTGCCGCCAGTGCTGGCGCGTACAAAAAGGCCCTCAGAGGAGGGCCAGGTTGATTATGGGGTTTTGGGACTTTCCGGAGCAGGCAGCTCCAAACGGGAAGTAATATTATCGCGTATCCATTTGGCATCGATCCATTCAAGAGGCGTGACTTCGATGCCCGCCACGAGAATGCCGAAGTGCAGGTGATCACCAAAGGCCAGTCCTGTTGTGCCGGTACGGCCGATGGTCTTGCCCTTGGTCACAATATCCCCCTGCTGTACAAGAAATTCGTTAAGATGCGAGTAGAGCGACATCAATCCCAGGCCATGGTCGATGATCACGAGCTTGCCGTAGATGCCCAGCTCGCCCGTAAAGACTACGCGGCCGTTATTGGCTGCGGGCACTTCGGCATTGCGTACGGAGGCAAAATCATAGCCCAGATGGAAGGATTCACCCACCTGTTGGCCTTTGTAGTAGAGAAAACGGTGATCTGCGAAGCCTGCCCGTGCGGCGGAGCGCGGCAGACGTATAAAGACGCCGCTCCAGAGCATGGCCTGGGCCGAATTGCTGCCGATTTCCAAGAGTTTGCGGGCATTGGCGGCGCGTTCCTGGCCGTTGATAGTCAGATAGCAGTCAAGAGCATTCTGGGCGTTGGGGGCGAGATTGTGGAGTTTGGCCTGAACGGTCTGCAGAAAATCATCGGAGAGTTCAAGTTTGTCGTTTTTGAACTTGCGTTCATAGGCAAGCACATTGAGGCGATTCTGCGTGACATTGCCCGCAAGATCCTGGGCCATGATCTGTACGGATTTTTTGTAGTCCTGGGCGGTCATGGAATAGGGAAAGGGAAAAAAGCAGATATAGCTGCCGTCTTTTTGCAGAGAGGCGGGAATGAAGAAAGTGTCAATAAGAATGCCTGTGCTGCGCACTTCTTCGTCCACTTCGTAGCGTACCACGGCAGAGCCACCCCGGCGTACGCTTGGAGCTCCGGTTTTGAGGGAAATATAGGGGGGCTTGGCGTCAAAACGGAAGGGCAAGAGCTCCGTACGGGTATTGCCCTGGCCAAAGCCTGCCTTGGAGCCGTCAGTGGCCTTGATTTCCAGATCCAGGGCGCCTTCGCGCAACTGGGCGTTCTTGAAGGAAACCTCCACGTTCTGTTCAGGCAGAATCTCCGTGAATTCCCTTTGAAAAATCGGGGTGACGACATTGTTTTTGCGGATACCTACCTGCACCTTGCGAATACCCGAAGGATCTTTGAGCTGAATGGCAAGAAGGGCATTTTGTGAGATACGCCCGTTATTGTCCGGCAGAATAATTTCAGGGCCGTCGAGGTCCTTGAAAAACGTGTATCCACCAAAGATGAGGACAAAAAGAATGGAAAGAAAAAAACTGGTGGAACAGATAGTTCGAAAGCGCATCAAGTACTCCTCGCGCAAAGGCCTGAAGAGAAAAGGCGAAAAAGAGGTTTTTTGACGTATGCTGGCATGACCCACTATGCCAGAAAAACGGCAAATTTGACAATGCTCACTCAGGAATTTTTTGAGCAAAAAGGCGTTGGCCTAGCATTTAGGGCCCAGGCTCGCGCCTGCCTTCTCCGGTCTTTTCCAGTTCTTCGCTGAAAAAGGAGGCCAGGGCCTCATGCATACGCTTATGAATGAGCAGCCGTTCCTTGGGGCTTACTGAGCGGCAGAGTTCGGAAAGCTCCTTGGCCAGACTGTCGGGGCAGGGTGCCATGAGCGCTCCCATGTCGGCTTCAGCGATGAAGAGGGTACGGCTTTGAGCCCGCAGATACCCTGTCAGCACATCGGCATGCAGGCGGTGGTCGTTGAGCGTATCCTTGCCGGCGGTGAGAACGAGCAGGGGGGTCGTGAAGTGCTGAAAGGAACGGGGAGAGAAGAGCATGCCAAAACCTGGAGAAACAATGGCTATCGCCTTGATGCGGGGATCTTTGAGCGATTTCTTTAAGGGAAATTCCCGGCAGATGGCATTGACCTTTTCCCGTGACCAGGGATTGCAGTAGAGGTCTTTTTTGCCGGCCTTGGGACAGTAATCGGGCCAGGAAATGCAGTCAGGCAGAGCACCTCCGAGCAGGAGGGCTGTGGTGCCGCCTGATCCGAAACCCACAAGGCCTATTTTCTGGCGGTCGATGATTGATCCCAGAAGCTGATGTTTTGGCAGTTCGTCGATGAGCCGACAGATATCATGGGCACGGCCTTTGAACTGCTCCCAGGTGAAGAGCAGCTGCATATTGTCCATACAGTCCTGGGTATGGGTGGGGGCAGCCACGACATACCCCTGGCTGGCCAGCCAGGAACAGGTGTCATGGTAGGAAAAGCGTGTGCCTGGCGAGGGGTGGGAAACAATCAGCAGAGGAAAGTGCCCTTCACAGGGTTTGCCCTCTCGCGCGGCCATAATGGTGTAAGGGGCGTAGTTCAGTTCGCGCGCATTGCGAATACTGGGATACCAGACATTGACGTCAAGGCGGAGACGCTCTTCGGGATAGGAAAAACCGATGGTCAGAAAGCCTACCTTGAAGTCGTCAAGGGCCCTGACAGGTCCGGGAAAAAGCAGGCAGAGCAGCATGAGGACTGTGCAGACAAGCGACAGGGGCAGCCGCTCGCAGCCAAGGTTCCCGGCTGAGGAAGAATCTGTGCGTTCCATCGCTTGTGCCTGCATGACCTTTACGCTACAAGATGATTTTTGGGGAGGAATTATGGAGTATTTCGCGTGGTTTTTGGATTTTGTTTTGCACATCGACGTGCATTTGACAAGCTTTATCCTGCAGTACGGCGTCTGGGTTTACGCTTTTCTTTTTGTCATCATCTTTTGTGAGACAGGACTCGTGGTGACCCCGTTTCTGCCGGGCGATTCCCTGCTTTTTGCCTCAGGCGTCGCGTCCGGCAGCGGCTTGTGTGATCCCTGGCTGATTGTCATGGTCCTGCTGCTTGCCGGGGTGAGTGGAGATGCCTGCAATTACACCATCGGCCGCAAGGTCGGTCCCATGATTTTTCAGCGTGAGAGCCGTTTTATCAAAAAGGCCTATCTGCTTAAAGCACATGCCTTTTATGAACGCCATGGCGGCAAGGCCATTATTCTGGCCCGTTTCATTCCCATCGTGCGAACTTTTGCACCGTTTGTGGCGGGGATCGCGCTGATGCAGCCTGTGAAATTTCTCTTGTACAATATCAGCGGCTGTCTGCTCTGGGTGGGTTCGCTTGTGGCGGCAGGGTTCTTTCTGGGCAGTCTCCCCTGGGTGAAAGCGCATTTTTCCGTGATGGTCTACGCGATTATTGCTGTTTCTCTTTTGCCGCTTTTGATAGGTTCCGTGCAAAGCCGTCTGCGGAAAAGCTAAGGCCCGAGGCTTTGGGCCACTGCAGAGGCTTTCCCT
>JAGADH010000020.1 GCA_017613715.1 Desulfovibrio sp. | reverse complement strand
TAGTATATATTTTTTGTATATATCAAGGAGTAACACATGGATTTCGCCAGACTTTTTTTGAACGGGCGAAGTCAGGCTGTGAGGCTTCCCAAGGAATATCGTTTTTCTGGCAACCGCGTGTCTATCAAGCGTATAGGGAAGGCCGTAGTTCTGCTTCCGTATGATGAACCGTGGGATACACTGTTGGATGTCCTGGGTCAGTGCAGTCCTGATTTCATGAATGAACGAAACCAGCCGCCCTTGCAGGAGCGTGAAGAGCTATGATTTCTGTCTTGCTTGACACGAACATCTGCATCTATCTTATGAAGCACAACCCACCAGGAGTGCAGAAGCGCTTCTCGCAATATCAAGCCGGGGATATCGGTATCTCAAGCGTCTCTGTGGCTGAACTTGAATACGGTGTGAAACAAAGCGCCGTGCCTGAACGCAATGCCCGCGTACTGGAAGCATTTCTCCTGCCGCTTGAAATAGTTCCTTTCGACACAATGGCTGCTCAGGCGTATGGCGTTATTCGTGCCGACCTTGAGCGACGTGGACAGATCATTGGTAGTTTGGACATGCTCATCGCAGCTGTAGCCATATCGAGAAAATGTTTGCTCGTAACGCACAATTTGCGGGAATTCTCACGTGTAGAAGACCTTGCCTGCGAAACATGGGTATAGGGAAGTAATGGTGCCAGTTTCAGACGGCAGTATATCTGCTAGTGTAGCGTCTCAGTCATTTTTGACATTATATAGCACAAAAAAGCTAAAATAATTTTTGACATATTCCCCCTTCAGTGCTAAAAAGTTAATTTATTTAGCATAAAAGGAGGGGGGTATGACCATAACCAGATCGTACAACAAACACACCAATACCACCTACGCCTACGAAACCACCTACGTCTGGAGCGACGAACGGCAACGCAAGGTTCAAAAGAAGAAGTGTATCGGCAAGTTCGATCCTCAAACGGATGAAATCATCCCCAACGGCCGCAGAGGACGACCTCAGGGTACAAAAAATCCTGACATCAGGCCCACGGAGCATTCGGTCGACACTGGTGACAGCCTGTCCAACACCAAGATCAGGCAAAGCATTGAACTTATTGCCGAGAGGTGCGCAGAAATCGAGCGCGGTATTGCATGTTGCTCTTCGGCTCTCTCAGAGATGCGGAAAGGTTTGACAAAAATCTGGAGGGATGACGGCTCCCATTAAGCGATACTGACACCTCAACAGTGTCTGTTCTTTCTTGCTATTTCAGGGAGCCACTATGCCAAGATCGAGAGAATACCGCATTTTCCTTGACATACAAGAGCGTCGCATCCTTAAGAATATCATCAGGAAGACCACTTCGGAAAACCGAAGAGTGCGCTGCAACATTCTGCTGCTCGCCGACGAGTCGAAGAATACTGCCTTAACATACCGACAAATTGCCGATGAATTGCACTGTGCAGTGGGCACCGTGTCTACTACCATCAAGGAGTTCTGCCATTTTGGTCTGGATGCAACGCTCACGCCTCTGCGTGGTTCTGGCTCGGACACAGCTAATCTCAAAGCTACTGGCGAGGTTCAGGCCAGAGTAATTGCCAAAGCATGTAGCAGTGCCCCGGAAGGTCGAATACGGTGGACACTCTCCCTACTTGAGGATGCGATGGCCTCTGTGCTTGAGACAAAGATAAGTCGATCGACCATAGGAAGAATATTGCAGAAAAACGACTTAAGGCCACATCTGAGTGAGTATTGGTGCATTCCCCCGAAAGAAGACGCCGAGTTTGTTGCTGCCATGGAGGATGTACTTGATGTGTACCATCAGCCCTACAATGCGACAGCACCATTGTGGTGCATGGATGAAAAGCCGTATCAGCTCCTTGGCGAATCCAGAGAGCCTCTGCCAATGCGTCCAGGCGATGTTGCAAAGGTTGACGCTGAATACATAAGAAATGGCACAGTCAGTGTGTTCTGCTTCATTCAGCCGCATACTGGCAGAATTACGTATGCTGTCGAGCCGACCAGAACAGCGGTGGACTGGGCTGAGAAGATCAAGTTCTTGGTAGACGACATCAACCCTGATGCCGATAAAATCGTCCTGATGTGCGATAACCTCAATACGCATTCGATTGCGTCGCTCTACAAGGCATTTCCACCCGAGGAGGCGAGAAGACTCACCAGGAAACTTGAGGTTCACTATACACCTAAACACGGCAGCTGGCTCGACATAGCAGAGATCGGCATCAATATCATGACGAGGGAATGCCTCAACCGCCGAATAGGCAACATAGAAGAGCTCAGAAAAGAACTCAAAGCATGGAACGAAGCGTATAATAAAAATCCGACCGCAGTGAACTGGCAGTTCAGCAATGAAATCTCACGAATCAAGCTGAAAAGCCTCTATCCAGACATAGAGAAAAATCGTAGGGAGCGCAGGCAGCAAGAGAAGATGGATGGCAATTAGCCTGACCCGAACTCCCACGAACCTATGCTAAAATTTTTTTTTACGGTTATAATGTCAAAAATGATTGAGACGCTACACTAGTTTCTGTGCCGAATGCATCCTAATTCTGATGACTCGATAAAAATAGTTGCTGACAGTTGACCGGGCCAAGGAAGACGTCTGACAATCGCTGCAGCAGAGATTTCGTTTGGCATGACTTGTGCCGGAAAGACGGTCGTGGGATCCCGTGCCGAATGTCATATTGGCAATCCGTCTCCATTATACGTAAATATAGACGTAAAGGAGATCTGCAATGCAAAAAAAAAATGACTATTTCCATCGACGAGACCGTGTATAACGGCCTGATGTCTGTTATCGGAAGACGAAAGGCGAGCAAGTTTTTAGAGGATCTGGCCCGCCCCCATGTCATTAATAGTTCCTTGGCCGCCGGCTATCAGGCTATGGCGGCGGATAGCGAGCGTGAGTGTGAGGCGTCGGCGTGGTGTGAAGCTCTTGTCGGAGACACTTATAATGGGGCGCGGTGAAGTCTGGTGGGTTGCGTTTGATCCTTCGCTCGGCTCTGAGATCCGCAAAACTTGTCCCGCTGTCATTGTCAGTAATGACGCAACCAATGAGGCTCTGTGCAGCGTTGTTGTGATTCCAATGACCAGCAATACAGCACATGTTTACCCTGGTGAAGCTCTTGTCATGGTGGAAAATCATCAAAGCAAGATTATGGCTGCACATCAACCCTCTTGACCGTCTTTTTGTTTTTATCTAGCCTAGAAAAAAATCTAGGTGAGTATAATCATGCAAAGCCTATGGACGTTACAGGATGCCAAAAACAAATTTTCTGAGGTCGTCAATGCAGCTCGTGCTGGCACTCCCCAAGTTGTATCTCGGAGAGGAAAGCCAGCCGTGGTGATCCTCTCAACTGAAGCCTATGACCG
>JAGADH010000144.1 GCA_017613715.1 Desulfovibrio sp. | reverse complement strand
GCCTGATCGCAACTCCCGTTTCAAAGGAAGCAAGCCATGCCTGACAACGAGAAACAGTTCGAAACCGACATCGAGGCCTTCCTTGTTTCCACGCAGGGTGGCTGGACGAAGGCCACCGAAGCGGGCTACCGCGCCCATGCCGCGAAGGGCCTCGACCTCGGCACCCTCGTCGAGTTCGTGAAAACGACCCAGCCGAAGGCCTGGGGGCGTTTCGAGCGGCAGTGCAACAACGACGCGGAGGAAAGCTTGTAAGCCTCCTCGATTGCCTTGCCCGTGACATCTTTTGACCCGGTCGCCTCGCACATGAAACGCACTTGATCATCGCATTCCTGATCGCTTTCTGCCATGTGCGCACCGCTTGAGTCAGCGATGTCGACGTCTCAGCCTTCCCCTCCAGCGCCGCTAGCTCTGTAAGAAAAGAGCTGTCCTTGTCATCGCCGCGATTGACCGTATAGCCTGCCATATCACGCACATCCAGGTTAGTGTGATCATATCCCTCTATAAGGAAAGCGCGGTCCTAAAAAATCAAACTGCCTCTCCTGCGAGTACACGAAGCATCGCACCTGACAGCGGCCTGTGGCAGCTTCTTATCCCCTAATGAGTAGCCTTCGGGACGAACGACATCTGTGCAGAAATAGACTCCAGAACTTGTTTTCATCCTGCTCTCCGTTGCCCTGATCCTGTTACTGGCGTCAAACGCTGAATAACTGTTGACCCCATTTCAACCGGCAGAAAAATGTTGAACACCATTAGTAAGCCCCTCGAGGAAGTTCTCCCCAAGGGGCTTTCTTAGCTCAAAGACTTCTGGTCAATCTCGCGCTGAATCAAATCAGATTCCCACATGAGATTGGCCTGCACACCGTGATCCGTTTCATGACTCGACGCCTTCAGTGTAAACTGTATTCCCACGCTGAATCCACCATTGAAGAGTGAGCCCAAGCGAGCCCTTGAAGGCACAGTCGTCAAGAACACGTGTCTTCACAGAGTCCTCGGCGTCAATGCCACTGAAGCGAACTCTGGTCTCAGCCCGGCGATTGCCAACGGTCGGCACAAAGGTGAGATCAAGGGCGAGGCTGAGATTCCAGCTACCCGCAACAAAATCCTTGCTGAAGGTCACGCCCACGGGGAACTGTACGATGTTCTGCGGATCAGAATCATAAGATGCAAGGTCTTCAAGATCATGGTAAAAGGTGCGTAGGGAGACAAAGCGCACTCCGACATGGGGGATGATATCGAGCGCATCTGTCTTCCATAGATACTCGGCCCTGAGATTGGCATTCCTGACCTGAATGTGGATCTGAGACTTTTGGGATCCTATGCCCATGGATCTTGGCAAATCCATATTCACGTCATGATTGCTCAAAGCAAAACCCACGCTGCTTGAGACATTCCATGAACCGCTGTTCCAGGCGGCATAGAGATTGGCACCACCAAAGTTGTGAGAGTCCTTGGTATCGGTGATCGTTCCTCGGGTCTCGGAGTAGCCGCCGCCACCGCTCACGCCAAGGGTGAAATTGCCAAATATCTTACCGATACCGAGAACAAGACCGGTGAAGTGCCCTTGCACTAAATGGTCGCTGACCTCCATGTCGTGCGTGTAAGTATTGGTGTGCAGAGGAGTTGCCCAGACATGCCAGCCGTTTTCGCGGACTGAAATACCTTGGCATTCAGACTGGCAAAAGAGAGCTGCTGCTCTATGGCGTCTTCTGCCGCTTCTATGGCGCGGAAGGCCGTATGCTGCACATTGGCTGTTACTGAGGCCCGTGAAAGGAAACGGACACCTGCTTCGGGGCTGTTTACATCATTGATGCCATCGGCAGACATGGAATTGATGGAGGAAGCAGCAATGATATCTGGGAAGGTACGCCTGATATTTCTCCTTGTGGTCGTGACTATATAGCCGTCAGAGGTGAAACCGGTATTCGCGCTTCTGACATGCAGGCCTGCATCGGAAACCACGGTTCTGAGCCCATCAATGCCACCAAGGCTCAAGACTGAGCCGTCACCTGCATAAACCTGCGCATTCAGATCTGAGGCGAGTGCGTACACGCAAGATAGGCGGGATCGAGAAAGAGTGTTGCCCCACCCAGCGTCAAGGTATTGAGCCTGAGCGCTGCGTTGACGAGCGCGAACGAGCTGCCACTTGCGAGTTCAGCATGTAATAGCTGACCCCGGCCCATACGCGGTTGTCGGGGTCAGAAAAAAAACCCAACTTGGCAGCCATGTCCTTTTTCTAGCCATTTCGCGGACATTGGCAAGGCGGTTCCAGTCAAACCGAATTGATACGTGACGCTGACGCTAAACGTTAGCTGTATCGTGCAGAAAAGACAGATCCATAAAAGGCATACGGTGACCAGTCGGGCTGGCTGACTCGCTCCAAAACTAGGGGAAGATTGAGTTCCCCTTTCCATTGAACATGACTTTGGTGTACGGGGAGAATATTCTGATAGAGTCCCTCAGAGGGCAGAATGCTTTGACAAAAGCCTTTGCGCTGCGCAATGGTCAGGAAATTGTGATTCAATTCCGTCTTTGGCCTGGGAATGAGCAGAATTTGAGCCTTGAGCTGGCGCAGGAGGATGAGAGAGTGCAGGGCAGATCCTTCTAGGCTGAGAATTTTTTCGGCTGAACTGAGATAGGTCAGCTGTTCCTGTACGCTGTGCTTTTCCGGATAGTAGATGTGAAAGCCATTTTGAACCAGGAGACGTTCCAATTCTGCCTCATTGGTTAGACATGATTCTCCACCGAAATGTCGGCGTGAGAGATAAATTCTTTTTCCAGGAAGAGTTGGCACAGGATCCTGCACCGCAAGAAAATCTGCGTGGCTTGACGCAAAAAAGGATTGGCTAAGATAGCCGGGCTCGGGCACAAGAAGTTTGTGGATACATACCGGGTGGTCAATAAAGCGGGTGGCATTGTTAATTCCTAGCATTTGGAGGATTTCTGTCTGAAAGTCGAGCCAGAGGCCATCGCGGCCAAGCCAGACGAGGGGAATGTCCGGATGATCCTTGGCAAACCAGAGTCGTGCCAGGCTTTCCAACAGAAAATGTCCAAAATGTTTGAAGAGAAAGCCTCCAAAGATCATGGTTTTGGGAAGCCGGATCTCAACGGGTACACGTTCTGCCGGTTTGAAGGCCAGACCGAAATCCCTGATGCAGAGACATTCCCTGATTAGCGTGTTTTCACGGGTATAGGCGGCATACCTGCCCTGACTGAAGGGCATGATCTGGGCATCCTGAAAAATGGCACAGCCAAGTTTGGTCGTGTTCACAGACACACTTCCTCCTCACAAAAGCAACTGTCTGTTAACGCAGAACATGCGTGACACTTCTTCAGAGCCCTCGTGTCTCATTACATTTAGACAGTAATATCTTTATATTAGGCAGTAAAATCAATTACAATTATAGGTATGTTTTTGTTTAACAATAAGCCTTCAAACTTTGCTATACCTAGAAAAACATTTTCTTATTGCCTTGAATAAAAACTAACGATACCCTTGCAAATGTAGTCCAAGTTAATTTTATGAACGAGTTTAACGAGAAAGTGCAAATGATCTATTTACTGAAAGAACAATTTTCTGTAATTTAACTGTCAAGTGCTTTTTTGAGAGCCTGCCTGAGGCCATATTTTTCAATGGTCTCCATAAAGAGTTCTGTCTCTTGTTTTTGTTCAGCCAAAAAATGTGTGGCACGTAATTCAGCTAATCCTTCCTCAAGACGAAACTCGCGTAAGGCGCAAAAAGCATAGTTAAAAGACGCAAGCCAATCATCCTGATGGTCGAGGCTGTATTCTGCCCAACTTTTGATATTGATTGAGAAAAATGGCAACGCATCGGCAATTTCGGTGAAAGCTGCGTGTAAGCGATGTTTCCGTTCAAGCGAGTCAGCATAGGGTTCTGCAAGATAAAGGCATTCCAACGCAGAATCTGGAATACTCGTTGCCTCCTCAAAGCGAGCGCCTGGCCGTGCAAAGCGATTTTTCATTTGAAAACGCTTTGCAAGCAGGTAATACAGATCAAAGGGATGATCCTCGGCCATTGAAAAAATGGTTGAGAAGTGGTCCTTAACGCGAGAGATAAGTGCTTTGTCGGATGTGCGCAACCCTACAAACATGGCGCACAAAGGCAGATCAAAGCCCCTATTGGTGTTCTCTGGTTCGTCAAGGACTTTTCTGACAAGCTCTATTGCTTCTTTTGGCTTCCCCAGTTCCATGGCAAGGCGTATCTTCATGGCGAAAACATCATCTCTCTCTTCGAGTTCCTCAAGGGGGTGAAGAAGATCGTATAAGCTTGATACTGCATGATCTCCTCGAGCAGCCTCAATAGCGGCAAAAAGGACAAAACGATTTGCGTCCTCATCTTTTAGAGACTTGGGTGTGAGCGTTGCTGTTTTTGCTAATAATTGCTGCCAGCGATGTGCTGGTAAGTGTTCTTTTTGAACACGTTCCCATGCGGCTTTCCCTATTTTTTCTGATAAATGCGGGCGTTTTTGCAGAAAAGAAAGCAGTTCATCAAATTCGCAGACATGCCTATAGGTCAATACTTCTCTGTCTGGCGTAAAATTACAGGCAAGATCCTCGCCGATATCCTCTGTCAGCACACAACATCCCGATGATGCTCCTTCCATAATGCGAAAATTGAATTCACGGCAGATGGATTCATTGGGAAGGACACGACTTGCATCATAGCGTTCAAGCATCTTTTGAAAGGGGAGCTTTTGGACAGGAACGTCATAGTGATCAGATAAAAATTGTGCAAAGCGGGCGCGTTGCTCTCGGTATTTCGTAATAACGCCAACAAAGGAGGCAAAATGTTCCCGTTTTGCATGCGGCTGGAAGGCTCTTTTGTATCCCGGGACTGAAAAGGAGAGAATATGAGGTAGCCTCCATTCAGAAGGAAGATCTGCAAAAAGATGAGGGTGAGGCGTTAGCGTGAGATCAAAAAGTTTGGCATACCAATGTTGCCAAAAAAGATTAAGGTGGCTGTCAATGGCCCAGAAAACTTTAAGACAGGGCAGTTCTGAAAGGTCTGCTATAAAGAGGCGTTTCCCAAGTGATTCTCCCTGAATAAAAAGATCCGGATGATACTCAAAGTTGTCTCCAAATCGCGCTTTCAAAATTTTGCGGATGGAAACGATACCTCCCTGATTGAGCCATAGTTGTGTGACAGAATGCTCTGGGAGGGGGCCAAGATCGCAATTGAGCATAAGGATATTCATAAAGGTATGCCGTGCAAGACAGTTTGTAAAAAGCAGGCTGGAATGGCTAAGAGACTTGGAGCTGACTAAATTCTTTGACTCGGTCAACGAGAGACGATTACTACAAATACTTTCTGATCTCAACTAAAGACATGAAGGGGGTGTCGCTGATATATAAACCTAGGATAAAGCATGAGAAGATATTCTGCCGGAATTGCTCGCGGCTTTCGAGCTGCGCCCTTTTTCGCTGCCCAACGGGTCATCCGCTCCTATGACAAGAATGACGTCCGTCGGCAGCGCGGAAAGCGCTTTTGCGGACTGAACGGAGCCTAAGCGGCCGATTTCGCCGGCCATGGGAGCGGTTCTGCGCATGGACGATTCCAAACTGGTGCTTCTGGATGTAAAAAAGACATCAGTGGCGGCGTGGAGCTGAAACGCCTGAGATAGCCAAATGGTTGACCGTTTTATCATGTTATTTCACAGAAGGAGCTATTCAATATGCAGACTGTGCATCAACTCTTCTTTGCTGTACTCCTGGCCTGTGTGCTTTACGCTGGCATGGCCCATGCCGCTGAGGGGGACTATATTCTCAAGGATGGGAAAGCCTACCGCTTGACCGGCGGCAAAGAAATACCGCTGAAGGATTGCGAAGTGCAGAGGGCTGAGACGGAATCTGGGCCATGGGCGTGGATTCTGGTTGATCCGGCGCAGTTCGAAGAAATGAAGGGCTCGAAGGGCGGCATCTATTTCTTCCGCGGCAAGGAAAATACATCGGCCGGCTTCCTGCCCATTAAGGAAGAGGCGGCGTCATGTAGATTGGCGTTTTCCCCTTCGGGTGAAAAACTTTTGGTGAGCTGGGGCATGGAGTATATCCGCCATCTCAGCCTCTATTGCCTCGACAAGGGCAAGGGCTTTGTCAAGAAAGCCTCATTCGAAGTGGCAGGACCTCCTTTCTGGGTTGATCCCCATCGGTTTGTATTCAACGCCATCAACATCGACAAGGGAGCCAGGGTCAAGGGCAGATTCGACTTGTGGTGGAGTTCTGTCGTGCTCTACGACTCCGTGGAGAATGAGCGGATCGTCATCAAAGAGGCTACGGCGACCAGGGACTACACCGTCAACGGCTGCGACACAAAGACCGGCACGCTGGATGTCTGGGAAAGTTCCGTAAAGCAGGTGAAAGACTGGGGGGATGACACCAAGGTCAAGGACACTGAACTCAAAATCCCCGTTCCGCCTGCGGGATAATGCCAAAAGGAAAAGCAGACAATGCAGGAGAACAAGGTTGTCGACAAAACCGGTAAGCTCTCCAATATCAAGCTCACGACTGTCCGGCCCGCCACCTTCGTGGCTTGCGACAACCCTAAAAGTTGAATGGCAGGATCCTAGCGTAGTCTTTTCACGAAGACCACGCAGCGCAGCCCTGACATACGAACGGAGTATACCATGTTCAAAACAACTCTGAAAAGGCTATTTCCCCTGGTCTGCATTGTGTTGCTGGCCGCATCCGCAGTTTGTGCCGAACCCGCAAACCATGCCAAGTTCATGACAAATGGCGAATACAAGGAGTCCTTTGACGCATATTCCGCCACATTGCAGGAAGCCAAGACACGCCTTGACGCAAAGGATTTTGCCGCTGTTCAGAAAACCGTGCTGAACGAAGTGGAGGATTCTGCCAAAGCGGACATTGCGTCGGGCACGTCAGAGCTTGAGGCGTGGAGCATAGCCTATACTGTTGGCCGGGAAAGCCTGAACCGCGAATTGCAATGGGACTGGCTACGTCGCCACCCCGAAGGCGTTCAGGGATTCTACCGTATGCAAAGCAAGGCCTTTGACGGCTGGCTCACTGTGGAGAAAGGAGATACACCTGATCTGTATGCCGTGAAGATTTACGCCATCCAGAAGAATACACCCAATAACAGCGGCGAACTGGACGGCTTCGGCAAACTGAAAGGCACGACCATGAACGCCGTGGACAAAAATGATGATCAGAATCCCGT
This sequence comes from Desulfovibrio sp., assembly GCA_017613715.1. GTDB lineage: Bacteria > Desulfobacterota > Desulfovibrionia > Desulfovibrionales > Desulfovibrionaceae > Desulfovibrio. The sequence goes on along the minus strand of JAGADH010000144.1, from coordinate 7,100 downwards.
CTGCATCACATTCAAGGGGGATTCGGCAACAATAGCCGAGCCTCAAGCCTTCAAAGAAAGCGGGGCACTGGGCGCTGGCGTCAGCTTTGACGGAGATTTTGTACGGGAGAAGAAATAGTATCCCATCTTAACACGAGCAAGCGAAGGCTTATCCTGCTGATCAGACCAGGATAAGAAGCGATGCCCGGGATTTCTTTCCAGACCAAGGTCTTACTCAGGTAGCAAGCATGAGGTTAGCATTGCCAAAAAAACGGCAGCTGCGATTTTCAAGCGTTGCACGGGAATGATTGACTACCCAGAGAGCAGCAGTGTGCTTCATCTGCTGCTCTCGCTTTTTTTGGGCAGACCCATCAAAAGGATTCTTGAAGGGGCAGGCCGAGGAAGAGGTCAGAAGACTTGCCATTCTGCCAGCTCAGATTTGAGATGGGAGCAAGCGTTCTCCAAGGGACTTGGCAGCCCGTGAGGTAGAGAATAATCAGGATGTCTCATGCAGACGTAAGCTCCAGAGGAAAATGCTCTGCAAGCAGACGCTGCAAGTCCTGCCAGGTTAGCCTGAAAACGAGTTGGCGGAGCTGGTTTCCAGCCCGATCCTCTCACAGCAGCGGACGTGCGGGGACTTTCACCCCTATCGTTAACGCCGGGCGCACTCAAAGCACCTTCCGTTCTTAGCTTTGAGATTTGCACAAACGAGGGAGCTGACTGTGCCCGCTCAGACGCTTCATCCCCCGGGGTCATTCTCAGTTCTCAATGTTCAAGCCCGTGATCGCTCAGTCCGAACAGATCACACTGCGCAGCTGCCTGGCAAGCTCCATGGAAGAATTGATAGAGAGCTTCCGATCCACAAGAAAAACGTGCGCCACACAATCTCTGCCTGAAGCAAGCTTGCCTTTACAGGGCGGCACAGAACTTTTGTCGTAGACATGAAAAAGATGCAATTTTTCAGTAAGATTCAGCTTACTGTAGCTGTCAAGATCGTCGCCTGCAAAACATTTGGCCTGCAAACCACACAGTCCGCAATGCACGCTGAGTAATGCGGCCTTAAGATCACGACTCTCCTTGCTCACGACATAGGCATGCATGTTTTGGGCAATCTTCATGCCTGAGGTGTTCAATGAACGCATGAGACGAAAGAGATGCGCCCCATCCAGTTTGGAACATTTGGGAATGGACGTACCCGGGTCTTTCAGACGCATCCAGTTGGCCTGCTGAAACGTCATATCCTTGTGAACTGCTTTTTGCGATTGATAGCCGATATCATCCGGTGCAAAAGTGAAATACTCGGCATTGCAGAGTTCACAGCGCCATTGCAGCACAGGAATCGTCAATTCGTCACCCGAGTCGTCCGCCCAGATCAACGAACGAACACCAAGCAAGAGAACCAGCACAAAGATAAGACAACGTTTCATGAGCTTTCCCTTTTGCTTGCAGCCAAGGAATTTCCGCAAGTGACTTTTGAAACGCATGCGCGGAGCAGGTCGGCCATCAAAAAGAAGGCTTTCAGGCTCCATTCAGGATAGACATCGACGACCGGGACTCACACGGCTATACTAAGAGCTGAAAACACGCTTGACATCGTCATGGCAAAATACCAGCCTGCTGTCCAAGATTCACAGGGAACACAGACCTGACCAAAAGGCTTTTCGCCTATTTCTCAAGCACAAGGACGAAGTGATGGGAGACATACTCCGCAGCGTAGCCTGGCATGTGGCCACTTGGCTTGTCTGCGTGCTTATCGGAGGCTGTATGACGACCATTTTTCCCGGCGCGGACGAAGCTCTGGCAGAAGACTGGCCCGATGGGGCTTGTGAAGACACTTCACGCAGAGATGCGCCCAAAACAATTGTCAGCAAAGACATTCTGACCTTTTCCGTGCATTTTGCCTGGAACGACGAGGTCGGACACAGTCAGAATGGCATCTTTGTTCCCGATGCCTGGCAGCCCTATCCCCAGGGAATCTGGTTCATGTCCCTTGAAAAAAGAAAACACAGCGCAGTCTTCACTATCCGCTGTGATGAAGGCAATCTTCAAATTGCAGGAGAAGTGCCTCTCGCAGAACTTACCGCCCTGCAAAAACTGCTTGAGGAACATCATCTGGCAAAACTCAATGGCCACAGTAAGAGAGATTCAGCCCTCGGCGAGGTGCTGGATCTCGTGGTTGTCTATGCTTCAGGTGAACGCATTACAGCGCATGCGAGCGGCGGAAGTGCAACCATGCCGGAAAACTGGTCAGCGCTCTGGTTCCTCGATTTTTTTGCCGGCCTGGCCAAAAGCGCTGGTATATGGCCAATCGCAAACGAGTAAGCCCCAAAGCCTAAGCGGCCTTCTGGCTGATCCAACATGCTATTGATCGACATCCACGGCTGGAGCAAAGCCTTGGGCTGCGCCTGCAGGAAAATTGCCTGACAATTCGACTGACTTGAGATGCGGCAGCTTTTTCAGAGCAGCAAGATCGCCTGCTCCCTGCATGTCCTTGAGCTCAACACTTGTCAGGGCTTGACAGCTGGCAAGGGCTTCAAAATGCAGCACATCCACATCACGCAGGATGAGTTGAGCAAGATGCTGCCATTGAGCGGCTCCAGCCAAATCAAATTGTTCTGTCCCGCTGTCGGTATTGTAACCTTCGATGATCAGTCGTTCCAGATTCACGAGTGAGCCCAGGCTACCGGACCCCTTGACCTGCTCAACACTGAGCAGACGCAAATCCTTGAGACTGTGTATCCTGGCCACAGGACTGAGATCGACTTCCACACTGTTCTTGCCAATTTCCCAAAGCACCAGCTTTTCAAGCGAAGAACTTGCCAACGGACTAAGATCCCTGATGGGTTCGGAAAACGTGGAAAAACTCTTGAGATTGGGTAAAGCAGAAATAAAGGCAATATCCTCAAGCTGCGTCATGCCTCCTTCGAGCTCCCGCACTTGAATAAGTTTTCCGAGCGTTGTGTAGTCGTCTGCCTCTGTGCCGTAATAATCGAGCTTCTCAAGATGAGCACAAGCAGCCAGCGCACTGAAATCGTGCAATTGAGAGCCGTGGAGTGAAAGCGATCTAAGACCGCTGAGCCGAGTTAAGGGTGTCAGATCCGGCAAACGCATATCACGTAGGTCGAGACTTTGCAGATTGGGCAGCGCTTGCACAAGTGGGCCTAAATCCTCGGGCCGGCCACCGCTGATACTGATAGTACGAAGCCTGGGAAGCAAGGGCAGCCCCTTCAACGAAACCAACTCGTCTGACGCTAGGCTCACAGTGGTCAGATTGCTGAGATTCGCCATCCACGAGAGATCTTGCATGGAGCATTCCACAAGGAGATCTGTGAGCTGCGTCAGAAGGGCGAGTGCTGCAAGATCGCTTGCGCCACAATCGCTGATGGCAAGACGTTTGAGCTGTGTAAGACTGCTCAACGGTGCAAGCTTTGTGATATGTTCTCCATTCTGAATCTGCAGTTCCTCCATGCCTGGAAAGAGAGCGCATATCTTGGCAAGATCATCGTCATGACAATCTTCAAGCACAAAACATTTCAAATGTTCTGCTTCTTGCAGCAGACGTTCCCCATGAGCGTCAAGGCCCTCGCTGATATTTGCTGTTGTCTCGTCGATTTGCACAGCAGGTTCTGCCATGGCCTGTACAAAGTAACAGAGAACAAATGGCACTGTTAAAAACAAGGCCTTGACGTCCACGTCAACCTCCGAACACGGTATTGAACCAGAACAAAAAGAAGATGGCCAAAAATCAGGTAAATGCTAGCCTATTCTGCCTGCGGCGTCTATCTGGCTACCGTGACAAAAGACTGTTTTTTCGCTAGATCTTCTAGGGTTATCGATCATTTCTGTTCTACGGAGGACAAGCTATGGAGTACACAGAAACAAAGACAACGAGCTGGTCTTCGCGTCTCAGCTCGTCGTTTGGCGGAGTTGTCTTTGGCATTATCCTGTTTATTGTCGGCACGGGTCTGCTCTGGTGGAATGAAGGTGACTTTGTCAAAACCAGAGATGCACTTCATGAGGCTCAGGGACAGGCTGTGGAGCTTAACAGCGTGCAACAGGTGGATTCAGCCTTTAATGGCAAGCTGATTCATGCCACGGGTTTTGCCGACACCAATGATGTTCTGCGTGACCCGGTCTTTGGTATAGGCGGCAAAGGCATTGCCCTGAAGCGTGAGGTAGAATTCTTTCAATGGACCGAGCAAAGCAAGAGTGAAAAACGACAGAAACTCGGCGGCGGAGAAGAAACGGTCACCACCTACTCGTACAAAACCGACTGGGTTGGCGCTCCCGTCAAGACAGAAAGTTTTCACTCCCCCGATGCCCGCGTCCTGTATGTCAACACGGCACTGATGAACATTAAAGACTTCTCTGTCGAAGCCAAGAATGTTCACCTTGGTGCCTACAGACTGGCGCCTTTTCAAATCAGTGCTATCGGCGGCAAAGAACCATTCACGGTCAATCTAGACCAGTCCGTACGCGAGCAGATCACCATTGCTGTCCTCAGAGCCAAGCCGCAGCTGATGCCCTTCGCCACAAGCAATATCAATCGTGTACCCGTTAACAGATTGCCTCAGGTCGTCTATGAACAAGGCAATACCCTCTATATCGGTGCAAGCCCGGCAAAACCTGAAGTCGGAGACGTGCGCATTACCTTCCACATGACGCCTCCGGCCAATATCAGCCTTATCGCTAAGGCCAAGGGCGACAGCTTTGAACCGTATGTCGCTGCCAATGGCAAAACCATTAGCGTCCTGACCATGGGGAACGTGCCCATGGATGAAATGTTTGCCTCCGAGCACAGTAGCAATAAGATGATCACCTGGCTCTTGCGTGCTGTGGGTACGTTGCTCGTCATTCTTGGCATCAAGACGATCTTTGCGCCGCTTGCCGTTCTTGCCAGTGTGATTCCCCTTCTTGGCAGAATTGTCGACGCAGGCGCAGGTCTCGTCAGTGCTCTGCTTGGCCTTGCCTGGTCGCTGATCATCATGTCCATTGCCTGGCTGCGTTTCCGTCCTGCCATCGGCGGTATCATGCTGGCCGTAGCCGCTTTGATGGTGGCGATGCTCTATGTCAAAGGCAAAAATAACAAAAGTACACCCTCTGCCTAAAACGCTCGGGAGATCTTCATGTGCAAACCTCTCTTCAAGGTTCTACTGGTTTTCTGTGCAGCTTTGCTCCTTGCCTCGTGCGCACCAAAACAACCGCATCATGCCGTAGATACCAAGGCTGATCTGCTCATTCTGCACACCAACGATACTCACTCGCATATTGCCGGCATCGACAAGGATGGCGGGGCTTGTTTTGATGACAAAAACTGCCGTGGCGGACTGGCTCGCATTGCTGCTGCCATCAAGGATGCCAAGGCACAAGGCGCCAATGTACTGGCTCTGGATGCCGGCGACATGTTTCAGGGCACACTCTTCTACAGTGTGAATAAGAGCCCCATGCTCGCCGAGCTCAACAAGCTTGTACCCTGGGACGCATCAACACTGGGCAATCACGAATGGGACGAAGGCTGCGCAGATCTGGCCAAGTATCTTGAAGCAAAACGCCTTTTCCCCATCCTTGCAGCCAATCTCAAGCCGAAAAAAGGTTGTCCTCTGCTCTACAGCGATACACCGGCCTATATCATCCGTACAATCGGTGGACATCAAGTCGGTATCATTGGTCTGGCCAATGATGAAGTTGTGGGTCTGGCCAATGCCTGCCCCCAGACAGCTTTTGCGGACAGGGTAGCCACAGTCAAGGCAGCAGTCAAAGAACTTGAGGCGCAGGGTGTCAAACGCATTGTACTTGTCACCCATATCGGCCTGCCTGATGACCGAAAACTGGCGCGCAGTGTTGACGGCGTTGACGTTATTGTCGGCGGTCATACCCACTCCTACCTTGGACCCGGTTCCCAGGAAGGACCCTATCCTGTGGTTGAACACTCACCGTCTGGTCAGCCAGTGCTTGTGGTCACCGCCAAACGGGCCACACAGTACCTTGGCGAACTCGCCTGCCATTTTGACGAAAACGGTGTACTCACGAGCTGGAGCGGTGCTGCCAGGGAACTTCAACCTGAAGATCCCCGAGATGAAGCTATTTCGGCCAAGATTGCCGAATACGCCAAATCTCTTGCGGACTATCGAGCGCACAAGATCAGCAGCCATTCCATTCAGCTTGGACCTGACGGCATGGATGCCTGCCGCGAAAACGAATGTTTAACAGGCATAATCATGGCTGATGCCATGCTGGATTTTGGACGCCACTACGGAGCGAGCTTTGCTCTGCTCAACAGTGGCGGCGTACGTGCTTCACTCAAGGCCGGCGACATCTGTCAGGGAGATATTCTCTCAGCCTTCCCCTTTGGCTCCAAGGTGGTCATCCGCGAGTACAGCGGTGAACAGATCTGGGAAGCCCTGGAGCACGGCGTGGCTGACAATGGCGCCAAGGGCCCGCAAATGCTCCAGACAGCAGGTCTGCGCTATCTTGTCGATGCTTCTCAAGCCTCTGGCAAACGCGTGCTCAAAGCTGAAGTGATGGACAAAAACGGCCAATATAGCCCCTTGCGCACCAAGAAGCGCTATATTGTGGTTGTACCAAGCTACCTGGCCGAAGGCGGTGACTTTTTCGAGATGCTGACCCACGGCAAGCGCATTGCCTCGCCAGAACCCGTTGACGCCGATGTTCTGACCAAGTACCTCTCAGAGCATAATCCCTTGCCACAACCTCAATGCGGACGCCTTGTACGCAAGTAGCGTAAGCGTTACAGACCCCCTCTTTCCAAACATCAATTTTTTATGCGAACCTCCCGGTCAAAAACGGGAGGTTTTTTTATGGTCAGACACAGCCGTGAACAAATGATGGAGATAGTGCGGGAATGGCAGGCAAGTGGCCAAAGCAAGAAGGAGTTCTGCCAGACGCATGGAATTTCTTACGTCACTTTTACAGCCTGATGCCGTAAGGTCAGCTCTTTACCGGCGAAAACATCAGCTCCGGCAGCGATGCAGATCGTTCAGATAGGGTCTATCAGTTTGCCTCTTGGGAGGCAGGCTGATTCAGGTGTGCACCTGGAGGTGGGATATGTGAAGGTAGGGCTTGATGTGAACTTCTGTCCGCAAACACTTGCCAGAGTTCTG
>JAGADH010000143.1 GCA_017613715.1 Desulfovibrio sp. | reverse complement strand
GATGTGCGATGAAAATTCGGAAGAATGGCCGGGCCTTGAGATTCCTGTGGAAAAGGTCGGCGCCGATGTCATGTACATCTGTAATGCCCGTGAACCCAAGCACTATCCCGAAGATCTTGCCCAGGCAGCCATCCTTTTCCACGTCACCGGGACTAATTGGACTGTTCCCCGCGTGGGCTGGGAAACTACGTCCTTGACCATGTTCGCCGGTGACTTTGAAGGCTGTGCTATGAATGTCAAGCGCATTTATGACGCCGTAGAACGTCTCAAGCCCAAGGTCGTGGTCGGCACAGAATGTGGTCATGCTCACAGAGCAACCGTGGTCGAGGGGCCCTATTGGGGAGGCCGTGAAAGTGGCGATCCGCCGGTGCCCTTTATGCACTATGTGGAATGGGTTGCCCATGTTCTGCGTACAGGCAAGCTCAAGATCAATCCTGAGAAGAAGCTGAAGATGCCTTGCACCCTGCAGGACGCCTGCAACTATGTTCGCAATGATGGTCTTGGCCGTTATACACGTGAAATCATGTCCTATATCGCCGAGGATTTCCGTGAAATGGATCCCAATAAGGAGCACAATTTCTGCTGCGGCGGCGGTGGCGGTATGAACGGTATTGGCCGTTACCGCAAGGAGCGCAATATTGGGCTCAAGAATAAGCTCGATCAGATCCGCGCCACAGGCGCTGAAATGGTTGTCACGCCCTGCCACAACTGCTGGGACGCCATTCGTGATATGATGGAAGTCTATGAGGAACACAATATTAAGTGGAGTTTCCTCAAGCCCCTGCTCATCAGTATGATGGAAATTCCTCCGAATATTGAACATGTGGAAGTTTAGGCTTAGCTGCGTAAATTAGCTAAAACCTAAAGATTTCCTTAATCGCTTAGGATGTACAAAAGCCGTGCCGTTTACGACACGGCTTTTGTCATCTGCTTTTCCGTACAGGAGCCGATGCGGAAGCTTCGGCAATACTCTGCCATGAACCGATGTGTGTTTTTTGCCTGTTCAAAAGAAAGCCCGGCACAAACTGCGGGTGGCATCTGAATCGATTTTTTGGCAGAGTAACATGCTGAATTAAAAGGATTTTTCTCGGCAAGAGCTGTTTTTAAAAGTGCTAACGGTCTAGATTGAAAACACTCTCCATGGTATACTTTAGAGAAACAGCAATAACGAGCCTTTGTTTTGCCTTTGTTTGCTCAAAGACCCGTTTTTGGCTGGTCGTCAGGAGTTGGCAGTAAGTAATGCCCTGCCATGTCAAAAGACAACTCCTCACCTTGCAAGAGTTATTCGCTTCAGAATGGATCGGGTAGGAACAAGCCAAAGAGCGAGGTGATGCTTGAGCAGTCAAAAAAGTGAAGGCTATATTGGTGATTTTCTGGGGGGATCGTCTGAAAATATTGTTGGCGGCGTTTTTTGCCTGGCGTTTGAGAGTATGTGGCTTCAAGCTGAAATAATGTGTCTAACCAAGGAAGAAAGCGGAGGCGGCGTTTCCTCCCCAAGATGAATTACGGGGTTTCCACGCCGAAAATTTCTGATGAAACTCTCAGCCAAGACACGATACGCTGCGCGCATCCTGTTCTGCTTGGCGCAGCATGACAAAAGTCCGGTTTCTTCAAGTATTCTTTCTGCCAAAACGGGGATCAGCGCACAGTTTATCGAACAGATTCTGCGTCAGCTGCGTCTTGCCGGCATCACGGACAGCGTGCGTGGCGCCAAAGGCGGACATGTTCTTTTGCGGAAGCCAGAAGAAGTCTCCTTTGGCACGATTCTCAATGTGATGGAGGGGGGCATGGAACTCTCCACGTGTTTGAATTGTCCTGATTCATGTGAACGCTATTCTGACTGTGAGATGCATGATGTATGGGGCAATCTGCAGAAATCGCTGAATAAGGCGCTCGATTCCATTACCCTTGAGGATGTCTTTAAATTTTCACCCGACGGCAGATCCTGCTGAGCTTGCAGACCATTGGACTATCAATTCCATAGTTCTGATTGCCGTCAGTATTTTGACAAAAGAAGGCTATTTTTTCCCGAATGATCGGTGCTTTTTGTCCTTTGGAACGGATTTTGCTTTCTTTGGATGTGGCGTATGTGGACGCTGCAGCAAAGCAAAGCGAGGATAGCATGACACCTGTTATTTGGTTACTTGGCCTTTCAGGCAGTGGTAAGACGACGTTGGGGTCGTTACTCCGTCTTTTTTTGCAGTCGCAGGATTATGACGCAGAATTTGTGGATGCTGACCGCTTTCGTATTCAGCGGGGTTTTCATGGCTTTAGCCGTGAAGATCGTATTCAGAATATTGATGCTATGCGTGAATACGTGCTTGAGCTGCATGATCAGGGAAAAGTTTGTGTGGTTTCGGCTATCACTCCCTATGCCTGCATGCGCCAGCTCAATCGGGAATGCATTCCCCTCTATAAGGAAGTCTGGGTTCGCTGTGGACTGGAAACCTTGACCAAAAGAGACACCAAGGGCTTTTACGCACGTGCCGCACAGGGTAAAATAGCCAATTTTACGGGCATTTCTGATGCTTTTGATGAGCCTGTGTCAGCTGATCTGATCATTGATACCGATCAGCATGATCTTTCAGATTGCTATGTGGCTTTGCGTGATTTAGCGTGGGAGGCTTTGGAGGAAGGAGAGCGCTGGACTTCGTATCTTTCCGTACTGAACGGAACATTTCCCGAAGTCCGTCTT
>JAGADH010000019.1 GCA_017613715.1 Desulfovibrio sp. | reverse complement strand
TATGACAGCGACAATACGCACTGGGAATGCTTTGAAGCCACCAATGCCGATGATTGTGTCTACCGTGTCCCCCTTAAAATGCTCCCCTGAGACCGGTATGGCTAGCGTTCACGATCTGCTTTACGCCATAGACAATCTTGAAAAACGTCGCCAAGGCGCACGCGGCTATCGTCTTCAGATGCCTCACTTCAGCCTGCGGCGCGGTGAAAAGATTGCCATCATCGGTGAGAGCGGTTGCGGCAAAAGTACGGCCCTGGATATTTTGGGTTTTGTGCTGGCACCGGATGCTTGTGACCGCTTTGTCTTTCAGAGTGGGCAGCAATCCTGGGATATTCTGGAGTTCTTTAGGCTTAAGCAGAGTGAAAGGCTTTGCTCCCTGCGTCTTAAGCATGTGGGCTATGTCCTGCAGACTGGCGAGCTTCTGCCCTTTCTCAATGTTGCCCAGAATATGACCCTTGTGGCGACCATGCGTGGCATGCAGGCCGAAGAGGCTCTTGATCGTGCCCAGCGTCTGGCCGGAAAATTGGGTATTGCGCAGAAAATGCAGGCTTTGCCTGCAACGCTGTCTGTGGGGGAGCGGCAAAGAGTGGCTATTGTGCGGGCACTTTTGCCTTCGCCTGAAATCATTCTGGCTGACGAGCCCACAGCGGCACTGGATCCCATGCACGCGCAGTGCGTTATGCAGGCTTTTCTTGAGGCCGTGGATGACGAAGGGGCAACGCTGATTCTGGTCTCCCACAATGTGAGCCTTGTCAGATCCCATGCCTTGCGTGAATGGCATTTTGTGCTTGAAGAGTCCGAACAGGGTACTACTGCCCGGCTGATGAGCTGAGGAGCCAGAGGCATGAGCAAAAGCCACCTTGCGTTTTTTTTGGCATGGCGTGACTGGCTGTATGAGAGAACACTGTCGCTTTGTGCTGTCCTGGCGCTCGCAAGTATGCTCACCCCCATTCTCGTTCTTGACGGCGTGGCCAATGGTGTCATTTTGGCCATGCGTGCCAAACTCCTCCAGGATCCTGCGGTTCTGATCATTACGCCCACAAGCAGTGATGTGGAGCGATCGTATACAGCTTCCGATATTGCCCAGTTTGCCAAACTGCCAGGAGCCCGTTTTGCCATTGGCCGTATTCGCGCCATGGCCACTGATGTGACCCTTCAGGGCGAGAAGGGCTCTCAGGTTGTGCATCTTGAGCCCTGCGCTCCTGGTGAACCTGTCCTCAGCCATTATGGTCTTAAGGAGCCAGAGGACGGGACAGTGCCGGAGATTGTCCTTTCCGAGCGGGCTGCTGAACGGCTTGGTGTGCATCTGGGTTCAGAACTGGTCGCTCCACTTGGTCGCAGAACGCAAGATGGACGTTTTGAATCAATGCCCTTGAAGCTCACCGTCTGTGATATTATGCCGGCCAAGATTGCCGATCGGAGTATGGGTTTTGTGCCGCTTGCGCTTTTGGAAGCCATTCAGGACTATCACGATGAGCTGGCGGTGCCGGAGCGTGGTATGAGCGGCCGTCCCCGTCAGGCTGAGCGTCTCTACGGAAGTTTTCGCCTCTACGCCAAGGATCTTGACGGCGTAGAAAGTGTCAGTCGCGAGTTGAAGGCTCGTGGCATCGAAGTTTCAACCAAAGCCCGGGAAATTGCTGCTATTCGTTCTCTTGCCTCATCCCTGAAGCATGTGCTTTTGATTTTGTCTCTTGCTGTCGGCACAGGCTTTTTGGCTCATACTCTCAGCTCCGCGCAGGCCTCGGTAAGCCGAAAGCTGCGCATGCTGGGCCTGCTCAGACTGCTCGGTTTTTCTCGTCTGGCCCTTATCAGCTATCCCCTTGTGCAGATCTTTTTGACAACGGCAAGTGGTCTTGCTCTTGCTTTTCTGGTCTACGGTCTTGTCAGCGTGAGCATTGATTGCTTTTTTGCCGAGCAGAGCGGTGGCTTTGCGCTCTGCCATCTTGGCTTCAGTGATACCCTGCTCATTGTTGCCTGTGTTCTGCTGCTTTCGGCAGCGGCCTGTGTGCGTTCGGCCATCAAAGCCTCCTGCGTGGATCCTTCAGCTGTGATTCGAGAGGTCTAAGATGCGTTTTTTTTGCCTGCGCCATGCCGTGTGCTTGCTGCTGTCGTTTGCTTTGTTTTTTGCCTTGCCAAGCTATGAGACACAAGCTGCCATACGAGCTCAAAACGCTCCGCTTGAGTCCAAAAGCGCCTGGAATCCCAAGGAAGACGCCGATGATCTTTTCTTACCAATGCCTTGCGGGCAAAAACTCGTCTTGCGGGCCATTGCTGTTCCTGGCGGCGTGAATCGCGACCGGCCCTTTACCATGGGCATTGGCAATACCCAGAAAGAACGGCAGATCTTTGAAAGTCGTTTTGAAAGTCATATTGCGGCATCGTTTGCCTTAGACGATCTGCCTGAAGCCTGGCGCTCGCATCTTGGGGTAGAGCAAAAAGAAAGTTTTTCCTATTATTTTCTCGCCAAATATGAGATCAGCCGCCAGCAGTGGGATAGTGTAATGCAAGCACTTTCCCCGGAAGGGGAGCTCAATGAGGCAGCCTGCCCACGAAGTCTTGAGCGCAGTGGAACTCTGCCTGTGGTTGAGATTTCCTGGCTGGATGTTCAGAGCTTTTTGAAGCGTTACAATGCCTGGCTGATTGCCCACCATCAGGATGTTCTGCCGAGTTACGCCGACACCAATAATATCGGCTTTTTGCGCTTGCCAACGGAAGAAGAATGGGAATACGGCGCCCGTGGTGGCAGTGCCGTACGCGAAGAGGACCGCAGAAACAAGGATGACTTTCTGCGTGCAGGAGAAAAGGCTGAAGATTATGGAGCGTTTCGCAGCGAAAGAACGGCCCTGCTTGAGTCCCCTCTGCCCATTGGCCAGCGTAAGCCCAATCCGCTTCTGCTCTATGATACCATGGGCAATGTGCGTGAAATGATTGACGGTTTTTTCCATCTGACCATTGAAGAATTTGGGGCGAGCAATTATTTGCACAGCCGTTTACATGGCGCTTCAGGCGGATTGATTTGCAAAGGCGGAAGTTTTTTAAGCGAAGAGAGTGGTGTGCTCCCCGGGGCGCGCGACGAATTTCCTCTGTATACCAATAAGGGTGAGTACAGGGCCCGGGATCTCGGCTTTCGGCTGGTTTTGGCAGGCATTAACACGGCAAGTGCCAACCGTCTGAAACTCCTGAGCGAGACAAGACCCGAAAACGGGCAGCCAATGCAGGCCAATCGGCCCAAAGCAGCAGAGCAAGCGCAGGCAGAGGTTGCTGGCAAGCCGGACGAGGCTTTGCAGCTCAATCAACATGGCGATCTTTTGGCTGAGCTTGACCGGGTGCGTAAGGCAACGGCTTCGGACGGTATGCGTGCCAATCTCGATCAGCTGCGCAATATGATTGATCAGCGCGAGCAGGCTCGTGAACGGCAGCAACTTGATTTTATGGAGAATACACTGCGTTCAAGTCTCTATCAGGCCGAAACCATTCGTGCCTACGCCTTCCGCTATCTTGAAATTCTCAAACTGCTCAAAGCAAGTGGAAAACAGGCGCCCACGCCAGCTGAAAAACAGCAGGCGCAGCATCTTTTGAACGATTATTATCAGACGCTTTTGACCTCGGCCAATCAGTACAAGAGTCAGCTTGAACGCATCGCCGGTGCTGATCCTGCTCGTATGCAGGACCTGCAGGCGCAACTCGCCAAAGAATATTCAGGCAACGGTTCTCTGGACCGGCATATGCAGCAGAATCTTCAGACTCTGGCCAGGCACCTTGCTTTCATTCGTTCGCGCGGTCTGGGCAGACTGAGCAGCGAAAGCATCTGTCGAGACGTTATCCCGCCGCAGCATCTCAAGCAAATTCCCCAGTTTTCCCGACAATAATCTCTCCCTTTGAAGACCGTCGAGGCTTGCATGTCCACCAATATTCTGCTTTCAACGCCCTCTCAGCAAAAAGAGCTGACCATAGCCAATGATCTGCCTCTTGTTGTCTTTGCCGGTCCTTGCGCCATAGAAAGCCGCTCGCAGACGCTGGAAGCTGCAGAAGCGCTGTCTGAGATTTTTTCCAGACAGGATATCGGCCTTGTTTTTAAATCGAGTTTTGACAAAGCCAATCGCAGCTCTTTGCAGGGCTTTCGTGGTGTTGGCCTGAAAGAAGGTCTTGCGATTCTCGCCGAAGTGCGCGAACGCTTTGATCTGCCTGTGATCACCGATATCCATAGTCCCGAGCAGGCCAGAATTGTGGCAGAAGTGGCAGATATCCTGCAGATTCCCGCTTTTCTCTGCCGACAGACGGATCTGCTCTTGGCAGCCCAGGCCACGGGGAAAGCCGTTAATATCAAAAAGGGACAGTTCCTGGCTCCCTGGGAGATGGAGCATGTTCTTGGCAAAGCAACAAGTCAGGGCAATTACCAAATATTGCTCTGTGAGCGTGGATCGACCTTTGGTTACAATAATCTCGTGGTGGATATGCGTTCACTGGCGATCATGAAGCGTACAGGTCAGCCCGTGGTCTTTGATGCCACCCATTCAGTGCAGCTGCCAGGCGCCATAGGCGGTAAAAGCGGTGGACAGCGGGAGTTTGTGCCGACCCTTGCACGTGCGGCAGTGGCTGTGGGAATTGCCGCGCTGTTCATGGAAACCCATCCGGATCCGGATCGGGCACCCTGCGATGGACCCAATATGCTGTCTTTTGCCGATTTGTCCAAACTTTTGCCTGTACTCAAAGCACTCGATGCACTCGTCAAAGAGCGAGCTTGCAGCTAAAAGGAGTTTCGCATGCGCATCATGGCCGTGATTCCCGCACGCTACCATTCCACAAGGCTTCCGGGCAAACCCTTACTTGAGATTGCAGGCAAAGCCATGATCCTGCATGTTCTTGATCGGGCCAGACAGGTGCCAGGCCTGGATGATGTCTTGGTGGCCACCGATGATGAACGCATTGCTTGTGTCGTACGTGCAGCCGGGGGCAAGGTCTGCATGACAAGCCAGGACTGTGCCAGCGGCTCTGATCGTCTGCAGGAAGTGGCGAAAAAGTACGATGCCGATGTTTATATCAATATTCAGGGCGATGAACCGCTTTTGGACCCCAAGGCCATTGAACGCCTTGTTGTGCGCATGCGGGGCCAGGACAGCCCTGCTGTGGCAACACTTGCCTATGCTTTGCCCAAGACTGAAGAGCAACGTGTCCATGATCCCAATCTTGTTAAGGTCGTCATGGATGATCAGGGGCGGGCGCTCTATTTCAGTCGCAGTCCTATTCCCTATGTGCGGGATAAAGGCACAGACTGCACGTATTTTGTCCACATCGGCGTCTATGCCTACCGTCGTGAAGCCCTTGAGCGCTTTGGTGCCCTTGCGCCTTCGTCTCTTGAACAGATTGAAAAACTCGAGCAACTGCGACTTTTGCAAGCGGGCTTGCCTATTCAGGTGCTGCAAACGCAGGCTTTTGGCCCGGGTGTGGATACGGCAGAAGATTTGGAACAGGTCCGGGCGATTATTGAGGGTAAGGCGCTTAGATCCAGTCTTGAGCAGCGTCTTGCCAAGATTAGGCTGATTATTACGGATGTGGATGGCGTCTTGACAGATGGTGGGCTACTCTATAGCGCAGAAGGTGAGAGCCTGAAGCGTTTCAATGCCAGAGATGGCCTTGGCTGTGTGCTTGCGCAAAAAAAAGGCTTACGCATTGCCGTACTTTCAGGGCGTGACTGCGGAGCCCTGCGCAGGAGACTTATGGATCTTGGGATTTCTCTGTTCCGTCTGGGACGACTGGAAAAGGCGCAGGCTCTGCAGGAAATCTTTGCTGAAAGCGGTTGTGATGCTTCGCAAGCCTTGTTTTTAGGTGATGACCTGACTGATCTGCCGGCTTTTGCCATGTGTTCTCTGGGAGTATGTGTGGCTGATGCCCAGCAAAGCGTGCGTGCAGCCGCAGATCTTGTGCTTGCGAGCTGCGGGGGACAGGGTGCCCTGCGCGAGGTGCTGGAGCGTGTGCTGGCAAGTCAGGGACAGAGTCTTGCGTAGTCTGACTTTTTTGGAAAGAAGGCGTACCTGCATACGTCTAAATTGTCAGATGAGGCATGGCTTGGCAGGTTGACATCCTCTCTCGCCTGAAGCAGGAGGATTTCTTGCGGAAACCTGACTGCCCAAAGAACACGTTTAGTTTCAAATTCCCCCCTGTGTTTTTTGCTGGCTATGAAGCAAGTACAGCCTCTCGATCTTGCTGTCTCTCCACAGGCTGACACGGCTTGCTCAGCAGCCAAAGAGCGTATGCAGCAGGAAAGGCAAACAGGCAAGAAGATTTCAGTTGAGGTCCAGATATCCTCGTGCTTGCGGGCGGGGATTTGGGCGCGTTGGCTAACAGCGGAGGCAGCGTTTTTGGCCTGATGGCCGGTTTTTCACGCTGACAGGTTTGATGAAGAAGACATTCCGTTTTGACGTCCAGGAGGCCCTGAGGCAGGGCATTGATACCGTCCGTCAGGAGGGCGAGGCTCTTTTGCAGCTGAGTCGCTCCCTCGATGTCAATTTTACGCGCTGTGTGCAATGTCTTTTGTCTATCGAAGGTCGCGTGGGGGTCACGGGCATGGGGAAGAGCGGTCATATTGCCCGCAAGATTGCCTCAACCATGGCCAGTACCGGTACTCCCGCCTATTTTATTCATCCAGCCGAGGCCAGCCACGGAGACCTTGGCATGATGACCCCGCGTGATGCCCTTGTGGCAATCTCCAATTCAGGCAATACCGTTGAACTGAGTGATATTCTTTTTTATGCGCAGACCCATGCTCTGCCTGTGGTAGCCATAACGTCAAATCCTCAAAGTCCGTTGGGCAAGCACGCTGATCATTGCCTTGTCTTGCCTACAGTGCATGAGGCCTGCCCTCTTGACTGTGCACCGACCACGTCGACAACCATGAGTCTCGCTCTGGGCGATGCTCTGGCCATGGCACTGATGCAGGCACGTGGTTTTACGCCTGAAGACTTTAAGTCCTTTCATCCCGGAGGTAGTCTTGGGCAGAAATTGCTCAGGATCCGCGATATCATGCATACCGGATCGGCTGTTCCGCTCTGTGATATTCATGATCCTATGAGTATTGTCATAGTGGAAATGAGCAAGAAAATGCTCGGTTGCGTTGGGGTGACAGATCATGGCAGGCTTGTGGGCATCATTACCGATGGTGATTTACGACGTGCCATGTGTCCGGACCTTTTGACAAAAACGGCCGAGGAACTGATGACTGTGAATCCCTATACTATCGATGTGGGAGCAACAGTTGAACAGGCGCGACGCATGATGAAGGAACGCAAAGTCACAAGCTTCTTTGTCCTGCCAGGTGACAATAGCGTTGCCATTGTCCATATTCACGATCTTGGGTAGGAACTGTTTTGCCTGGGCTTTCGATTTTGGATGCTTTCGACAAGTGCATGCTTAAGGCCAGGCAACCAATTGAAGCATTTGAGCATGCCATAACCAAAAGAGCCCCCAAGCAAAGGCCGGGGGCTCTTTTGGTCAGGTTGAGCTCAAAGGAGTTAGGGAAGCATTTCGTAATCAGCTTTTTGTTCAGCTGCCTGCAATCAAGTGCTGAAAATATAACGTTACGATTGTGCGTAAGTATTGAGCCGAGCTGCTGTAAAGCCATCTGGGACACGTATAACTGGGAGAGCAAAGGTTGACTGTGGGCTAAAAACTGCCGGACAAGCCTTGATGACTTTTTGTCTCCCGTTGATTTTGCTGTGATAGTTTTTGACTGCTGCAGAGGATGAGAATTGTAACAAAAAAGGCTTTCCCCTGGGAGAAAGCCTGCAAAACCGTTGGTTGAAAAAGGCTATTTCCACAAATGGGCGTAACGGCTGGCTACGCCATCGGTACGTTCATACAGCTTGTCAACGAGCCCTTCGAGATCGTCACCATTGACAATACCACCGGCATGCCTGAGTAAAAAGGGCAGGTAGCCTTTACCTTGCTTAAAAACCCAGCAAATACTGTAGACTGAGCCGATGCCAGGACGATCACTGAATTCAGGCTGCGTGCTAATCATCAGCATGAGCATGGGAGCGTCCTTGTCCACTTCGTTGGAAAGTGTGAAGAGATTGCTCTGGTTGAAGCGTTCTTTGAGGCGCATGACGAGTCTGGCACCAAGACTGTCCGAACCCTCACCCATGATAGCTACGGGCGTTGAAAGTCTTGAACCCTTTTCGGGTTTATCGGCTACTGGTTTGCCAGGCTGAGCCGTAGCACTTTGGCCATCGGCCCAGGCAGAGGTGGAACAACCTAGGAACAACACAAAGAGCAAAAGCGTAAGACATTGTTTAAACATAGTTTTCAGCGTTTGTTTCTGCTGCCTGCAGAAAACGACGCTGCCTCCACGGTTGAGTTTGGGCATTCATGCCAGAGAAGTGTTGGCACTTTTTCACATTCCCGCCTCTCAGGTCAAGCTTTCATTCTTGCTTCTGCGTGGTCTTAGGGTGAACAAGGCATTGCCGCTGGCTATCAGGCTTGAGAAACGACAATTGACAGAGTCGGGAAGAAAACGCATGCTCGTCAATACGGCAAAAGCCTTCAAGGAGTATGGCATGGATCGAACACTGATTGTGGATGCCAAAAAAGCCCAGGCCCCCTGTGATGACATGACCATTTGCGGCTGGATCAGAACGCGCAGAGACTGCCGCGGTTTTTCTTTCCTCGAAGTCAATGACGGTTCGTGTCTTGGCAATATGCAATGTCTTGTGGATGAGGGAACACCTGCCCATGAGGCCCTTGGACAGGCCCAGAATGGAACGTCTCTGAAGCTCAGAGGTGCCCTTGTGGCCTCGCCAGGCAAGGAACAGCAATGGGAAATTCATGCTCGTGAAATTACGATCTTTGGCCTTGCCGATCCTCTGAGCTATCCTTTGCAGAAAAAACGCCACAGTGACGAATTTCTCAGAAGCATTGCCCATCTCAGAGCCCGAACCAATAAATATGGCGCCATTTTCCGCATTCGCTCACAAGCGGCTTTCGCCATCCACAACTTTTTTCGGCAGCAGCATTTTGCCTATGTTCATACGCCCATTCTCACAGGTTCCGACTGTGAAGGGGCTGGTGAAATGTTCCATGTCAGTACGCAGGGCGCAGGCGGACAAGACGACTTTTTTTCCCGCCCCTGTCAGCTGACGGTCTCAGGTCAGCTTGAAGCAGAAACCCTAGCCTGTGCTCTGGGTCGTGTTTATACCTTTGGTCCGACCTTTCGTGCTGAAGATTCTCGAACACCACGCCATGCGGCAGAATTCTGGATGGTCGAGCCAGAGATGGCCTTTGCTGATCTTGAAGACCTCATGCAGCTGGCTGAAACTTTTCTTAAAGCGGTGATTGGTCAGGTGCTCGAGGCAAGTGCCGAAGATCTTGCGCTTCTGGATAAGTTTGTAGCCAAAGGCCTGCTTGATCGGCTCAGAGCCTGGTCTTCACCGACTCCCTACGCACGGCTTGACTACACCAGATGTATTGAACTCTTGCAGAAAAGCGGCAAAAAATTTGTCTATCCCGTGGATTTTGGAACCGATCTGCAGACCGAACACGAACGCTATCTTGCTGAAGAATACTGTGCAAGCCCTCTGATTATCACCAATTATCCACGCAGCATTAAGCCGTTTTATATGCGCGACAACGACGATCAGCGTACGGTAGCGGCTATGGATGTGCTCGTGCCGGGCATCGGCGAGATCATCGGCGGTTCACAGCGTGAAGAACGTCTCGATAAGCTTGAGGAGAAAATGCAGGCTTTGGGGGATACGGTGTAGGACTACTGGTGGTATCTTGATCTCAGGCGCTTTGGAACGGTGCCGCATGCGGGTTTCGGTCTGGGTTTTGAGCGTTTGCTGATGCTGCTTACAGGTACTGGCAATATTCGCGACGTGCTCCCCTTCCCGCGTACTCCGGGAACACTTGAATTCTAGCAAATTCTTTTAGGTTACGCATGCAGCAGATACGCGTGCTTTTTGACATCGGCAACAGCAGGGTCAAGATGGCCCTGGCTAGCCGCAACGCACTTCTTGACAAAGCCCAGTCTCTGCGCTGCGCGGATCTCAACGAGGAGCGTCTGCTTGCCTCTTTCTCAGCACTTCTAGCTCGCCATGGCCTTAAACCAGCGGATCTAGCGGGTGCTTTGCTCTGCTCGGTTGTGCCTGAGATGGAAGCAGAGGTCAGCAGGAGCATTGCCCCGCTGCTTTCAGCCCCCCTGTATTCGGTACCACGCGACTGTCCTGTCCCCCTTCTCAATCTTTATCAGCCTGCGCAGGCTCTTGGCAGCGACAGGCTTGTGGAAGCCTATGCAGCGCGCAGACTCTATCAGGCGGAAAAGCTTATCGTCGTTGATCTCGGTACTGCCATCACCATAGACTGTCTTGCAGGTGATACCTTTCTTGGCGGCCTGATTCTGCCGGGTCCGACTCTGGCCAGACAGTCTTTAGCGCGCACAGCCCAGCTGCCTGAGGTCAGTTTTCCTAAAACGGCCCTGGCCTTCAGTCCCGGGCAAAATACGGAAGCCTGCATTCAAACAGGGCTTTTTTTTGGCCTGCGCAGCCTTGTGGCCGGACTTGTGCAAGAGAGCCGCAATTATCTTGGCAGGCAGGCGATGGCTATTGGAACCGGTGGCTTTGTCCACTCTTTTCGTGAGCTCTTTGATGTCGTGCGTGCAGACCTTGTGCTCGAAGGGCTGCGTTTCTTGTCTTAGCGAGAGCAATGCCTTGCTGAGCCTGCAGGCGCCAGGCCGCCAAAACTCGGCTTGTGCAGAGAAAAAGCAAGGTGTAGAATAATCAGCGCAAAAACGCAAAGCCCGCGTTAATTTCGTTTTTTTGGCTGCAGTTTTCCGCACATCTCAACCGTAGCTTGTCTACGCTTTATGGAGCATGGTATGAGCAATATTGTCTCGGTCTTTGGACGCGAAATTCTCGATTCTCGCGGAAATCCCACGGTTGAAGTGGAAGTGGAATTGGAAAGCGGGATCAAGGAACGTGCCGCTGTGCCTTCAGGAGCCTCCACAGGCAGTCGGGAAGCCCTTGAAATGCGTGATGGTGATAAACAGCGTTACAAGGGTAAGGGTGTGAGCAATGCCGTCACCAACGTCAATACCCTTATTGCCGATCAAATTGAGGGTATGGATGCTTTGCGCCAGGTCCAGATCGATATGCAGCTGCTTGATCTTGACGATACCGATAATAAATCCAAGATTGGTGCCAACGCCATGCTTGGTGTTTCTATGGCTTGCGCCCGCGCTGCGGCCAGATTCTGCGGTATGCCTCTTTACCGTTATCTTGGTGGCATCAACGCCAAAATGCTGCCTGTGCCGATGATGAATATCATCAATGGCGGTGCCCATGCTCCCAATAATCTTGACATTCAGGAATTCATGATCATGCCCGCCGGTACGGATGTCTATTCCGAAGCCCTGCGCATGGGTTCGGAAATTTTCCATACCTTGAAAACCATTCTCGCCAAGGATGGTCATGTGACCAGTGTTGGCGACGAAGGCGGTTTTGCTCCCAATCTCAAGAGTCATGATGAGGCTTTTGCCTATATCATTAAAGCCATTGAAGAAGCTGGCTATAAACCGGGTGAAGATGTCTTCCTGGCCATTGATGCAGCCTCTTCGGAATTCTACGAAAACGGCAAATATATCCTCAAGGGCGAGAATAAAACCTTCACCAATGCCGAAATGACCGTTTGGCTTGAAGAATTCACGCAGAAATATCCACTCATTTCCATTGAAGACGGTATGGCTGAAAATGACTGGGACGGTTGGGGCATGCTTACCGTAAGTCTGGGTGATCGGGTACAGCTGGTGGGTGATGATCTCTTTGTCACCAATCCCGCTATTCTTGCTGAAGGCATCGAGAAGGGTGTGGCCAATTCCATTTTGATCAAGCTCAATCAAATCGGCACAGTGACCGAAACCCTTGATACCATAGAGATGGCTAAGGAGAATGGCTATACTACGGTTATTTCTCACCGTTCCGGTGAAACCGAAGACAGCTTCATTGCCGATCTCGCCGTGGCGGTGAATTCTGGTCAGATCAAGACCGGATCTCTCTGCCGCAGTGAACGTATGGCAAAATACAATCAGCTGCTGCGCATTGAAGAAGAACTTGAGGAAGAGGCCGATTTCTATGGCCCGACGCTGCAGGCTAATTATTTGGTTTCCGACTAAGATTGCCTAGGGGCAGAAGAGGCATACTCTTCTGCCCCTGCTGGGAGATAGTATGCTTCTGCTTGATGGCAAGGCCACAGCTCTGAAAATCCGTCAGGAGCTTAAGGAAACGATTGAGAGTTTCTGTCACAAAGGGGTGCGTGCTCCAGGCCTTGCAGTGATTCTTGCCGGCGATGATCCGGCCAGTGAAATTTATGTTCGCAATAAGGAAAAAGCCTGTGAAAGTGTCGGCATACGCACTTTGAGCAGTCGACTGCCTGGCACTGTCAGTCAGGATGAGTTGCTTGCGCGCATTGCCCAGGCCAATGAGAGTCCGGACATTGACGGTATTCTGGTACAGCTGCCTTTGCCTCGCCATATCGATACCGCAACGTGCCTTCTGAGCATTTTTCCTGACAAGGATGTTGATGGCTTTCATCCCGACAATGCCGGTCGTCTGACTCTTGGCCTGCCTGGTCTGCGTCCCTGTACGCCACAGGGCATTCTGGAACTGCTCGCGCGTTACGGCCTTGCTTGTGCAGGCAAAAGGGCCGTGGTCGTCGGACGATCCAATATTGTGGGTAAACCTCTTGCCCTGATGCTTGCCCAGCCAGGTCCCGTGGGCAATGCCACGGTGACGATCTGTCATTCCAAGAGCGAAGATCTTGCCGAGCACTGCCGCAATGCGGATTTTCTTTTTCTTTCTGTTGGGCGGCCCAGAATGTTCGGTCGTGACATGATCAAAAACGGTGCCTGTGTCGTTGACGTCGGCATCAATCGTACCAAAGACGGCATTTGCGGCGATGCCGACTTTGAGGCGATCAAGGATAAGACCAGTGCCATAACTCCTGTTCCTGGCGGCGTTGGTCCCATGACCATTGCCATGCTTATCAAGAATACGGTGCAGGCCTGGCAGACCCATCTTGGTCTCTAAGGGCGTGCAAGGTTAAGCGCAAACCATAACAATCACGCCATTGGGCGCGAAACTGTTTGAAGGATAGAGCTATGTTCCGCAATGCCAAAAATGTCGGCTACTATATGATCGGTAAAGGAAGCCTGCTTCAGCTTGATGACATGCTTCAAAAACGCCGTCTTTTGGTCAAAGGACCGGCTATTTTCTTTTTGGACCATTTTTTTCAAAATCGCGATCTGAGCGCCCGTCTTCCCGTTGAAGACAGTGATCTTGTCCTTTATGTCGACACCACAGATGAGCCCACAACGCATGGAGTGGATGCCATTACCGAACAGGTCAAGGAACACCTGCATGGCAAGCTCCCCTGTGCCATGCTTGCCTTTGGCGGCGGATCGACCATGGATACCTGTAAATGCGTGGCCAATCTCCTGACCAATCCCGGTAAGTCTGAAGACTATCAGGGCTGGGAACTGGTGAAAAATCCCGCACCCTATAAGATTGCCGTGCCAACACTCTCGGGTACAGGTTCTGAAACTTCGCGCACAGGTATTGTCTGCAATGAGGCCAAAAACCTTAAACTCGGTATGAACAGCGACTTTACCATGTTTGATCAGGTCCTGCTCGATCCTGATCTTACAGCCTCTGTTCCGCGCAACCAGTATTTCTACACAGGCATTGACACCTATATGCACTGTTTTGAAAGCATTACAGGATCCTACCGCAATGCCGTTGTCGATGCGCTCTCGGAAAAAGCCATTGATCTCTGCAAGCGCATTTTTCTTTCAGATGATATGATGAGCGATGACAATCGCGAGCTGATGATGATTGCTTCGTTTCTGGGCGGTATGGCTGCAGGCTTTGTGGGCACCGTGCATCCTATTTCTGCGGGCTTGAGCATGGTTTTGCATATGCACCACGGTTTGGCCAACTGCTATGCTCTTTCTGTGCAGGAAGATATCTATCCCGAATACTACCGCGACTTTATGACAATGATCCAGCGTCAACACATCGATTTGCCAAGCGGCATCTGCAAGGGGCTGAACGATGATGAGCTCACAGCCCTTTACGAGGCGAGCATTGTGCATGAAAAGCCCTTGGCCAATCGTTTGGGTCCGGATTTCAAGAAAATTTTTACTCAAGAAAACGTCATCGCACGCTTTCAGAAGATGTAGGAAGCTCCATGGGCATCAGAATCAATTTCAGCGGTCGTTCCATCCGCTATACTGAAGACGAAATCGCAACGGTTGTGGAGGCCATGAGGCATGCTGAGCCTCTCACCCAGGGCCATTACATGCACAGCTTCGAGCAGAAATTTGCCGACTTCCAGGGCGTGGCCCAGGGCAGTTGCTTCACTACCATGAATGGTTGTGCGGCTCTCGAAATGAGTGCTCAGCTCTGTAATTTTTCCGAAGGAGACGAATTTGTCATTCCTTCGCACACCTTCACGGCTTCGTGTTATCCTTATATCAAAAAAGGCGGACGTCCTGTCTGGGCCGATATTGATCTGCGGACACGCGTGGTTACGGCCGAAAGCATTGAGCGCGTTCTGACCAAAAATACCAAAGCCGTGGTCGTTGTGCATCTTTACGGTTATGCGGCTGATATGCCTGAAATTGCAGAACTCTGTAAGCAGAAGGGGCTTTTGCTGATAGAAGATACGGCCCAGGCCATAGGCTGTGAGGTTGCAGGCAAGCGTGCTGGCAGCTTTGGCGACATGGCCATTTTTTCCTTTCATTCGCACAAGAATCTGACCACCCTGGGTGAAGGCGGCATGCTCTATGTACGCGACCCTGATCTGCAGAAGCTTGTGCCCATGCTCAGACATAACGGCCATTGCGATTACAGTTTTGACCGTCCTGACTACTGGAAACCCGCAATGGGTAATGTCGACATGCCCATCCTGGATGGCAGGATGCTCATGCCAGCCAATCTCTGTCTTGGTGAAATTGAATGCGCACTTGGGGCAAAAATGCTTGAGCGTATCGAAACCATCAATGCTGAAAAACGCAAGCGTGCTTTGGCCTTTATTGATGGGCTTGCTGATTTCCCTGAGCTTGAGTTTCATCGCGAGGCCACAAGCCGACATAATTATCACCTGCTTGTCTGCCGTATGACGAGTGGTCCAGAAAAGCGTGATCGTTTTATCCGGCGCATGCATGACGACAAGGGCATTAAATGCGTTGTGCAGTATATCCCCCTCAATCGCTATGATTTCTATCGTAAACTTGGCTTTGGCTCGGCCCATTGTCCTAATGCCGATACCTTCTTTGACAGTATGATCTCCTTCCCCTTCCAGCACTGGCTCTCAGACGAGGACTTCGACTATATGCTTGAAGCCAGCAAAGATGTTCTCAGATCACTTAACTGAAGGCTGCTGTGAAAGAACGCTGTCTTGTCATTCCAGCCATCAAGAAAAATGCGGTTATCCCCGATCAGCTGGTCAAGAAGCTGGCGGGCGAGACACTGATTTCGCGTGCCTTGAATACGGCACGCGCTGTCTGTCCGTCAGAGGACATTGTGGTCCTGACCGACAGTCAGGAAATTAGCCTCATCTGTGAGCGCGCAGGCGTCAGA
Organism: Desulfovibrio sp.; assembly: GCA_017613715.1. GTDB lineage: Bacteria > Desulfobacterota > Desulfovibrionia > Desulfovibrionales > Desulfovibrionaceae > Desulfovibrio. The sequence continues at coordinate 13,054 of JAGADH010000019.1, read as the reverse complement.
TACAGTCTCAATCAGAGTCTGCGTTTTGCCTCGCACGACATTGTCTCAGAGATGCGTGATCTGCTCGTGTCTCTGGCGGCAACCTACTGTAATGCCTTGATCCTTCGCGCTTCCTGTCCGCTCGTCACCTGGGTGGACATAGAAGACGCCTATAAGGCAGCCCTCAAAGCGCAGGCCGATATGCTGATCACCGTTAAAAAGGTGCATCAGCGTCTCTGGAACATGCATGAGGACAATCTCGAGTCCCTCCTTGACGAAGAAGACCGTCTCTATGTTGCGGAGAGTCGAGCGCTGATCATTGTGCGTCTGGCCAGTCTTCTCACAAATCAGCCCAAAAAACGTATTGCTCCCTATTTTCTCGATGAGCGAGCTATCGAGATTCAGGGTTATCAGGACTGGTGGATATGTGAGCGACTTTTGCAGCGCAGACATATTGTTTTTGTCGTTGCCGGTTTTCCGGCCATCGGCATGGGCCATGTCTTTCGCGCACTGATGCTTGCCCATGAGATCAGCAATCACAAGATAACCTTTGTCTGCACACAGGAAAGTGCGCTGGCCGTCGAAAATATTGCTCTGCGTGACTATCCCCTGGTACGGCAGAAGGATGAGCCACTCAGTCAGACCGTGCTTGCACTGAACCCCGATCTTGTGATCAATGATTTTCTGAATACGCCGCTCAGTTATATGCAAGAGCTTACAGGCAATGCTGTGCGCTGCGTCAATTTTGAGGATGACGGACCTGGTGCCGAACTCGCCAGTCTTGTTATCAACGCCCTGTATGAAGAAGCCTCCGGTTCTGAGCGTGTTGTTTGCGGGCCAGCCTACTTTTGTCTGCGGGATGAATTTCTTGAAGCCCGGCGCAATCCCCTGCGTGACTGTGTCCACACCTTGCTCATCACCTTTGGCGGCACTGATCAAAACGACTGCTCCCGGCGTGTTCTCAATATTGTGGAACCTATTTGCCGAGCCTATGGCATAGCCGTGCGCATTGTGGCAGGACCTGGTTATCTGCACCGTGCGGCCATGGAAGAGCATCTCAAGGTCCTGGGAAATCCTTTGGTGCAGTTTACCTGGGCAACCAATGTCATGAGCCGTATGATGGAAGGGGCGGATCTTGCTATCTGTTCCGCTGGCCGTACTGTCTATGAGCTGGCACATATGCGTATTCCTGCTATTGTTCTGGCTCATCATGAACGTGAAGCGCGTCACACGTTTGCCAGGCCGCGCAACGGCTTTGCCTTTGCCGGACTCATGCAGAAGATCAGTGACGCTAAAATTCGCAATGTCTTTCTGGCAATGCTTAAACAGGACCGCAGAGCGCGTTTCTGGGCACGTCAGGATCAACTCAACTTTGTCCCCAATAAGGCCCGGGTCATCAATCTCATACAATCTTTTCTTGATAGCGAAGAATAATAGCCATGCCAGAGCAAAACGCTTCTTGTCTTGCCATTGTGCAGGCACGTCTCGGCTCAAGCCGACTTCCTCTGAAATCTCTCCTTTGTCTCAGAGATCTGCCTGTCATCGACTGGGTGGTCCAGAGGCTTGCCAAAGCGAGCCTTATTGACAAAATTATCGTAGCTATTCCCGAGACCCCACTCGACCAGGTGCTGTATGAACACCTGACGCGACGTGGGGTTAACGCAATTATGGGAGAAGAAAACGACGTACTCGCCCGTTTTGTCCGTGCAGCCAAAACAACGGATTGCTCCCTCATTGTGCGCGTCTGTGCCGATAATCCGTTGATTTCTGGTGAGGCAGTGGACAGATTGGTGGCGTATTATCGTAAAACGCCCTGTGATTACGCCTACAATCATATTCCCAGAAACAATCTCTGGCCCGATGGTCTGGGGGCAGAAATTCTCAAGCGTGACCTCTTGGAAGAGTTGCACAGTAAAGCAACGGAGAGTTCTCAACGAGAGCATTGTCTGAACTATATCTGGGACCATGCGGACGATTTTCGTATTGCAACCTTTGATCCCGAGGAACCTTGGCTTAGACGCCCTGATATCAAGCTTGATATTGATCGGCCTGAGGATTTTCAGCGTTTAGCACTGCTCCCGCTTTCTCCTGATATGGATTGCCAGGCCATCATCCGAACTGTGGATGCAGCGACCAGACACTTCTAGCAGCTTGTCCTGTAAGGAGCCCCCATGCTCACCCCGTCACAACGTGCCAATCCCATGTCCTGCCGGGCTATGGTCACAAGCCCGCATTATCTCGCTACAGAGGCCGGCTTGGCCATTCTTCGCAAAGGGGGCAATGCGCTTGAAAGTGCTATAGCCATGGCCTCTGTGCTTGCCGTTGTCTATCCTCATATGTGCAGTCTGGGTGGCGATGCATTTTGGCTCATGTATTCAGACCGTTTCTTATCTTCACAGCCTTTAGGTCTTAAGGCTGTCAACGCAAGCGGACGAAGTGGTGCCAAGGTCAGTTTAGACTATTGTACTTCGCTCAACGCCACGGCCATTCCTCACCGCGGCTATCAGGCCTGTCTGACTGTACCGGGCATGGTTTCCGCTTTAGAGACGGCTTTTACGACAAGCTGTGCTATGGGCGGCAAACTCTCATGGTCTGAGCTTCTTGAAGATGCCTTGTTCTATGCTGAAGAAGGTATGGTTGTGAGCACCTCACTGGCTTGCCATAGCGAGAACTATTTTTCAGAGCACAGAAAAGCTCCTCGTGAAGTGCCTCTGAAAAAAGATCTGTCGAGCATTTTTTTCCCAGAAGGTAAGCCATTACGCTGCGGACAGCTCCTCAGGCAAAAAGATCTTGCGCGCAGCCTCTCTCTGCTTATGGAAGAGGGGCCAAGATCCTTTTATGAGGGCACACTCTCGCAAAGACTGGTCAGGGATTTGCGAAAGCACGGCAATCCGCTGACAGCAGATGATTTTGCCAACTATCGTGCTTCCTTCGTTGATCCGATCTCCGTTAGCTACCGTGACACCATAGCCTGTAATCTGCCTCCCAATTCTCAGGGCATGGCTTCTCTTGAAATTCTCAATATTCTGAACAACTTTGACGTGCAAAGCCTTGGCCATGGTAGCGCAGACTACTATCATCTGCTTATTGAAGCGACAAAATTGGCCTTTATTGACCGCGACCGCTATCTTGCCGATCCCGATTTTTCAGATGTTCCTCTGATCACGCTGCTCTCCAAGGATTACGGCAGAGAATTAGCCAAAGATATTGATTTCAAAAAAGCGCAAAATTATGCCGACGCCATTGACCTTTCCGGAGATACCGTCTGGTTTGGCGTCCTTGATGCCCAAGGCAATGCCGTCTCTTGGATCCAGAGTCTTTGCTACGATTTTGGTGCTGCCATTGTACCCAAGGAAACGGGTATCATTCTGCACAACCGCGCATCCTGCTTTTCCCTGCAGCCCAAACACATCAATTGCATAGCGCCCATGAAACGTCCCTTCCATACTCTCAATCCTGCTCTTCTTCTGCAAAAAGGGCGCCCTCTGCTCATCTACGGCAGTATGGGGGGGCAGGGTCAGCCACAGACGCAAACAGCACTTGTAACTCGTATTGTGGATTTTGGCATGCTACCCCAGGAAGCTCTTGATCAGCCTCGCTGGATGTATGGTCAGGCCTTTGGCAAGGCGAGTTCAGATATTCAGATGGAAGCGAGGATTGCTCCTGCAATTCGTGAAGAGCTGGCCGAGAGAGGGCACAGCATTACGGAAGTCAGCGCCTACCATGATCTGATGGGGCATGCAGGTGCTCTCCTGATTAGAAGAAACGGTCAGGATAGTGTCTGTTATGGGGGCAGTGACCCACGCAGTGATGGCCTCGCCCTTGGCTTTTAGGAGCCAATGTGCGTTCAGAGCGCCTGCGTATCGCTGATTTTTCAGGGCGACCCTTGACACTTGCCGATGGGCCTGAGGCCTGGGAAACGCTCAAGGATCAGGGGGAAGATCTGCTATTGCTTGGTCTTGGCCCTGGCAATGGCCCGTTTCTCGGAGCCTGTGCTTCACAAAAACTCTATTGGCTTGAAGCTCCGGCAATACGCGCTGCGACGCAGAGTAATCAACACACGCCCTCAACATGGACTGAAGTATCAGAAGAGCAAGTGTTGTCCTTGTTTCCTCGAGCCAGAGTCCTTTTTTTCCGACAGAACCATTTTCTTGCTCCGAGCTTTTGGTCCTCCTTGCTTGGCCGCTGTTTTGCTCTGCATTGGCAGAAGGCTCAGACACGTGCCGTTTACATTCCCGGAAATAGCGACATGCTGCTGCACAGTGAACTCGTCTGGGCGTGCAGGCAACTCGGTTTTGGGCCGGTCGTCGAGCATTTGGCCGCTGACAATGAAGATTCCCTGGCCCTGGCTTTTGACGGGCGTCCGCCGGCTTTCTGTCTGAGTGTTAATGGACGTGGTCTGGATGTCCAGGGACGCCTTTTTGCCCTGTTCCAGGCGCTGCATGTGCCCTGCGCTATTTGGATTGTGGATAATCCATGGCATGTGCTTTCGCGTTGCAAACTTCCCTGGTGGAAAGAGGCGGACCTTTTTGTCACGGATCCATCGTTTATTCAGGGCCTTTTGGCTGAAGGAGCAAGGCACGTCAGTTATCTGCCTCTGGCATACGCTCCGCACATGTGGCGACCTCTCATCGACTGGGAGTCTTCACCTCAGCCCTTGCTCTTTGTGGGCAGATCTGCCTTTCCTGACAAAGAACGCTTTTTTGCCGCTGTGCGTCTGCCACAGGATCTTCTCAAGCAGGCAAAAATTTTGCTTGCAAAAGGTTCTACTCCTGATATCCACTGGTGGTACCAACACTGTGCAGTTGATCTCTGGCCTGGGACAGGCGCAAGACTTGCTGGTGCAGGTGCTGAACAGTGCAGTCAAAAGAATCGGGTGCGCTGGCTTGAAGCCGCAAGAGATCTTGGCTGCATCGTGGTTGGGGATAAAGGTTGGCAAAACTTGCTTCCTCAAGTGCAGCTAAGGCCACCCGTAGATTATTATGGATCGCTACCCGAGCTGTACAGCCAAGCACTCGCAGTCCTTAATGTCACCAGTCTGCAGTTGCCTCAGAGTCTTAATCAACGTCATTTTGACGTCTGGGCAGCAGGCGGGCTTCTGATCACCGATGCAACGCAAGGTTTACAACTCTTTCCCGATGAGCTGACACGAGAGATATCGTTGCACCATCCTGCTCAGCTTCCCGCATTAGTTGCCCGCATCCGTCAAGAAAAGCAGCATTTTCAGCAGCTGAAAATAGCCTGGCGCGAATACCTTGCCACTGAGCATAGTTATCACAGTCGTCTTAAAAGCCTTTTGAATTCGTTGCCCTGATCCCAATGCTGTCGCTCAGACGATAGTTATGGCCGTATTTTGCTTCAACGTACCGCTTCAAAGATCTTTTTGCCTTTTTCTTCAGCAGCTTTTACCCAGAAAAGCGTAGCAAAGGCAGAATTGCCAGAATACTCCTGGTTTTTTATAATACTATTGCTGCTTGATAATCTTAGAATCATCGTTCAATTACTCTATAAAACCTTGAAGTATGCTGCCATTAGCTTTGTCTGACAAACCTTTGTAGGAGCATGTTTATGAAAAAAATTGTGCTTCTTATCTGTTTAGCGGTACCCTACTTCCTTTTTACAGGCTGTGTACCGCATGATGGCTATTACTATGATGACGATAACTATTATCGGTCACCGCCTCCACACCATCACTCACATCGGCCACCACCGCCGCCGCAACGTCATGATTACCGACCCCCTCCAAAAAATCATTATCATGGCCAGCGGCCACCAGCGCCAAGACATCACGAAGCGCACCGTCCATCTCATAAACCGCATCATGATCATAAGCCTCACGGAAATCACAACAATAGACGCAGGCATTATTAATAAGAATACCTTGCATACTATTTGTTAGTTGCATTTGTCATGCTTTTACAGTGAATATTTAATTTTGCACTATAGTCTCTGACTAAGAAAGCGGTTGCTATCTGTAATCATAACCCCCACTAAGACTAGGTCTTAGTGGGGGTTATGAATAACTTTACATTAGCGATTTGCTTAAAATTATTAGAGAACTTTAATGATATAGTAAATTAATATAGCTAAGTATTGCCTATAGCTGTATTTTTATGACTCCTAATAGGTGTTTTTATTATAGTTTTTTTATTGATAAAATCAGCCATATCTTTTTTTGTTGGTCGTAAGCGGTCATCATATATTTTACTGTACCTTATAAAACTAATGATATATTAAAAATAGTGTTCAGAAAGGCCGAAAATTTGATACAGCTTCCTTGACTAACTGATCATACTCTTTTTTCATGGCTTGTGGGTATTCAAAGTGCAAGGTGGGCCAGTGGTCCTTATGATAGAATTTTTTGGTGTAGATAATCATGCCGTTCTCAATATAAGAAATAGCATACCAACCTTGCTGTTGATTAATGCGCTTATACCCGCTCTTGGGCGTACGGTCGGCTTGAGCGAAGAAGTCTTGGCGGCTTACGTCACCAGTTCTTGGGTCAAGATCGGCATAAGCCTGCATGGTGAAGCCTTTGCCGTCAGTGACGGTGATTCCGTCGCCGTTATCTGCCTCAAATACCGAGTACTCACCTGGCGTCCAGGCAAGGGAAAAGCCGAAACGGGCATTATGATAGGCGGGAGCTTTGGGGTTGATGGCAATATTTTCTGCGCTGGCATCAGTGAGAGCAAGGCAGAGCAGGAAAAACACGAACATCAGATATTTGAGCATGGCCTCATTCCTTCACTGTGCGGCAGTCATCTGGTGAAAAGACAAGTCTCGGCAGTTGCGCTGAGACAATAAGTCGAATGCGCCAAGCCATGTTTGCGTGGGTTTGAGACACAAACAGGGTTCCGCAGTGTTTACTCTTTCTCACTATATTGCCGCGTCCAGGTTCCCGGCTCTTCCCCTGGTTTAAGTTCAAGACGGAATGTTCCCGGCTTTTTGTGTTCATCTGGGTCACCTATAACTTCAATGACCTCTCCTGTCAGGATAAAGCCGTCAGCCTGAGCTGTGATTTTTTTCAGCACGGCTTCTGTTGGAGCATCACCCAGCCCGTCAATACTCACAAAATAGCCTTTGTCATTGAGAAGGGTGTCGCCAAAACGTTCATCTCCTTTGGGCGCACGGTGTTCCTTGATGCTGTGACCGGTGAAATGCAAAGCCGCCAGTGCTACGGCATCTCTGCTGATGAAGCAGGTAAAATTTTCGGAAAGGTTGTTAAAGAGAGCCGGAGCATCTTCACGACTCAGAATCTGATCTGCCGTAACGGGGCGCCCGTTGACAGTAAACAGGGCAGTCGTGTCAGGCAGAGGCTTTTTACCGTCTTCTTTGCGCTGCTCCTGTTCAAAAACAAATCGACTTTTTGCATCAAAGCAGCCGAAGAGAGCCGCCTTGATAATGTTCTCCGGCTTGCCCGTATAATCTGATTCGCCTTTGAACTCCAGATAAGTGGCTATCGTTGTCGTGTCTTCAAGCAGGCGTTTTGCGTCGTCCTGTGACAGATCGGCAGCCAGGCAGGGTTTTGCCAAAGCAAGCGAGAGGGAAAGTGCCAAAATCGACACCAAAGAAAAATTCTTCATGCAGCCGGTCATATTCATACAAAGTTTCCTTGATGGTCTTAGCTGAAGTGGCAGATGTGCGCCTTTTTGCCGTGAAGCAAATCTTCACATTTCCTAAGCAAAGGGCTTAAACATCAGAAACCCCACCTTTATGGGGTGGGGTACTTGAAGAGTGACGGTTAACGTGGTGTGGTTTTCATGGAAAGAATTGCCCAAGTGTCCTTGCCATTCCACTTGTAGGGCTTGGCAGTGGCCACAAAGGTGGAGGGACGATCCGTCTTGTCTTCAGCGTTGTAGATGTCGCCGGTCATGCGGACAAGGCCGTTCTCCTGCGTTGCCTGTTTGACCTCGGCGTAGTACACGGCCTCACCGTCCGCTCCCTCAAAGTGATAGAGTTTGCCATCGAAAATATAGGGCGGGTCGGACTGGTCAACGCTGCGGTGCTTCAGATCGATGTCAAAGTACTTCTTGACACTTTCCGCCACGAACTTTGCGTCAATAACCAGTGAGCCGTGTTCGCAGCCCTTGATCGGGCAGGGTTTGATGCGGGACTTTGCGTTGTTGATATAGTTGTGCCAGATACCGAAGCGGATCAGGTCCGGGTTTGAGGGGTCGTCCCCCAGGTGCAAGAGGTCGTCATTGCCGTCCTTTTTGACATCAAAGTCCATGAAGCCGAGTTCGGTGAAGTTGCTGAGGAAGGTGCTCATCAGCTTGAGCTGTGCCTGCGAAAAATCAGCCGCATGCGCAGGTGCTGCAAACAGCGCAGAACACAATCCCAGCACCAAACAAAGCAAAATGTTTGTTACAATCTGTTTCATCAAATTTCCAGCGCGGAAACCCCGTCCTTGATGACGGGGAGGAAACGCTGCCTCCATTATTTTCCCTGTATTGATACGAATAACCGTCTGATCTGTGAACCAGTAGACAGTTCCATGAAATACGCTGAATTAGACCGTTAACAGTCTGTAGGTTAAATGATTCGCATTTTCTGATAGCAACGCGCCCTTTGTATATCCCTTGTTTTTTGCCTTTGGTGACATTGGCACGCACGGCATCACGAGATATATCCCGTTTTCCCGACTTGGTCGGGACAAGCGTCAGTACTTTCGGTTGTCTGCAGATATATCTTACAGAGTCTTTTCCTTTAAAAAGGGTCAGCAGGCTGTCAAATCATTAGCAGAGCGACAAGCAGAATGCCAGCAACGGTGGCTACAAAGGCGTGCAACGCACCCAAAACCCAATGTCTGCTCTTCAGACAGATCATTGCCGTTAGACCGAAGGCAAGACAACCGCACAACGCCGTGTAGAGCAGGGGGTTTTCCTGTCTGGTGAGCAGCAGGACGCACAGGGCATAGGCGTAACACCCCATAGCGAGCAGAGAAAGCAAAGACCAGATGAGCATGGCATCGTCGCTTTTAAAGGTACGGAAACATTCCGCACAGTGATGAAATTGCTTTGATTGACTTTGTACATGCGGGAAACTCTGTTTCATCTTGCCGTTCTGTCACCGTTTTGGCCGATTGGAATAATCAATGGACAGGAAGAGAACAGAATGCTTGCGTTGCAGCGGCACTTTCCAGCAAGATTGAACACCGACTCATTAGCCTGCTGCGGGGATGGAGAGCGTTATATCCGTTATCTTGATCTTCTTTTCGTCACCCCAATCCTTGGTATTTTTCACGGAACGTTCAATGGCATCCAATGTTCCCTTCTCTTCATTGTAGCCGTTGCAGAAATAATCCTCTGTTTCGGTGGCCTTCTTGATGATGATCAGCTCTTCCTCCACGGAGTCATATAGCACCACCGAGTTCCACACGTCGTCCTCATCCTTGCTTCGGGCCCCCTTACTCTCGTCGATGATGTTGAAGACGAAGCGATGCGGGTCGACCCACCAGACATGGCCTGCCGATTTGAATGAGGCTTTTTTGGTAATGTTTTTTCCTTCTTCAATGACGTACATGCCGAGATTTTGCTTGGCCTCAGAGCCGCAGCCTATGGTCAGCTTTTCGGCCGAGGGGGAGAACTCAAGCTGGCAGATGCCTGCATCTGCCATAGGGATAAAGCCTGCCGGCGTATTCTCCTGGCCTTTGAAGAGATAGATGCCGGCCTCTGAGCCCTTCATCTCTTCGGAGAGCTTGGGATCCACAAGAATCCAGGAATATGCTCCTTTTTCCGTCAAGATTGAGTGAACGTCTTCTTCCATCCGCTTTTCCTTGCCCCCGTCCATCCGGTAGACGTTACCGTCTTTTATCACATAGTCGCCCTCGGCAGCCCAGGCAACACCCGTGCAGAGCGCACAGGCAAGTAAGGTCGTAAAAAGCACTTTCATCATGATCTCTCCCACGTAAAGAATACGGTCGTCTCCAGTGTCTTGAAAATCTGCATGAGCAGAAACAGCCTTTTTGATGATTTTGGTGCCGCCAATCTGCCGTTTGACCCACGTTTCACACAGACTGTCAATGGGTAATGGCATTTCTCGAAGTCTTCGTCAGTGATAAGCGTAACAATTCACTCGCGACGTCGATCTCTCTGGTGACGGATTTTGCTGATAGGACTCCTTGTTCCATGCGTCAACGCTGTATGACGGTTCGTCCTTGACCTTATTGGGTCTAAGCATTGCAACGATGAAGGCCAGAACTCATCGGTTTTATGTGCTGATCACTGGGCAATCGTTGCAGAAAAATACCCTGTCAGGTGTACGTTAAACGTGACGCTGATCTTGTCTGCATGTCGTTAAAAAGCAAAAGCACTTTGTATCTAAGCCGTTGCCACTTTGAAACAGGGTGACGTGCCGCAGCTGTCAATGGTAACGATCACACATTGTTGTGGGTGACACTTCACTGCTTTTCAACGAACAGTATCAGATCCAATGTGCGGTCCTTTCCGAGCGCGTAGGATATTTTAACCTTGCCGTCGCACGAGGCAAAACTATGCACTCCCTTGGATGAGCTCACGGCAATTTCTTCATCCACACCCTCGGGCTCAACGCTAATATCCGTGATTTTGTCGCCGTACTTGGAAAGATCCAAGCGATTCTTGCCGTCAGAAGCCTTCACGACCTTGAAGTCGGCCATGAGTATCTTGTCACCGCCCGGAAGCGTAACTGTAGCGGTCGCTGGAAGAGCTGCCTCAGATAGGTTGATGTTTTTCGACAAATCCAGTGTCTTAATCGGATTCTCAAGGCAGTTCAGTTTAGTCAGGTCCAGATTTTTGGACAAATCCAACGACGTGAGTTCGTTACCCCAGCAGTCCAGCTCCGTCAACGCCGCGTTATGGGATAGATCAAGGGCCGTAAGCTCGTTGTAACGGCAGGCCAGCGCACGCAGATCCGGGAGACCGGATAGGTCAAGAGTCTTGAGTTTGTTCTGATCGCAAGCCAAGACCTTTAATGCCTTGTTCTTTGACAGGTCAAGTGCAGAAAGCTCATTGCCATTGCAACGCAGTATCTCCAGCGTCGGATTTTTGGACACATCAATCGTAGACAGATTGTTGCTCCAGCAGGTCAGCTCTTTTAGCGCTGTAAAATGTTCCAGCCCCTTCAGATTGGAAATTTCGCTGTAGGAGATATCCATTTCTTCCAAAGCGGCAATCTGCTTCTTGCTCAGAACACTCTTTCCACCGGCGACGTTCTCTTTCAGCCAGTTTTGGAATTTTGCGTCGGGGAAATGTTTCGCGTCGATGCTTACATCCGCCAAGGCCTGGGCCGCTGGTAGGCAGAAAAGCAAAGCTAGAAAAGAACATGCTCTTATGGTTTTTCTGATAAAGGTCATCATCTGCAGCCTCCCTGCAAAACATGATTGTTGTTTGCGTAACAGCTAAAAAGAGCGGAGTACGCTCAACCCCGCCTTTTCGCTCATAATATATTTCCGTTGCACAGCTGTGAAGCCTCACATGACTAAAGTTACATGCTTCCTAATGCCACGGATGATTGGTAAACCATCTGTGGTTGTCCTTGAAAGACATCGGACTGCCTGTCGCTCTCTATTTTGATCATCCTGGGTATCACGAACTGCGGACTGCAATCGACAAGCAGATGCACATAGTCAGGCATCACTTCCATGATGTCGATTCTGAAACCCTAATCGGACGCCAGTTTCCTCAGATTTCTCTTCAGGCATCCTTGACATCCCCGACGAAAACCTTTTTCCGAAATTTCGTACACCAGACGATAGCAAATGGAATAGATGTAGCCGCGACCATACGTCAGATCGCATCGCTATCTTATGTCAACAAAATTATCCATAAAAAGAGAATACCATATGTAGTAATGGAAATCAATCCGTTTGACCGCCTAAGTTATGACTGAAGTACGAGAATGCGGCTGTCATGTTTTCAACAAAGGGGGGGACAATCAGCTATCCTGCCTTATTTTTTACTGCTCTCTTCGCTACGATTGTAGTCTTCCGGAACTTACGTCGTACTCCCCCAGTTGACTTGTCTGCTTTTATTTTTTGCATATACCAAGGAGCAGCGCATGGATACCGCCAGTCTTTTTATGAACGGACGGAGTCAGGCCGTGAGACTTCCCAAGGAATATCGTTTTTCCGGCAAGCGCGTCTCTATCAAGCGCCTAGGGAAGGCCGTAGTGCTGCTTCCGTACGATGAGCCATGGGATACGCTCTTGGATGTCCTTGGGCAATGCAGTCCTGATTTCATGAATGAGCGAAGCCAGCCGCCCCTGCAGGAGCGTGAAGAGCTATGATTGCTGCTTTGCTTGACACGAATATCTGCATCTATCTTGAAGCACAATCCACCTGGAGTTCAGGAACGCTTCTCGAAATATCGAGCCGGGGATATCGGCATCTCAAGGGTCTCCGTCGCTGAGCTCGAATACGGCGTGAAAAAAAGCGCCGCGCCTGAACGCAATGCCCGCGTACTTGAAGCGTTCCTCTTGCCGCTTGAAATCGTTCCATTCGATACACTGGCTGCCCAGACGTAAGGCATTATTCGCGCTGACCTTGAGCGACGAGGACAGCTCATCGGGAGTTTGGAAATGCTCATCGCGGCCGTAGCCATATCGAGAAAATGTTTACTTGTAACGCGAAATCTCCGGGAGTTCATGTGTGTTGAAGGCCTTGCCTGCGAAACATGGGTATAGGTAAGAGAAGTGGTTCCATTGGCTTGAGATAAGACCAAGCTTTTGCTTGGAAAAAGCGAGAGTCAAACGCGGTGGTTTTTTGTCTTCGCCGAATGATATCCTTTGCTTCTCACCTCTGCATTTTTTGTGGGTTCATTTGGTGCTACTATTGATGATGAACGCAACTCTCTAGCGCAGCCCTTTGGGAGTGACTTTCGGTAGGTTATGTACACCAAACCTCTTGACTGTCTTTTTGTTATTATCTAGCCTAGAAAAAAATCTAGGTTGGTATAGCCATGCAAAGCCTATGGACGTTACAGGATGCCAAAAACAAATTTTCTGAGGTCGTCAATGCAGCTCGTGCTGGCACTCCCCAAGTTGTATCTCGGAGAGGAAAGCCAGCCGTGGTGATCCTCTCAACTGAAGCCTATGACCG
>JAGADH010000142.1 GCA_017613715.1 Desulfovibrio sp. | reverse complement strand
GTCTTAGGAAAACACAAGAGCGTATCTCGGAGAATCTTCCCAAAGAGATACTGCGCTCTTTGCCATACAGAAAGTTATATAAGAAGAAGCTAATATACACATGTTTTAGGAATATATATGATTAGTTATGGCTTGAAGAATCGAGTTGCACTCATTACTGGTGCGAATAATCCGCAGGGTATTGGCGCAGCGACTGCCTATGCTTTTGCGCGTGAAGGTGCAAATGTTATTTTAGTATACAAGAAGGTGCTTCGAAACTTTGATAAGAGTAAAACGAATAGAAATGGTCTTGACAGATATTATGAAGCAAATGCAGGTAACGCAGAACTTGTAGAAAGCAAACTTAAGGCAATGAATGCTAATTATAGCATTATTGAAAGCGATATTTCAGAAGCATCGTCTGTGCATGAGATATTTTCAGAAACGCTGAACCGATATGGGAGTGTTGATATTTTAGTCAATAATGCCGCTGTAGATGATGAGAATGGTTTTGATACAATAGAAAAAATAACGCAAAAAGTTATTGACGATACTTTTGCTGTGAATGTGCGTGGCAGCCTTTTAATGATGAGAGAATTTGTTAGGCGTCATAGAGATTACGGGAGAATTATCAATATATCTACAGATGCAGCACAAATTTTTGCAGGACAAATCACGTATGGAGCGAGTAAAGCGACGTTAGAGGCTCTGACCCGTAGTATTGCTCTCGAAGTAGGGAAATATGGCATAACGGTTAATTGTGTTGCACCTGGTCCAACCCAAACAGGATGGATTGATGCTGATTTGGAAAAATCACTCATTCCCTTGATTCCCATGGGAGAACTCATTCAACCCGAAGATATTGCTGAAACCATTTTATTTTTAGCGAGTGAGCAGGCCAGAATGCTTACAGGACAAGTCATTAAAGTTTCTGGTGGACATGCTCTGTAATGTCATTTTTAGTCGATTGCCGATGCGCGGAGAACGTTATGAGACAGTAAGGCTAACGGCTTTGCTGAAAGATCAACAAAATGTGCTTGAAAGTCGAGCTACGCAGACGATATTGAGCATTCAACATGGTGGAGTATGCCAGCGAGCCGACTGTCTGCGAGTGAGCCTCAATTTTGCCCAAATTTGCGCTAAAAGTGTCTTTCGTGATACTCACTTCGTGAAAAGCCTCTTGAGGGCAATCTCGGGCAATCTCGACGAAATGGTGCTGAAAGCGCTTCTTACGGCCAAGGGATGGGTGATGCCAAGTGTGAAAGGGTGGCTAGAGAAAAGAGAGGAGGGCGTTCTTTCACGCTTTTGGGTCTTGCCGCGCTTTGGAGAGCTCTTTGAGCTCCCTGGCGGTGAGTTCACGCACCTGACCTAAGGCAAGATCTCCGAGCTTAAGCGGTCCATAGGCCACCCGCACAAGTTTCAGGATGGTCAGATTCTCCTGTTCGCACATTTTGCGAATTTGTCTGTTGATACCCTGGTGGAGGGTCATGCAGAGCAGGGTGGTATTGTGGCCAAGACACGTGGCGTGAACGGGCACGGGCAGAAGTTGTGTTCCGTCCGAAAGACGCATGCCCTTTTGCATGCGTGCCAGGCTTTCTTTGGGGACAAAGCCTCTGACGGTCACGTGATAGGTCTTGGGCAGATGAAATGAGGGATGCATCAGGGAATTGGCCAGATCGCCGTCGTTGGTGATGAGCAAAAGTCCTTCAGAGAAGTAGTCAAGGCGACCTATGGGAAATAGCCGCATGGAGCGGAATTGTTCCGGCAGGAGATCCAGGACGGTTGTGCGACCTTCGGGATCATGGGCTGTTGAAACTGTTTGAATGGGCTTATGGAGCATGAGATAGACAGGCTTTTGCACAAGGCTCAGTTTTTGTCCGGACACTTCCAATAGATCGTTTTCCGCGATTCTGCAGGAGGGATCAAGCACAGTCTGGCCATTGACTTTGACTTTGCCCTGAAAGATGAGCTCATCGGCTTTTCTGCGGGAGCATAAGCCCCTTTGGGCAATGGCCTTGTTCAGACGCGGATTCTTATTGGCGCTGGCTGATACCTGGGAAGCTTCTCTGTGCAGAGAAGCCTGGGGATTTTTTCTAGACTGAGTCTTAGGCATGGCGTTTCGGGCTTGGCTTGTGATTTTGACAAGTGAGACACTGGCAGAATGACAGTATAGGCCAAGGCTTTATCAGAAACAAGCGCTGGGCTGCGCGGCAAAAGCCCGTATGTTTTTGTTTACATAATTAGCATTATGAGACATTTCTCATGGGGAGCGGAGGGCCCATTTTCTTTGCGGCTTTCTTGTGTCGTTGCGCTCAGTCTTTTTGTGAAGTCAGCAAGTCATACTTGCTTGGGCTAAAGCATATTTCTGCAGTTTTGCCGAGTTCTCAATTTTTGCAGACAGCGCGACAGCTTTTCTGGCAAAAAGCAAGACCCCAGGAAACAATGCTTACGCTTTGCTGCCTGAAAGCTTCAGCATAGTTGCGACTTGTGATCTGTTGCAAAGCACTTTGGGCCAAATCGGTAAAGGTATGCTGGTCTTTGGTGAATTTGACCTCAATGATCCCAATCCGCTTATTGTTTTCATCGATAATAACAATATCTGGGCGACCATTGCCAAATTCTTTGTTCGACTGCAGGCTGTAACCAGAGCCGACAAAAAGCCCTGCCACAAAACCATGGCAAAATTCGGCCTGACTATCATAATAGCTGATGCTTTGCAAAAGTATTTCAGATACGATTTGTGAAAAAACACGTTCATCACACTGCCAAAAGGCTTTAAAAAGAGCGCTCCTGTCAGTTGATCGCATTGTTTTGAGAAACCACCCTTCTACTTTGAGTTTAAAAATAGATTGAATTTCTCGATTGGGAATGGACAGAAGCACCCTCTTCCAGGCACTGTTCTCTTGAATAAGACAATTTTCATTTTTTCTTGTCGTTAAGTAACCAGTTAAATATAAAAGATTCCAAATAGCGTCATCTGAGTTATACAAATTTTCATATGTAAAATATTCATCAATATTTGCTTCTATGCTCATGCCTTGACATAGCCTAGCAATTTTATTTTGTTTGTCATCTATAACAAAGTTTGTGTTTTCTATAATATCTTTAATAAGATCGTTTCCGCTTGTATTGATCCAGTAAGGTTCAGGCTTAGCGTTTTTATTTAATAGTAATGTTTTAATATAATTTAATACATCCCAGGGGCAATATATTCCAGATGTTCCACCAAAATTATAACCGTCATACCAATCTTTAATAGCTTGTTTCTTGTCAGCTAGGCCTGAAGCTAAGAGAATGGCATCTACTTCTTGCTCTGTAAAGCCAAATTTATCGGAAAATTCTCTATTTATAATGCCATAGCAAACAAAATTATTGACACCTGTAAAAATACTCTCTTTGCTGATACGAAGACACCCTGTCAGCACAGCGAAACGTAAAAATTCATTATCTTTAAGCGCTTCACCGAGCAAGCTTCGCATAAAGTCAATCATTTCATCATAATAATGATACTCTTGTGCATAATACAAAGGAACATCATATTCGTCAAGCAACAAAATAACAGGCTTAGACCAGTATCGATAAAGAGCTCGTGCTAAAATTTTTAACGAGTTGCCAAGTAAGCTTTCGTATTGAAGGCTTTGATCGAGAGAAATATGCGTTAGCGTTTGCAGTTGAGCTCGCAGAGCTTGTGAAAGCTCTGGGCTACTTAGAAGATAGGAATATTCATCGATAATTTCAGTGATGACTTCGCTAAAATTTGCAAGAGCAAGATCGTACGATCTTTTATTTAAACTCTTAAGTGAAATGCTTATTACTGGATATTTATTCATCCATAGCTTACAAAGCTCAGTTTGTTGGCTAATTGCAAGATCGTTAAATAAAGTTTTTGAATCTTTTCCAATTTCAAAAAACTCCTTGAGAGTACTGAGCATCAGGGTTTTGCCAAAACGACGAGGACGTGTGATTAGAGAAACTTTATTGACTTGAGTAAGCAGTTCTTCAATAAAACTTGTTTTGTCAACATAATAAGAATGTTCATTTCTAAGTTCAAGAAAATTTGAAGATCCTATGAAAGAAAATAATTTTTTCATAATTAAAACTCATTAAAATAATCTCTTTATTATCTATTTATAAAGCTATAAGGTTAGTGCTAAGGTACAGCGTATTGGACAAGATTGCTCAATGGCCTCAATAGCGAGTGAGCTTACGCATGCGGGTGGAAAGCACAGTCGTGGCAATCCTGCCCTCTTGCCGTACCTATCACTCTGGCATTGGTATTTTTGATGCTTACTGCAAAAACACTGTTTTTCCGCCCGGTGTCAATGCCTAATGCGCATTTGATACCATAGCCGTACGACTTTTCGGAAAAACCGTACTGTCGCCATAAACTGGGTGCAGTCGTCCGATTTCAGATGTCGTGGCGACTGTGGTCGTCCATTGCAGACGGGTGATTATTACGCACTTGAACAAAACTCTCAGAGCACGTGAACAGCATTCTCAGGCATCTGAATGGCGTTCTCACGGCATCTGAACAGCGTTCTCACGGCATCTGACGGCGTTCTCAGACATGTGAACAGCGTTCTCAGGCATCTGAACAGGGTTCTCACGCATGTGAACAGCATTCTCAGGCATCTGAACAGCGTTCTCACGCATCTGAATGGCGTTCTCACGCATGTGAACAGGGTTCTCAGGCATCTGAATGGCGTTCTCAGGCATCTGACGGCGTTCTCAGACATGTGAACGGCGTTCTCAGACATGTGAACGGCGTTCTCAGGCATGTGAACAGGGTTCTCACGCACGTGAACGGCGTTCTCACGCATCTGAACGTTGTGAGGTTCTGTAACAGCCACCATGGGGCTTGGGCATACCAGCGCAATGAAGAGGCTTTGAGGGTATCAGGGAGTTGATCTTTGACTTTTGCCAGGCGTTCAGTTCGTCTTGACGGATCATTCTCGCCAAATTCGTTTTTCCCATGCTCTCAAGAAATACGCAATAGATTAGTGCTTGCCGTTGAAGCTAGCAAGAGCTTCTTCGGGAAAGGCAGCTTTCTCTGATAGCTCTTAGGCTTCAAACGAAAAATACGTCACTTTTCTCCGCAGGCCGTGTTCTTCTTGCTTGCCCAATGCACCCGCGTGACATATACTTCCGCCAGACTGATGGTCTGCTGGCACGCTGTTCTGCAGCTATTATCGATAATGTACGTCGTCTCAAGCCTTTTGTGTCACCCCCATATCCGTATTGCCAATTTTTATATTTCCTGATTATTAGCTCTTACCCTTTTTTGTAATTAAATTTAATTAACTTTAATATCCATAAATATGTTTTTATCAGTATAGTGTGTTGTATAAAATTTGCTAGGGAGTACGTCTTGTGAATACATCTGAAGAAAATGATTTAGATCACACTTGTGGACTTTCTGATGATGAATTAACAGAAAGGTTTAAAGAATCCATACGTATTGATAATGAAATCAGGCGTATAAAGGGACTTCCGATTCCTAAATTTGATGAAGAAAAACATAAGCCTTATATGGAATTGCCTGATGGAAAACGACTATATGAAGAATAAGGTGCTTAAACCTGAAATTTTAGTAATAGCAGGTCCTAATGGCAGTGGTAAGTCAACAATAACAAAAATGATGAATGTTGTTGGATTATATATTAATGCAGATGATATAAAGAAATCTACACTCTGCTCTGATCTTGAGGCAGCTCTGCGCGCCGAAGAACTTCGAGAATCTGCTTTAGCTAAAAATCTTAATTTTTCTTTTGAAACCGTTTTGTCTACCGATAGAAATCTCAAATTACTTCAAAAAGCAAAAGCGAAAGGTTATTTTTTACGTTGTATTTATATACTTACTGAAAGTCCTGAAATTAATATCTTCCGTGTCCATGCGCGAGTCGCTTGCGGTGGACATGGTGTTCCAGAAGCTAAAATTCAATCGAGATATTATAAGGCTTTAGCTTTAGTTCCCAGCTTAATTACTACTTGTGATATAGTACATATTTATGATAATTCGATTACACCCTTTCGTATTTTTAAAAAGCGAAAAACACAATTTTTTTATTGGGAAAACGATTACTGGGATCGCCAAAAAATAAGTAGGCTAACTGGGATTACTGATTTCTAATGTTTTATAAGAAATAGCTATTTTAATTGATAGCTTGCACTACTATAATATTGTTTTTACTGGTGCAGATTTTTTTGCACTCATTATGATGCTAAGGATGGTCTATGGCTTTTCTGAATCCCTCATGCAGTTTTACCCGTTTCAGGGTTAGGGACAGCATTCCCGAGGAGTTCTGGCCCACGCTGCCTGAAAAACTCAAACAATTCGCTTTTCACGATATCGACGAGCTTCCCGAAGAACGCTCCTTTGGCTGGGTTTCCTTTGATGACATGCTTGACACAGAATGGCGAGAATCCCAGCCCTACAAGGGGCGTTTCATTGTCTTTTCCTTGCGCCTAGATACGCGACGTATTGCAGCTGCGGTTTTGAAAAAGCATCTGGCCATTGCTCTCAAGGAAGAACAGCGCAGGATGCTTGAGCTCAATAAGCAGTATATCGCCCGGGAGCGCAAAAAGGAAATCAAGGAACAGGTCATCCTGAAACTGCGTCAGCGTTGTCTGCCTGTTCCCGCCGAATTCAACGTCATTTGGTCCCCTGAGCGCAATGAAGTTTGGTTTGGTTCAACGCACGGCAAGATGATTGATCTGTTCATGGACTATTTTCAGCAGAGCTTTGACTTGCATCTTGAGCAGATTACCCCGCAGATTTTGGCAGAACGATTTCTTGGTGAAGAGGGTGTCATGGCCATTGACAGCCTTGAAGAGACGCAATTTGTGGCTTATGGCGGTGAAGCCTAAACGAGCTTTCAGCTACGATGTGACGGAAGAACGAGGTTGGCATGGCAGGCAGTGCTGAATCCATTGATGATCTTCTCGGTCAGGAATTTCTGACCTGGCTTTGGTGCAAGAGTGATCTTGCACCCGATGGCTTTGTCGATACCAGAGGGGAACACTTCTCAGTCTCTATGGAACAGCGTATTGTGGTTGCCGGCGGCAATGGCGATGCGCGTGAGACAGCTTCGGTTTCAGGTGTTTTTTCGCCTTTAAGCGAAGCACGCTTCGGTCTGGGTATGGGCAAAAAGGTTGTGCGCGCCCTGATCCATCTTGAAAAAGACGGGGCTGGTTACCAATGCGTACTCAAGGCTCAGGATTTTTGCCTGAGCAGTCTCAGAACGCCCAAGATCGAAAAAAGCGAGTCCGCAGACGACGATCCCGACGCCCTGCTTCTGGAAAAAATCGATCTCATCGAAAACTGCCTTGAGCTTCTTGATGCTCTCTTTAAGAGCTTTCTTGACGTGCGGCTTTCTGAGGCCTGGGCTGAGGAGGTCCTCATGGTGCGGCAATGGCTGAACAAAACGGCAGGATAGTATGGCGCGTTTTCCTCATAGCGCCCTACTCTGGCGCATTTTCGGCAAGGCGCTTTGGATTGTGACGGTTCTTTTTGGCATCACTATCATCTCGTTTCTCGTCATCCATCTTGCACCAGGCTCTCCCACGGATATGGAGGTGACCCTCAATCCCTTGGCCGGAGAAGCCGCAAGGGCGCGCCTTGAGGCTGTCTACGGTCTTGATAAGAGCCTGGGGGAACAGTATCTCGACTGGCTTGTGCGTCTTCTGCATTTTGATTTCGGCAATTCCATGAGTGCTGACGCCAGGCCTGTGATGGAAAAGATTCTCGAGCGACTGCCGCTGACGGTCTCCATGAACGTCATTTCGCTCTTCCTCACCCTGCTCTTTGCCATTCCCGCAGGCATTATCTCAGCTTGCCGGCAGAATTCCTGGCTCGATCACGCCTTGACCATCTTTGTCTTTCTTGGCTTTGCCATGCCCTCCTTCTGGCTCGCCCTGCTGCTCATGAGCTTTTTTGGCATTGACCTCAAGCTTCTCCCCATCTCGGGACTGACGTCCATGGGCTATGAGCATTTCACAAGCTGGGAGAAGTTCCTCGATTTGGCCCGTCATCTGACCCTGCCCATTATGGTCTATACCGTGGGCAGCCTTGCCGGCATGTCCCGTTATATGCGTTCCTGCATGCTTGAGGTGCTGCGTCAGGATTATATGCTGACAGCCCGTGCCAAAGGTCTTTCCAATTATCAGGTGATAGTCCACCATGGTCTGCGCAATGCCCTTCTGCCTGTCATCACCCTGCTCGGTTTGTCTGTGCCTGGCCTGATTGGCGGCAGTGTCATCATTGAATCGGTTTTTGCTCTGCCAGGTCTTGGCAATTTGTTCTATTCTGCCGTCATGGCGCGCGACTACACCATGATCATGGGCAATCTCGTGCTTGGCAGTGTCCTGACCCTGCTTGGCAATCTTCTGGCCGATGTCGGCTATGGCCTGGCGGATCCGCGCATCCGTCAGCGTGCAGGAGGGGCCAATGGCTGAGCCGCAATCTTCCGTTCTGGACACGGGCAGACAGAACGCCTGTGCGGCCAAAGACTATCTTCTCTATGGGCTTCGGGCCTATGGAAAGCTGGGCCTTGGTTTAAGCATTGTCCTGATCATGTCGCTGGCAGCCCTGCTTGCGCCTTTTCTGGCACAGTATCCCCCCAATGAGCTGCATCTGGAGCATATCCTGGAAGCTCCTTCAGCGGACTTTCTCCTGGGCACCGATCGTCTTGGACGTGATGTCTTTTCCCGCTTGCTCTATGGAGGCCGTGTCTCGCTCTGGGTGGGCTTTGTCGCAGTTGGCATCTCCATCTCCATTGGCACCTGTCTTGGCCTTGTGGGAGGCTATTTCAGGGGCCTTGTGGATGAAGTGATCATGCGTTTTGTGGACGTCATGCTCTGCTTTCCCTCGTTTTTCCTTATCCTTGCTGTCATTGCCTTCTGGGAGCCGGATCTGACCAATATCATGCTCGTCATCGGCCTGACCTCGTGGATGGGAGTAACGCGTCTGGTGCGGGCTGAGACCTTAAGTCTCAGGGAACGGGATTTTGTGGCCCAGGCAAGACTTTGTGGCAGTTCCACACGCTTTATTTTATTTTGTCATATTCTGCGTAATGCCATGGCACCTGTGCTTATCTCAGCCACACTGGGTGTTGCCGGGGCCATTCTCATCGAATCGAGCCTGAGCTTTCTCGGACTTGGGGTGCAACCGCCCGAGGCCAGTTGGGGCAATATGCTCATGGATGGCAAAAATGTCATTGAAACTGCGCCCTGGCTTTCCCTTTATCCGGGTCTTGCCATTCTCATCACTGTCCTTGGCTATAATGTGCTTGGTGAAAGTCTGCGCGATCTTTTTGATCCTCGTCTCAAACACCGTTTATTCTGAGCGTTGACCATGCTGGAATATCTGCATATCCGCAATCTTGCCTTGATCGAAGATGTGTCACTTGAACTGTGCGGTGGCATGAATGTCCTAAGCGGCGAGACTGGCGCAGGCAAGAGCTTCATTTTAAAAGCCCTGTCTTTTCTTCTGGGTG
>JAGADH010000141.1 GCA_017613715.1 Desulfovibrio sp. | reverse complement strand
GGCATAGAGCAGAAGTGGCCCAACAGCCCCAATGCTTGGGCTCTCCTTGAGACCAGCAAGGAGCGGCGGGGCCCAGCCAGGAGTAGCCAGGGTATCATTATTCAAAAAGAAGAGGATGGGGCTTCTTGCTTTTTGGGCCCCGTAATTGCAGGCTGGACCAAAATTGGTATTGCTCGGCAGATGGAAGGCATGAAAGCCATCGCCGAATAAGGTCGCTCCCAACACATCAAGCTCTGTGACAGTGCTGTCAGTGGAGGCGTTGTCAACGACAATCACTTCAAATGGGTATTCGAAGGTTGTCTCCTGCAGACGACGAAGACACTGAGCTGTCAGCTCCCATTTGTTATAGACAGGAATAACAATGGAAAAACAGGGTTCGTTGGCGGTGGGCGGTATATTCATAAGCCAAGGATCAGAGTGTTAGTGATCTCCATGAACAATGCTTGGCAGATTGCTCAGACAGCCTCTGAGCTTTCGATCAAAGGAGTACGCTTGTCAGTCATGGCTCTGGCCCCGATCTTTTTTGAGCCACAGAGGATAGCGAGAAGGGCAGCGGCTGTTTCCAGTGAGTGTATGCAGCATTACGTCTTTGTTTGCCCTGCACTCAGTATCAGACTTGGACTGCTTCTTCGGCGGTGAGCGCCCAGAGCCAGCGTTCTTTGTTTTCAGCATGGTAGCTCAGAAGCTTATGAGCCTTCCAGCCGGGCGCAGCTTCTGCGGTAAAGGGGTGAGAGCTGAGAACAACAAGATAGGCATGGGCTTTGAGCAATGGTTTGGCGGCCAGAGCGAGGGCAGGAAAGGGTAGAAAGGCCCGGCTGAGTACGAGATCGGCGCAGCCAGGATGCTTGGCGGCATAGTCGGCAATGTCGGCCTGCACGATCTGTGTGCGCGGCAGAGGTAGGCGAGCCAGAAGATTGCGCAGGAAGACGGCGCGTTTTTCCTTGATTTCGATCATCTGATAGTCGCCATGGGTAAAGAGCAGACGCAGGGGAATGCCGGGAAGACCGGCACCGGCCCCAAGATCACAGATGCAGGGGGCTTCAGGCAGAGCAAGTTCAGAGAAAAGGTCTGCAAGATAAAAACTGTCGAGCACAAGCTTGCGCACGATCATCTGCCAGTCCTTGAGGCCTGTGAGATTGATAGCGCGATTCCAATGCAGAAGCTGATGCAGATAGCTTGCAAGGCCTTCTACGACATGATCGCTTGCAGGCAGATGCAGCTCTGTGAGGAGAGTGTGCAGGTTTTCGGCAGAAAGGTCAGGCGGCATGGTATTCTCGTGCAGGCAGGATAGTATTTCGGATATAGCCTGCTTGCTTCAGGCTTGCAAGGCTGCAAGGGATAACGTACAAAGAAGTCTACCTAAAGGCTGAGAGTATTTGTCTTCCGCAGCTTTTTGATCCTGGCATTTGTTATGGTAGGGACATGTATGCATAATCCAGTTTTGCTTTTTCCTGGTCAGGGATCGCAATGTTTGGGCATGGGGCGTGATCTTGCTGAAGCTCAGACCTTTGCCATGGAGATCTGGAAGCTAGCCGAGCGCATCAGCCACAAGCCATTACGCGAGATCTTCTGGGAGGGTGATGAGGCTGCCATGAGCGACACGGCTGTTTTGCAGCCAGCCCTGACAGTTGTCAATTGTGCGCTCTATGAATTGTTGCGTGGAAAAGTTGAACCCAGCGCCTCAGCCGGGCACAGTCTCGGAGAATTCAGTGCGCTTGTGGCAGCAGGCGTGCTCTCGCTTGAAGATGCCCTGAAGCTGACAAGTCTGCGCGGCGAGCTGATGGCCCAGGCCGACCCCAGCCACTCGGGTGGTATGGTGGCCGTAGTCAAGCTGAGCGGCGAAGATGTGGAGCGTCTTGTGGCCGAAGCAGCTGCCGAAACAGGAGAGCTTTTGCTCTGCGCCAATTTCAATGCTCCCAAGCAGACTGTGGTCAGCGGTCACCAAGCTGCGCTCTCTGCTCTTCAGCCCAAGGTCAAGGCAGCCAAGGGTCGCGCTCTGCCGCTGAAGGTCTCAGCCGCCTTTCATAGTCCCATGATGGCTGAGGCCAACCGCGAATTTCAGCCGCTCTTGAAAAAGGTTACCTGGCACGATGCACGCTTTCCGGTTTACAGTAATGTCTACGCCTGTGCGGAACGCTCTGGCGAGCGTTTACGGGAAGCCATGCTCGAACAGATGGTTTCACCGGTACGCTGGCTTGAAAGTGTGCGGGCCCAGTATCACGACGGCCTGCGTGCCTGGCTTGAGGCCGGACCAAAGTCCCTTCTGATCCGTCTTGTCACGTCGTGTCTTGAAGACTATGCGGACGCCGATCTTGAATGTGCTGCTGTGAGTGATCTTGCCACAGCCGCTGCGTGTACCTTTGCGGAGTAGTTATGCAGGCAAAAGATTCGTTACGCTGCGAACTGCAGAACATTGTGCAGCAGTGGGGCTGTACATGGCCTGAGAAATGCGTTGTGGAAGCACCCAAAGATCCCCGTCACGGGGATCTTTCAACCAATTTGGCCCTACTTGTCGCCAAGCAGCTGGGCAAAAAACCGCGTGATCTTGCCGAGGAACTGGCCAGGCTTTTGCTTGAGAAGGTGCCGTTCATTGAGCAGGCATCAGCGGCAGGTCCTGGTTTCTGCAACGTTGTCTTCAGTGCCGGCTTCTGGCAGCAGGTCATTGGCGAGATTCAGAGCCAGGGTGAAAACTACGGCAAGTTTCAGGATGGCGCCGGCAAGAAAGTGCTTGTGGAATTTGTCTCCGCCAATCCCACAGGACCTTTACATGTGGGGCATGGCCGGGGTGCCGCCGTGGGCGACAGTCTGGCCCGTCTTTTGCGCTGCGCAGGCTATACGGTTGATACCGAGTACTACATCAATGATGCCGGCCGCCAGATGCGCATCCTTGGTCTTTCAGTCTGGCTGAGAGCCAGAGAACTGAGCAAGCTCCCTGTTGAGTGGCCTGAAGACTACTATCACGGCTCCTATATCATTGATCTGGCACGCGACATGCTGCAACGTGAACCTGGTCTGCTCGACCTGCCCCGTGAAGAGGGTATCGATCACTGCTACGCCTATGCCATGCAAACCATTTTGGACGGCATCAAGGCCGATCTTGCCGAATTTCGTGTGCAGCAGGACACGATTTTTTCGGAAAAGAGCCTTGTCAGCGATCATGCCGTTGACCGGGCTTTTGCGGCGCTCGATAGCTGCGGCCGCACCTATACCAAGGACAATGCCTATTGGTTTGCCACCACGGCTCTTGGCGATGATTTGGACCGGGTTT
>JAGADH010000140.1 GCA_017613715.1 Desulfovibrio sp. | reverse complement strand
TCTCTGGTGGTCAAGGATGGTCAGGATCTGCCCTTTGAGGTCACAGCCCGCGGTCCGCGCGGAGAGATCATGGCGCTGCAGTACCGGGACAGGCCGTGGGCCGGGGTGCAATTCCATCCGGAATCGGTTTTGACGCCTGAGGGCATGCAATTGCTGGCGAATTTCCCGCAGAGGCTCGTGCAGAAGACGAAAAGGAAATGGCCATTTCTGATATTTTGGAAGAACTGGCCCAAGGCCATCATCTTACGCGTGAAATGGCCTCCAAGGCTTTTGCCGACCTCATGGACGGCAGGTTGAGTTCTGCGCAGGCCGCGAGTCTGCTTTTTGGACTGCGCATGAAGGGAGAATCGGCTCTTGAACTGGCCGAGGCCACACGTCAGGCTTTGGACCGTGCTGTTTCCATCGCCATTGAGGGCCCGCACATTGATGTCGTTGGCACCGGCGGCGACGGTCGCCATTCCTTCAACTGTTCCACAGCCACATCCCTGATTCTTGCGGGCATGGGCTATTGTGTGACCAAGCACGGCAACCGGGCTGTTTCTTCCACCTGTGGCAGTGCCGATGCCATTGAGGGACTGGGCCTGCCTCTGGTCAAAGACCCTGAGGATGTGCGCAAACACTGTGCGCAATACCATTTTTCTTTTCTCTTTGCCCCCAATTTTCATCCGGCCTTCAAGAATATCGGGCCCGTACGCAAAGAGCTTGGTATCCGCACGCTCTTCAATATCCTGGGGCCGCTGATCAACCCGGCCAAACCCACGCATCTGCTCCTGGGTGTGGGGCATCCCGATCTTTTGCCTCTGGTCACCGAAACCCTGCTGGAACTTGGCCAGCAACGCGCAGCTGTTGTCTGCGGGGCTGGCGTCTACGACGAAGTGACCCCTCTGGGACCGGCCCAGATCATGGAAATCAGGGATGGCAAGGCTTCGCCGCTTGAGCTTGATCCTGCCAACTATGGTATCCGTCCTTGTACACCGGCCGATCTTGAAGTGCATTCCAAGCGTGAAGCCGTTGCTGTCCTGCGTGAACTTTTGGCAGGGCAGGGGCCGGCGCCCATGCTGGATATGATTGTGCTCAATGTGGGCCTGGCCATTTATCTGCTCGAAGATGATCTTGATCTGGCCGCGGCCATGGTGCGGGCAGGTGAAGCAGTGCGCGAGGGCGTTGGCAGGAGGGTCCTCAATGCAGCTTGAGCGTTTTCGAGAGGCCAAGGCATCTGAAATTGCGGCTCTGCGCAAGGCCCTGGAGCATGGAGAGCTTACGCCTAGGCCAGTTGAGCGCAGCGATTTCTTGAAGGCTTTGACTTTGGGCAAAACAGGGCTGCCAGCTGTCATTGCTGAGTATAAACGCGCTTCGCCCTCGCATGGCCGTATCTGTGATGCCCTTAGCGTCGAGGATGTGGCTTTGCAGTATGCCGAAGCCGGAGCTTCTGCGCTGTCGATTCTGACAGAAGAGCGTTTCTTTGACGGGCAGATCAGCTATCTGGACCGCGCCAAAGCTGCCCTTGACAGACACGGATCTGCCCTTCCGCTTTTGCGCAAGGATTTCCTTTTTGATCCCGTGCAGGTCTACGCCACGGCCAGGACTGCGGCTTCTGCGCTTTTGCTGATTGTCCGTTTAACGCCTGATGCCCATACCTTGCGACAGCTGCGTGAGCTGGCCGAAAGCTTTGGTCTGCATGCCGTAGTTGAGATTTTTGATGCCGAGGATCTTGCTTTGGCCAGAGAGAGCGGAGCACGCCTTCTTCAGGTCAATGCCCGGGATCTTGAGACGCTGACTGTGGACCGCGAAGCGTGCTTACGTCTTGCCGGAAGCTATCCTCCGAAGTCCACGGAATGCTGGATTTGCGCAAGCGGTATTTCAGCGCCTGAGCATCTGCGCGCTGCCGCCGATGCCGGTTTTTCTGCCTGCTTGGTCGGTACAGCTCTCATGCAGGAGGGAAAGCCAGGTCAGGCCTTGTCAGAACTTCTTGGAGGGTGCAGCCGTGTTGATTAAAATCTGTGGCCTTACACGCCATGAGGATGTGCAGAGTGTCAGAGCCTGTGGGGCTGATTTCTGTGGTTTTATCTTTCATGCCAAAAGTCCGCGTGCGGTTGATCCTGCCTGGGTAGCCACTGTGGACAGCGGATCTCTGCAACGCGTGGGTGTCTTTGTGGAGCAGGACGCCAAGACCATTTGTGAGATAATGCGTACGGCACGACTTGACTATGCCCAGCTCCACGGCACACAGTCAGTGGCCTGTGCTATGGAGATCGGTCCAGAGCGGGTGATCCGGGTTCTTTGGCCTCAGCGTTATCAGCATAAAGCGCAACTCTATGCTGCCATGCAAAGCTATGCTACAAGTTGTGCCTATTATCTCTTTGATGCTGGTTTTTCCGGTGGCGGCCATGGCTTTTGTCTGGAATGGGCTGATTTGAGCGGGATTGAAGGACCGCATCCATGGTTTCTGGCAGGCGGTCTACATCCGGGCAATGTGCTTGATGCCGTGCTTGAAAGTCATGCTTCGGCTTGTGACCTCAATTCTGGCATAGAGAGTTCACCTGGCAGAAAAGATGAAAAGAAAATGCGAGCGGCCATTGCCGCTTTGCGTAGCCATTTTGCTGACTGAGGATGGATCATCAACATTCGTATTTCGAGGGAGGCAGGGCGGTTTTTCGAATCCTCGGGAAGCTGCGCTGATAATGATTATGAAAAAAGGTTATTTTGGTGAATTCGGTGGATGCTTTGTGCCTGAGCTTCTGATGCCGCCACTTAACGAAGTGGAGCGGGCCATGCAGGACATTCTGCCTACAGAGGCTTTTCAGAAAGAATTGTCCGACCTGCTCAATTCGTATGCCGGCAGGCCCACGCCTGTGACGTTCTGTCCGACACTTTCGCGTGAACTGGGTTTTGCTCTCTGGCTGAAACGAGAAGACCTTCTGCATACAGGTGCGCACAAGATCAACAATGCTCTGGGCCAGGGCCTGCTTGCCAAATACATGGGCAAGACCTGTCTGATTGCCGAAACCGGTGCCGGTCAGCACGGGGTGGCCACGGCAGCTGCGGCTGCCAGGCTTGGTCTTGCCTGCCGGATCTTTATGGGAGCCGAGGATGTTGAGCGGCAGGCGACCAATGTGGCGAGAATGCGTCTGATGCGCGCCGAGGTCGTGGCTGTGGAAAGTGGCAGCCGTACCCTGAAGGATGCCATTAATGAAACCCTGCGCTACTGGATCAGCCATCAGAGCGACTGCCATTACTGCTTTGGCACAGCGGCCGGACCGCATCCTTTTCCGACGCTGGTCAAGGAATTTCAGAGGGTGATCAGCAAGGAATCCAAAGAACAGATGCTGGCCGCAACCGGTAAACTTCCTGACGCCATTGTGGCCTGCGTGGGAGGCGGCTCCAACGCCATCGGCGCTTTTGCTGAGTATCTTGACGAGCCAAGCGTCCGTCTTGTGGGTGTGGAAGCCGCAGGCACAGGCGAACCCGGCTGCTTCAATTCAGCACCGCTCAATCTGGGCAGTCCCGGTGTCCTGCACGGCAGTTATTCCATGCTTTTGCAGAATCTCGACGGTCAGATCGAACCGTCCCATTCCATTTCGGCCGGTCTCGATTATCCCGGAGTTGGGCCTGAACACAGTTATTTGCAAAAAAGCGGGCGTGTCAGCTACGGTCTGGTCCGCGATAGCAATGTGGTGGCGGCTTTTTTGCGTCTTTCAGCCAGTGAAGGCATTTTGCCGGCCCTTGAATCGTCGCATGCCCTGGCCTGGGTTTTTGATCATGCAGAGGCTTTTGCCCAGGGATCAACGGTTTTGGTCAACCTTTCCGGGCGTGGTGACAAAGACCTTGGGATCATTCAAAAAGTACTCAACGAGGGCTAAGATGCATATCCTAGAAGAAAAAATCCGTACCGCAAACAGCCAGGGCAGATCAGCCCTGATTCCCTTTCTGACAGCCGGTTTTCCGGATCGCAGCAGCTTTTGGCCGACGCTGATGGAACTCGATGAGAACGGTGCTGATATCATTGAAATCGGCGTGCCGTTTTCCGACCCTGTGGCCGACGGACCCGTGGTTGAGGCCGCGTCCAAACAGGCGCTCAGCGAAGGCGTCAATTTACGGGAGATTCTGCAAGAACTGAAGGAACGTAAAGGTCTTGTGCAGGCAGGCCTTGTGCTCATGGGCTATTATAATCCCTTTCTGCAGTACGGGCTTGAGGCTTTTGCCAGAGATGCCAGCGAAGCTGGCGTGCATGGCGTGATTGTGCCTGATCTGCCCCTTGAGGAATCGCAGCCTTTGCGAGAGGCGCTGCGAGCCCGCGGACTGGCCCTGATTGATCTTGTGGGCCCCAATACCACGAGCGAGCGCATGCAGGAGTATGCCCGACAAAGTGAGGGCTATGTCTATGTGGTCTCAGTACTTGGGGTCACAGGGGCGAGAAATGAACTGCCCAAAGAGCTTGCCAGTACCCTTGAGCGGGCGCGTGCCTGTTTTGCCAGGCCCATAGCTCTGGGTTTTGGTCTGAAAGAACCTGCCCAGCTTGCGTCCCTGCCCGTGGCAGCACGACCCGATGCTGTGGTCTTTGGCAGCGCGCTTTTGCGTTCGCTCTCTGAAGGCCATTCTGCGCAGGAATTTTTAGCTGCCTGGAAATAGCTTTGAGCTAAGACCTGCTGGCGTGAGAGGTGTTTTCTTTGCTGCAGGCAGAGAATAACGTGCTGACAAAAAAGATCTTGACTTTGAAAGTCTTTTTCAATTATACTCCTGTCATCGATACCTTCACCTACAAAGAGTTGGAGTGAGCCTATGTGTGTGACGTTAATCGGTGGCATGGACAGGCTGCGTTCGGAGTATATTGCTGCGGCTAAGGAGCGTGGCTGTCGTTTACGCTGCATCAGCCGCAATGAACGCAATTTTGTAGATAAGATCGGCAATCCTGATGCCATGATTGTCTTCACCAATAAAATATCGCATGAAGCCAAGCGCAAAGCCGTGCATGTGGCACGTTCGCGCCATATTCCCCTGCGGATGGTGCATTCCTGCGGAGTTTCCTCTCTGCGTGAATGTCTTGAGTAACGCCTTCTCCTTGTGAGTTCAGCATCGTTAAGGGTCCGGCTAAGCGCGGACCCTTTTTTGTAGGCATGTGCATAAGTCTCAAGTTCGGTCTGAAAAGGACAGCCGTCCACGTCGCGACCCCGTGCCTGCAGAGCCCCCCGCCGCATGGCCGCGACTGTCCTCTTGGTCGCCACAAATAACGTCTGATTGCCGGCATGGCTTGCAAGAGGCCCGGGCAAAAGAGCTTGCGGCATTTTTATTTGAGCAGCGTGATGATTTCTGTGTTTTGCATTTTCTCGGCAAGATCCAGAGGGGTGCAAGCGTCGTTCTCTCCGCCTGAGATTTTTGCGTTTTTATCGGCACCGCGCGCTATGAGGAGCTTCACGATATCAGCATGCTCTTTCTGTACAGCAAGGTGCAGGGGCGTTACGCCCTTATCGTCTTGCGCATTCACGTCAGCGCCGCTCTCGATGAGAAGACTGGCCACGGCGGCAGTCCCTGCATTATGCAGGGGGGTCCTGCCGGCATAGGGGCAGTCCTTGAGTTTCACATTGACGCGCGCACCTCTGTCAATAAGCAGCTTTGCCACGTCAAAATGGGCTCCGGCATAGTACAGCGGAGTGGCATTGGAATTCGTGGTCACATTCACATCCTCTCCTTTCTCAAGCAGCAGCCTGACCACGTCAATCAAGCCATTTTTTGCGGCAATATGCATCGGCTTTATGCCATAGCTGTCTTGCACATTGATATCCGCGCCATTGTCGATCAAGAGCTTGACCACGTCCGTATGACCGTACTGTGCAGCATAATACAGTGCCGTCTTCCCATACTCATTCTTTGCCTTGCTTTTGGCGTTGACGTCCACGCCATTGGCAATGAGGAGTTGAATCAGCTCGATTTGTGCGTGGTCTTTATCATCATCGAGAGCCTTGTGCAGCGCTGTCTCGCCGAATGAATTTTTCGCCTTGACATCAGCACCATTGGCAATGAGTAGTCTGCTAATAGCGAGGCTATTATCTTCTGGCAAGTCAACTGCCTTGTGCAGTGCCGTATTGCCGTCGGTGTTTTTTGCATTGACATCGGCACCCTTGGCAATGAGAAATGCCATCGCGTCCACGTCCGATTGATCAACGTAACCACACAACAGTTTATATAACGGTGTAGCGCCGATGTAATTTTTCACGTTCAAATCGGCGCCCTTGGCAAGGAGCAGCTTGGCAGTCTCGACACTCGAAACCACATGCAGCGGTGTTTCACCTATGACGTCTCTCTCATTTACGTCAGCACCCTCCTTGAGAAGGTGTTTGACCATGTCAAGCTGATCATGAAACACAGCCTCACGCAGCAGGGCATTGGCTTCCTCGCGCCTGTTCGCGCTGTTTGCAAGAAGCAGCGTGACGACATTCTTGCGGCCTTTCAATTCCGCCATGTCCAGTGGCGTCTTTTCGTCGTTGGCTTGCAAGCTTGCGTCCGCTTTCTTGGAAAGCAAGAGCTTCACGACGTCTTCATACCCAAGGAGCGCTGCAAAATGCAAAGGAGATCGGCCATATCTGTCTTTTTGGTTGATCAGCGTTTTCTCTTTTGTCAGCGAGCGAATGGACCTCATATCGCGCTTAATGACAGCACGATGCAATTGCGTCAGGCCTGTCTTCTCATTGCAGATCACATCCGCACCCTTGGGAAGAAGGAGTCTGACCACATCCGCGTGACCTTCCTCGGCTGCCTTGAGTAACGCAGTCTGGCCTTTCGGTTCCACGACGTTGACCTTCGCGCCCTTGGCAAGAAGAAGCTTGACCACTTCCGCCTCCCCCTTGGCGGCGGCAAGACTGAGTGCTGTCTCGCCTCTTTTATTGATCACATTGACATCGGCGCCTTTTCGAAGAAGGAGCGCAACCATTGTCGAGTTCCCATGTTCAGCGGTAAATTGGAGCGCTGTCGAGCCAGAACTAGTCTGCTCGTTCACCGATGCCCCCTGCGCCAAGAGGAGTTTAACCACGTCCATTTTTCTTTGTTCTACTGCATAGTGAAGCGGAGTCCAAAGATCCTCGTCCTTGGCGTTCACACCAACGCCACGTGCGATCTCCTTTTGGACAGCCTGCACATCTCCGTTGGCTGCTGCTTTCCAGATATCCGCCCAAGCCGCCCCCGCCAAGATCAGCACTGTGGCTAGAGCACAGATCCATTGTTTCAGCATACTCTCTCTCCTTCTGCTGGTACGGCCGCTCGTTACAGACCAAGTTTTCCCTAGGCTTGATTCTCCCAGCCCGTGCAGTCGGCATCGGACGGAAACGGCGCGCCATCGGCGGCAATTGTATCGCTGCCATGCAGGATGCAGTTTTCAGGCTCTTGCATGCAAATCATCGAAAGCCGTCTTGCCATGCATGTGTCATAAAGGCAGAAAAGTATAGTCAGACGGGCTCTTCGTTGTCAAAAATCGAGGCACGGCCAGGCATTTCCTGGCGAAGCGCAAGTCCGGAGCTCTGTGATCCCCTTCTACCCGATGGCAGAGAGTCCACGCTTTAACAATTTTTTGCCAATATCCCGTAAAGCTCTGTTTGGATTGCGCATGCAATGGGAATTTTCTTGCCTTTTTGCCTTTCCTGCTCCAAGATACGCTCGACGGTAGCCCACGCCATTTGGCCTCTGGAGAGCTTATGAGAGCCTTTGAGCAGCGTTGTCTGCTTTGCAGGCGAAGCATGTCTTGAGTGGGGAAGGCAAAAACCAAGCTCGTGCTTTGGCAAGTCAGCTTTCCAGAGACAGCCAGTCCTGCCAGGATCAGTCAGCCTGAGCGGCAATGCCCTGACTTGGCAGGGGAGGATTAAGGCATTCGTCAAGGCAGGTCTTTTTCCTGCTTGTTTTTTTCCCTGAAACCAGTGAAAAGCCATACGGCCTATTGGGGACAGCTATGAAAAACCTGCTTGTGTTTCTGGCTTGTGCAGCCTTCTTGCTTGGATCCCTCACACCTGCCTTGGCGCGTACGGCCTTTGTCTTTAAGGTGCAGGAAGATGGCCTCATTGCCGTCAGTTATTGGCCCAGGGCGGAAAAAGCCGATGCCCTGGTTAGGATGTACGGCATCTCTATGCCAAGCCTGCGTCAGCCTTTTGGCAAGGAGGCCAGGGCTTTTCTGCTCAAGTATCTGCACAAGGGTGAAGAGGTGGAAATTGCACCTGTGGGCGAGAAAGACGAGGAAGGACTGGAGGAGGTGCTCCTGCAGGTGGAGGGCCACTCTCTGAACTACGCCCTGGTGAGTGAAGGGCTGGCCTGGGTGAACAGACAGACCTGTCTGAGTACCTATTGCCGCCGCTGGTATATTGTTGAACATCGTGCCGTGACCGAACAGAAGGGAATCTGGAGTCTTGAACTGGAGACCCCTCCCTGGCAGTGGTCACGCTAAGGGAGAAGAGTATGGCTGAAACGCTGGAACAATTTCTGGCTGCGTGGAGCGTCGATCCCAATCACGCCAAAGACGCCTTGCTGGCCTTTAAGGATCTTTTGTCGGAAGCTGATGTCAGCTTTGAGTTCAAGGCGCGTCCGTCCATCAGCTATTCTCTGCGGGCCCGGCACAAGGCACAGAAAGAGCGTGAACTCTTTGTGCTCATTGACGTTATTGACGATGAGCCCGAAAACCGCTGGCTCTCGGTTTGCTTTTATGCCGATATGGTCAGCGATCCGGACGAGGTGGCGGATTTTGTGCCCAAGGGCCTGCTCGGTGAAGATGCGTGCTGTTTCAATCTTGAGGATGATAATCCCGGCATGCAGGCCTATATAGCTGAGCGGCTGCGTGAGGCTCTCAATCATGCCAAATGCTGAGACAACGGGCCCGGTCTGTGTGGCCATTGATTTTGAAACCTCGGGCCGTGAGAGCTACAGCGCCTGTGCGGTAGGGCTGACGCGTATTCAGCATGGTCAGCTGCAGCAGACGTACTATACGCTTTTGCGTCCCCCTTCCAGCCGTGTGCTTTTTTCTGATATTCACGGTCTGACCTGGTCGGATCTCAAAAACGCCCCAACCTTTGCGGAAAAGTGGGACGAAATAGCTGCGTTCTGTGCCGGTGTGGACTTTTTTCTGGCGCATAACGCACCCTTTGACCGTAGAGTCCTTGCTGCCTGTCTGAATTATGCCGAACTTCCCGCCTGTGATGTGCCTTTTTTATGTACCCTGAAAGGGGCACGCAAAGCCCTGCGTGCCATACCTTCACGCTCCCTGGATGCTGTCTGTCGTCATTTTTCCATCCCGCTCCTGCACCACCATGCGGCCTCCGATGCCAAGGCCTGCGCAGAGATCTTTCTGCGTCTGAAAGCTCTTGGCATCAGTGAAGCCCAGATGCTGGTCAAGTAGAGCGCGTCTTTTCTCTCTTGGCGTGCTCTCCGCTTTTTCCTGCCTGCCAGGCCTTCTTTTTCTCCTTTGTTCTGATTCTTCTTCCTGGGTTTTGCCTGCCAAGATGCAGGCTTTGCGCATTTGGTATGCAACTTGCAATCAAAGTCGCAAGAAGAACGGCAACAAAGGAGTTTGCCATGAAAACGCTTTTTACCAGTCAGATCGGCCTCGTGGGTCGTGTACTCGATATGCAGTTGCAGCGTCAGAATGTCATCACCGGTAATCTTGCCAATATTGAAACGCCTAATTACAAGCCGCGCGAACTGGAATTTGAAAAGGAACTGCAGGCGGCCATGGGTCTTGATGTGCGCGGCCGCATGTCCGTGACCCGGCAGGGGCATATGCCTGCGCACTTCAATCCCGAAACTTTCGGGCCTGAATGGGAAAAGCAGTTCAAGCCGCGTCAGATTCACGGCGAGGACCGGGTCAATCTCGACAAGGAAATGGCCAAGCTTGCCAAGGTCAATTTGCAGTATTCAGCCCTGACTCAGATTATGACCAAGTCGTTTGAAGGTATAAATACTGTGATCATGGACGGCAAGCAGGCATAGGAGGCGAAGCATGGATTTCATGACAGCTCTTGATATCAGTGCCTCAGGCCTGAATGCCGACAGAACGCGCATCAATACAATTGCCATGAACCTGGCCAATGCCAAGACAACGCGCACACCGCATGGCGGGCCCTATCGGCGCAGAACCGTGGTGCAGGCGGCAACGCCTGTGGATGATCCCTTTTCCGTTCACATGCGTTCGGCTCTTGACCGTGAAGTGCAGGGCGTGCGTATCATGGGTATCCAGCAGGACAGGCGGCCCTTGCGTGGCGTCTATGAGCCAAGCCATCCCGATGCCAATAAGGAAGGCTATGTTTTTTATCCCGACATCAATGTCGTTGAGGAGATGGCCAATTTGATGACAGCCCAGCGCAATTATGA
The DNA here is from genome assembly GCA_017613715.1 of Desulfovibrio sp. Taxonomy (GTDB): domain Bacteria; phylum Desulfobacterota; class Desulfovibrionia; order Desulfovibrionales; family Desulfovibrionaceae; genus Desulfovibrio. Next base: position 17,830 of record JAGADH010000140.1, on the reverse strand, counting down.
AGCTAATGTGACGACTGTGGAATGCATCAAGGGCATGTATACGAAGGCTCTTGAAATCGGCAAATAGCTTGTCAAAATTCTGACAGAGGTACGGGGCTCACGGCTTGTGGGCCCCGTCATCGTGTCAAAAGCCTGTGAGGCGTCTGGCTGAAGGGACAGCAGAAAGGAGTAGAGCGAGAAAAGATAAGGGTTTTTGGGGATTGGCACGGACTTTGCTTCTTCCTTGTTCAGAATGGGTTCATAAAGTACAGGAGCAAGGCCATGAGTATTCAATCCGTCGGCTATAAGGCATACAGTGAAGCTCTTCAGCATTTTAACCGCGTTGACGGAAGCCTGAAGCAGGGGCAGGCGCTTTCTCGGAAAAATCTTTTTGCGCAAACCCTTGATCAGACGCTGATACGTGACAGCGTGGACAAGGGTGAAAGTTTTGGCGCCCAGGCTGATTTTATTCGCTATCCCGATCAGCTGCATGTGCCTGTGGTTCCGAGAAACGGTTTTCTTGAAACCGTGAGCGATTCACTGAACCGGGTCAATGAACTGCAGAAAGCCAAAGCCCAGGCCATTGATGATTTTGCTTCAGGTCGCTCGCAGAATGTGCACGAACTGATGATTACCATGCAGAAATCAAGCCTTGCCATGAAAATGACCAGTGCCGTTCGCAGCAAAGTTCTTGAAGCGTATAAAGAAATTTCCAAAATGACCTTCTGATGTACCTCTGGCACTTCTGTGCCCAGACAAAGCCTCGTATGCCCTCCATCATACGAGGTTTTTTTTGTCAGAATTCTGTCCGGGATCGCTGCGGAAAAATGACGTATGTAGCCAGAGGCCCGCCACTGCTTTGAAGCGCTGTTTCTGGTACACAATTTGCTTTTTCACTCTGCATTGGCTATTTTACTACAAAGCTAAGCTTCAGAGGGTCTCTTATGCATCCGCTTGTTCAGAATCTTGTCGACAAGGCCAAGGGCATCTACAGCTCCTTAAAAATGTGGCAGCGCATCGCCATTGCCGGTGGTTTTGCACTTCTGCTGGCCCTGGTGATCGGGCTTTCTGTCTGGATGGGCCGGACTGAGTACAAGGTGCTCTACACCAATCTTGGTCCTGAAGATGCAAGCCGCGTGGTTAAGGCGCTGCAGACCGACAAGGTACCCTATCAGCTCGTGGATAATGGCGCCACCGTGCTCGTGCCCAAGGAAGTGGTCTACGATCAGCGCATCAAGATCGCCGGTGAAGGCGGTCTTGTGGGGCAGGGCATCGGCTTTGAAATTTTTGACAAGGTCAAGGTCGGTCAGACCGATTTTGTGCAGAAAATTAACTATACGCGTGCCCTGCAGGGAGAACTGGCGCGTACCATCAGTGAATTTCCGGGTATTGAGAGCGCGCGGGTGCATCTGGTCATTCCCCAGCGTTCCCTCTTCATCGAAGAGCGGCAGCTGCCTTCGGCCTCCGTTGTGCTCAATCTGACCAATGCCGGCAGTAGTCTTGATCCCAAGGAAATTCAGGCCATCCTCAATCTGATGATCATGTCGGTGGAAGGGCTTGACAAGCAGCACGTTTCCATGAGCGACAATTCAGGTAAAGTGCTCTACAAGCCCGAAGAGGATGATCTCTCGGGGACCAGTCAGACGCAGATGGAGCGCCGCCTGCAGATGCAACGTCATCTTGAGCGGCGTATTGAGGAGCTTTTGCAGCCCATTTTTGGCCCTGGCCGTGTCATTGCCAAGGTCAATGTGGAGATGGACTACAGCCAGAAGACCATCCACCGTGAACTGTTTGATCCTGAGAAAACGGTGGTGCGCAGTGAGCAGCGCAGCGAGGAGAGCCAGCAGGGCCGGGCCAACCTTGAAGCCGGTGCGCCTGACGCCAATTTCCGCGGCGATGGTATCACGGGTTCTGTTTCCGATCAGAACGGTTCACGCGAAACGCGAACCACCAACTATGAGGTCAATAAGGAAGAACAGCATATTGTCTCCAATGTCGGTGATTTGCGCCGCCTGACAGTTGCTGTTATCATCGATGGCACCTACAATAAGGTCGATGGCGTCTGGCAGTTTGTACCGCGTAAGGATGAAGAGCTGAAGCAGGTGCGTCAGCTGGTCTCCAATGCTGTGGGCATTGACGAAAAACGCGGTGACGCCCTTGAAGTGAGTTCTGCTCCCTTTACGGACTCTGAGCCGCCTGCGGATCCCAATGCCGCTGATGTGCTGGCGGACTATGCGGAGCGTCTCGGTAAGCCTCTGCTCAACGCGCTTCTCGCCTTTCTCTTTCTCATGCTCGTTGTGCGTCCTGTGATCCTGGCGCTGATCCGGCCCAAGGTTGAGGCCGGGGAAATGGTGGAAGGTCTGGAGGGACTGCCCGCAGCCGAAGAGCAGCTGGCTCTTTATGAGGCTCTGGAAGAAGCGGCCACCAAGCCTGAAGGCGAGGAAGAAGGCGAGTCCGAAGAGGATGCTGAAGACGGTATGGAAGATCTTTACTTTAAGGATATCGAGGCGCTGAAAGCGCATATCTTCACGCTTTCCGACAATCATATGGAGCAAGTCGTCCTGCTTTTGCGGGGATGGATGAAAGAAGATGGCACAGCAAAAGCCTAACCCTTCGGTGCGTCTTGCCGAGAATGGCGCGCCTTCCCTTGAGGAATTGCGAGCACAGCGCAGAGAGCGGGCAGAAACCAATCGGCGCGTGGAAGACTTGAAGCTCCGTCTTTTGCGAATTACCGAGCAGCATATGGATCAGGCGGTGCGTCTGATCAGGCGCTGGCTCAGAGCCCAAGACTGAGGATTGCGTCACTATAAGGAGTTATGCATGGAGCTTACCGGCCATCAACGTACAGCAGTCCTCCTTTTGGCCATGGGCGACAAATTTACGGCTGACGTTTTCAAACGCATGGAACGTCAGGAAATCGCCGAAGTTTCCAAGGCCATTGTCGAGCTTGAGCCCGTACCCAGGGAAACCGTGGAAGAAGTGCTGCGTGAATTCCATGAATCGCTGACGGAAGGCGTGGACATGATTTCAGGTGGCAGTGAGACGGCCAAGCGCATGCTGGTCAAAAATCTCGATCCTGAAACTGCCAAGTATGTCATGGATTCCCTGAGTCTTGAAACAGGGCAGGAACCGTTCAGAGAACTTTCCCAGGCGAGTCCCCGTCTGCTTTCCCAGATTCTGCGCAATGAGCATCCCCAGACCCTTGCCTTGATCATGGGGCATCTTTCCTCTGATCAGGCGGCCAGTCTGCTTTCCAACCTGCCGGCCAGTGTCAGGGCGGAAGTGCTGACGCGTCTGGCCAAGCTGGAAAGTGTGCCTGAAGACATGCTGCTGGAAGTGGACAAAGTTTTGACGAGCCAGCTGATAGCAATGGGCGGCAAGGAAGGCAAGAAGGTCGGTGGCGTGCAGTCGGTGGCCGAAATCCTCAACGCTGTGGACCGTGCTACAGGCGAGGAAATCCTCACGGAAATCGAGGAAGATTCCACGCAGATGGCCGAAGATATCCGCAATCTGATGTTTGTCTTTGAAGACTGCAAGCATATCGACGACAAGGGTGTGCGCGAACTGCTCAAGAGTGTCTCCAACGAGGATCTCACTCTCGCCCTGAAGGGCGCAAGCGACGAGCTCAAGGAAAAGTTCCTGTCCAATATGAGTGAGCGTGCCGGCAATATGATTCGTGAGGAACTGGAATTCATGGGACCGACCAAGCTGAGCGACGTGGAGGCAGCGCAGCAGAATATTGTCAAAATCGTACGCAAGCTTGAAGGTGAGAATAAGCTGGTCGTCAGCCGGGGTGCCGGGGAGGTCTTTGTTTAAGAGAGTTTTGTCCCGGCATGCTCAGGTTACGAGCAGATGGTTGCATGCTCTTGGGCCCTTGGCTTTTGATCAGAGCCTTCGGCATTGGGTCAATGTCCTGGCGGTGACGCCTGAGGTGGATTGTAGCAAGCATGGCATCGGAACAATTGCGCAAAAAATGGGGCACCATCTTCATGGGCGACCGCGAGGCCACCATGGAACAGCTGGATGCCATGCAGGAACCCGTACTCAGGGAGCGTCAGCAGAAGGATCTGCAGGCGGAGTATGTGGAGCGCGTGCGCAAACGTGCTTGCGACCGGGCACGGGAAATACTGGGTGAAGCGTACGCTGAACGGCAGAAAATTCTCTCCGAGGCCGAAGCTGAAATTGCCGCTCAACGTGAGCAGATGCTTCAGGAAATCCAGGGGATTCGGGCTGAAGCCGAGCAGTTGCGCAAGCAGGCGCAAGTGGAATATGCCAGGGCCAAAGCCGAACGCGAAGAAGCTGATCAGATCAAAAATCAGGCCCACGATGAAGGCTTTCAGGAGGGCATGGATCAGGCCGGTGCTGAGCTCAAGGAATTTCGGGCTGATATGGGCAATGAGCTGGCCCAGCTTTTACGCGCCGTGGAAAGCGAGCTGGGCAGAATCACGGCCTTCTGGCGTGACGATCTGGCTGAACTGACGCGCGTGGCTGTGCAGGCCGGCACAGGCTTTTTTTTGCAGAAGGAGCATGAGCGCATTCTGACCGGTCTGGTTCAGCAGGCCGTTAATCTGCTTGAAGAGCGCGAAGTCGTCTCGCTCAGAGTCAATCCCGAAGACGAATCTCTTGTCAGTGACATGTTCAGAGCGGCACGCGAAAAAGCGCCTGAGCTCAAGCAGTGGATTGTCAACGGCGACGAAAGCATTGAACGCGGCGGTCTTGTGGCCGAGAGCGGCAGCGGCAGCGTGGATTTGCGCAGACAGAATTTTCAGGAGCTCGTCAATTCCATCATGGAGCATCTGGCGCTGCCTGAGCGAGAAGCAGAAAAAGCAGAGCAGCAGGCTCTGCACGTCGAGGTGGAGGCGAGAGCCACGGCCTTTTCCAAGCGCGAAGAAGAGCCCAAAACAGAAGAGCCCAAAGCAGCAGATTCCCAAGCAGAAAAGCCCAAAGCAGATCCCCAACCTCAAGCTGAGCCCAGGCCCGCCAGGCCGGTCGAGAGCGCAGAGGCCAAGCCCGCAGTCCAAAGCCAGCCTCTGCCACAAACTGCAGCGCCAGAGGATACCGCTCCCAGGTCCGAGCAAGCCCAGCCAGTGGCCTCTGAGCCCTCATGCGCAGAGCAGGCTGCGGTCAAGGGTCCGGGAGCAGCACAAAAGCCCGATCTGGCAGCGCTTGAAGAGGATCTTCTGCCTGCCCAGGCCAGTAGCGAGGGCGCGCTTGAGGTCACTGCCGACGATCTGCCCAGCCTTGCTGAGCTTGAGGAAGAGCTTTTTCCGGTCAGCCACGATGAAGAACACGAAGTGCTTGAGCATGGAGGCTTTCTCTCTGACCAGCGGGCATCGTGAGGGAGAAGATGCAACTTGATCCTCGAACCTGCTGCAATATTCTGGCCAATAGCAATCCCGCCAAGCTCTATGGCAAGGTGAACAAGGTCGTGGGCCTGGTGGCTGAAGGGACAGGACTGCGGGCACCTTTGGGCGCTGTCTGCCATATGCTGCCAGATGCCAGTGATGAAGGCATTGCCGCCGAGGTGGTGGGCTTTCGCGATGGCAATCTTCTCTTCATGCCCTATGGCGATATGCGGGGTATCCGCCCGGGCAGCCGTATCCGCAATACCAGTCTCCCCCCGGTCTTTCCCGTCGGTCCTGAACTGCTGGGCCGGGCCTTCGATGCTTTCGGAAGTCCCCTGGATGCCGGTCCACCCGTCAGTGCCGAGATCTGCACTTCCCCTCTTACCGCCTCCTCATCCAGTCAGACCAATTTTGCCGCTCAGATGGAAGCACAAAAGCCCTTTGTGCCGGCCTGGGCTCTGCGTGCCCGTGAACAGTGGCATCCTGAACTTGCTCCTCTGTATACTGATCCACCAAGTCCTCTGCAGCGCCCCCGCATCACCGATATCCTTGACGTGGGCGTACGCGCCATCAACAGCCTGATTACCCTTGGCAAAGGTCAGCGCGTGGGCATTATGGCCGGCAGCGGCGTGGGCAAATCCACCCTGATGGGCATGATGGCCAGATATACCCGGGCCGATGTCAATGTCATCGCCCTGATAGGCGAACGCGGGCGTGAAGTTGTGGAATTTATGGAGCGCGATCTTGGGCCTGAGGGCATGGCGCGCAGTGTCCTGGTCATAGCCACCTCAGATCAGTCGCCTCTGGTGCGCATGCGTGCGGCCTATGCCGCGACCTCAGTAGCTGAATATTTTCGTGATAAGGGCATGGATGTGCTCCTGATGATGGATTCGGTTACGCGTTTTGCCATGGCCAGCCGTGAGATCGGTCTGGCCGTGGGAGAGCCTCCGACCACCAAGGGCTATACGCCCTCGGTCTTTTCGCAGCTGCCAAAGCTATTGGAACGCGCCGGCCGATCAGAAAAGGGGACCATCACGGGTATCTATACCGTGCTCGTCGATGGCGATGATTTCAACGAGCCCATTGCTGATGCCGTGCGCTCCATCCTGGACGGCCATATTGTTCTGACGCGCGATCTGGCCGATCAGGGCCATTTTCCGGCCATTGACGTTCTGCGCTCCATCAGCCGTCTGCGTTCCGAGATATGCCAGAAAAACGATATTCTGGCCGGCCGGGCCGTCACACGGCAGATGAGCACCTTCCGCAAGGTGGAGGACATGGTCAATATCGGGGCCTACAGCAAGGGCAGTAATCCCGAAATCGATGAGGCCATCGAGAATATGCCGGCCATTAATGCTTTTCTCTGTCAGGACGTGGGAGATCCGCAGAGTCTGGAAGAGAGTATGGAAAAAATGCGTGCTTTGGTTCATTTGCCCGACCTGGCTGAAGCAAAGTCCAAGCAGCACGCCCCGCAGGCCAAGGCGCCACCCAGGGTGGCCGCGCTCTGATTGTTTCGCTCCTTGGCAAGCTGTCACTGCCTGGCTTTTTTCCGGCATTCTGCTTGCAGCATAAGGGTTTTGGAAAAGCGCAAGCACGGGAGCGTTAGCTCCCAAGCCAGCTTGCGCTACGTTACCAGGGCAAGCTCAAAGAGTCTGGCCTCTTGCGTATGCCCAGGGGAGAGCTGAAGCTTATGATTTTTTCAGGCCTTTTGCAGCGCTTTCGTAAGAAGAGAGATGAGCCGGGCGCAGGCGATGCTGAACGCGTTTTTGCGCTGCGCCATCACAGCTTCAAACTTTTTCTCAAATCCTGGAACAAGTTTCAGGAAACCATGACCGAGGTGGAATACACGCTGTGCTGTGACCATCCCTTTGGTCTCTACCGGGTGCACGAGCTTTGCTGTTCCGTGGCAACGCAGGTCTTTCAGTGCATCCATCATCTCGAGCGTCTTGATCCTGAACCTGCGGGCAATCTCAAACAGCGCTTCGACATACTGCAGAAGGTGGTCACAGGCTGTGTTTATCCCGAGACAAGCTGTCCAGAGGGGAGACTGACCGTACCGCTCGGTGAGGGCTCCCTGGCCGAGGCCTCTCTGCACGATCTGATCGACCCGGCCACAGCGCGTCTTGAAAAGCTGAGAGCGCATTTTCCGGATAATGTGCCGCATGGCTTTGTGCTGACCTCAGCGGCCTGCCAGCGTTTTTTTGGACAGGGTGATCTTTTGAAGGAGCTCGCAAGACGCACCCAGGCTGCCGGAGGCTATGCGCCGCTGCATCTGGCCAAACTCTCGGAGTCTCTGGGAAGCTTTATTGAGAGCCGTGAGCTGCCTTCCGATGTCAGCGAGGCCGTGCTTGGCGAAATTCATGCCTTGCGCTCCCGTCTGGCTTCAGGCAACTGGCGCCTGCTTCTGCGCGGCAGACTGTGGCCTCTTCTGCCAAGGGAAAGTCAGGCCGGCCTGATGCGCGACCCGGGGCTTCTGCTCTGGGGGCCTGCTGTCTCCCTCGCCACTTCCGATGAGGAGATTCTGCACGCCCTTGTGGTCACCCTTGCCCGCAAATACCGTGCTCAGGCCTTGATTTATCGCAGGGCCAGGGGACTCACGGACGCCGATGCCGGCTACTGTGTGACCTGTCTGGCTGTGGAAGATCCCATGATCGGCGGTCTCGCCCATACCGGCACTCCGCTTGATCCCGAAGGCCATCGCCTGACCCTCTATGCCTGTGCCGGTCTGCCGCAGGAGATGGAATATTCGACCTTGCCTGTGGAAACGCTCTCGCTCAACGCGCAGGACCTCTCGCCCTGCCGAGATGAGACAGAGCCCGCAGCGCATGAGCAGATTTTGCTCAACCGCGAGCGTGCCGTGAAGATTGCGGACTTTGCCCGCAAGCTTGAGCTTGACCGCCACTGGCCGCTTTCCTTGACCTTTGTGATGACGCGTCAGGAAAAGCTGATGATTCTTCTGGCGCGTCCTCTGCTCATCGAAGAACCGGTCAACTATCCTCATCATCACACCGAGGCGCAGCAGCTGCTGGCAGGCGGTATGGCCGTCAGTCTTGGCCGCGTCTCGGGCCGAGTGACCATCGCCCACGCCTGGGAGGATGTGCGGCATTTTCCGTCAGGCGGTATTCTTGTTATTCCCGACGATCAGTATACCTGGGTTTCGGTCATTGACCGGGCTGCAGGCATTATTGCCGAAAAAGGTGTGCTCGGTTCGCGCCTTGGTTCACTGGCCAGAGAATTTGGCAAACCGGCCATTTTTGGCCTCAAAGACGCCACAAGCAAGCTTACTCAGGGGCAGCTTGTAACCCTCTGCGTGGATCAGAAAGCGGTCTATGCAGGGCACTGCAAAGAATTGATGGAAGGCGTGCCCAAGCCTGTTGATCATATGGTCGGCAGTCCCGTCTGGCATCTTTTGCAGCATGCCGCCGAACATATCCTGCCCTTTACCATGGATGTGGACAGCGTGGATTTTCGCAGCAAAAACTGCAAGACCTATCACGATATTGCGCGTTTTTGCCATGAACGGGCGGTTTCGGCCATGTTTTCCCTGGGCGCTGCCAAAAAATATGCGCCGACCCGTGTCAAGCAGCTTGTGGATCAGGTGCCCAAGCAGTTTTGGGTAGTCAATCTCAGCAATGGTTTCAGCAATACCCCCAAGGGGCCCCTCATCGATATCAGCGAAATCTGTTCAACGCCCATGCTGGCTCTCTGGCAGGGCATGAACGCTTTCCCCTGGGAAGGACCGCCGCCTGTGGACGGCAAGGGTTTCCTCTCGGTGCTTTTTGAAGCAACCGCCAATCCCAATCTCGAGCCTTCAGCTCAGACCAACTATTTTTCCGAGAAAAATTATTTTCTCATCAGCCGCGATTATGCTAGTCTGCATTCGCGTTTTGGCTTTCATTTTGTCTCTGTGGAGGCAAGTCTTGGAGAACGCAGCCGTGAGAATTCCATTGTCTTTCAGCTGCGCGGCGGGGCTGCCGACATTGAACGGCGTATGTTGCGTGTGCGTTTTGTGGCTGACATTCTCTGGGAATTCGGCTTTTCCTCGCAGCTCACCAACGACTCTCTTGTGGCTCGTATTGAAGGGTTAAGCCAGGAAGAGGGCAGGCAATTTCTGATAGTATGTGGTTATCTGACCATTCATACCCGTCAGCTGGATATGATCATGCAGGACCGTTCTCAGGTGCAAACGCGCCATGATGCCATGATCCGCGACTGCCGCAGTCTCTTCACAGGCACAGGTCATAACCTTTAACGCGGGAATTTTGTCTATGTCCTCTGATCATGCCCCCGCTTATCGTGGCTTTTTCTGGCGCATGCTCTTCACCTTTCTCTTGCTTTCCCTGACCCCCCTGATTGTCCTCGGTGTTTTTTCTCTCAGGCATATCGACGCCATTTACGGGGAAAAGATCAGTGCCGGTCTTGAGGCTGTGACAAGCAGTAAACGGAGAGCTCTGGATACGTTTCTGACTGAACGCATTGCCCAGATCAAGACCCTGGCCTTTACCCATTCCTATGAGGAATTGACCGATGCCGGGCGTCTGAGTCAGTTGTTCAGCGTGATGCAGAATAACAGTGCCTCTTTTGTGGATATGGGCATTATCGGCATGGACGGTCAGCACATTGCCTATGTCGGTCCCTTTGATCTCAAATCCGCCAATTATGCCAAGGCGGAATGGTTTAGCGAAGTGCAGCGCAAGGGCGTTGTGGTGACTGATGTTTTTCTCGGTCTGCGCAAAATTCCTCACTTTATTATTGCGGTGCTCCGCCATGCGGGCGGCAAGAGCTTTATCCTGAGGGCAACCATCGATATGGAGGTTTTGCAGGCGCTTTTGCAGCGTGAGTATTCGGGGCGGCATTCCGAGGCCTTTCTTGTCAATCTGCAGGGCATCCTGCAGACCGATTCACTCTATCACGGCAAGATGATGGAGTCCTTTACTCTGCCTGACTATCAGCGTTCATCCCAGCGTATCCTGCTTTTTCCCATTCAGGATACTGCCCATAAGGATCGCTGGCTGCAGGGCGCTGTGATGCGGCTTACGACCATGCCCTGGTTGCTGGTGGTGGTGGACGATGCCTATGAGAGCCTGACCAGCCTGCATCAGCTGCAGACCTTGATCATGCTCTTTCTTGTTGTGGGTTCCCTTGTGATTATTGCCGGGGCTTTTTTCTGCACGCGCCGCATCATTGGGCAGCTGCAGGTTTCCGATGCGCAGAAGAAGCAGATCGACGCGCGCATGCTGCAGTCGAGCAAAATGGCTGCCCTTGGCAAGATGGCTGCCGGTGTGGCGCATGAAGTGAATAATCCGCTGATGCTCATTCAGGAGAATGCCGGCTGGATCCGCGATCTTCTGGATGAGGAATCGCCTGAGACAATCAAAAACTATCAGGAGATACTCCAGAGTTGCGTGAAGATTGAAGACCATGTGAAACGCGCCAAGGGCATTACCCAGCGCATGCTGGGCTTTGGGCGGCGCATGAATCCGGGGCGCACGGAAGTCCTGCTCAATTCTTTGGCTGATGATGCCTGTGAAATGCTCAGGGCTGAGGCCAATAACCGCAATATTGTGCTCAGCCGCAATTTTGATGCTGCCTTGCCTGTGATCTATAGCGATCCCTCGCAGCTTGAGCAGGTGCTGATCAATATTATTGACAATGCTCTTGATGCCATTGGTCGCAACGGCGAGGTTGCGATCACAACGCGCAAGGACGGCGAGGGCGCGGCCATTGTCATTAGTGACAATGGTCCCGGTATGGATGAAGCGACGCGTCAGCGTATTTTTGATCCGTTTTTCACCACCAAGAAAGTTGGCGAAGGCACAGGCCTTGGACTTGCCATCTGTTTTTCCATTTTAGAAAAGCTTGGCGGGCATATTGCCGTTGAGAGCACGCCTGGCAAGGGGACGGTCTTTACCATTATCCTGCCGCATGAACCGCCTGTGGTACCGCTTGAGGCCGATTTTGCTGAAAAACCTTCTAAACAGTGATGATGACGTAAAGCAATCATAAAGGAGCTTGACGATGCGTGTGCTGATCGTGGACGATGAAGTGGAATTTTTGGAACTGATGGAAAAACGGCTGTCGCGCCGGGGTCTTGAGGTGGTCACGGCCAGTGACGGCCAGTCGGCCTTAAAGCAGGTGGAAGCGTCCTTAGCCGCCAATACACCTTTCAAGGTCGTGGTCATGGATGTGCGCATGCCTGGTATGGATGGTCTTGAAACACTGCGCAATATGAAGAAAATGGCTCCCGACGTGCCTGTTATTCTGCTTACGGGTCATGCGGCTGTGGGTGTGGCCATGGAAGGTCTTGAGCTTGGCGCTTTTGACTATATGCTGAAACCCGTGCCCATCGCCGAACTCATCGTCAAGATGGAAGAAGCCATCAAGCCGGCCGAATAGCATGAGCATTGTTGGACGTTTTTTTTCTCTGTTCAAGGCTCGCGATCCGGAAGAGGAGGCCAGAAGCAAGGCACGCGAAGAAGTGCTGCGCCAGAAGATTGTGCAGCGCTGTGCCATGTTTCGCCGTTTGCTCTCCATCAATAAGACAGTCCTTGAGTTGATGAGCGACCTTGAGGTGCATCTGCAGGCTAAACGGCCTTTTGCTGCGGACTATGTGCGCGTGCAGGGCCAGAAGATCTGTATGGCCGTGGGACAGATGGTGGATTCGCTGGTGGCCCTTTCAGGCGGCGCTTACGCTGAGCTGGTGCCGGCTTTTGCGCGTATCAGGGAGACGATCAAGGCCCTTCTGTCCACAGGTGAAGCGCCAAGTGTCAGACCCGAGGCCCCGCTGATTCTGCCGCTTGCCGAGATTCGGCTTGATCATGCCCAGGTCGTTGGCGGTAAAATGGCCAATCTTGGCGAGATCAGGGCCAATGTGGGATTATCAGTGCCCGCAGGTTTTGCTATCACCGTCACGGCCTATGAGCATTTCATGCGCACCAATGGTCTCTTTGAACTTGTGCGCGAAAAAATGCAGGCTTGCGACATGACAAGTCTTGACGAGGCCATGCGGCTTTCTCAGGAATTGCAGGCGGCCATTCTGCAGGCACCTCTGCCTGATGATCTTGAAGCCGCCATTCTGCAGTCTACGGAAGCCCTTGTGGCGAGCACGAGCGCGGATGTCCTGCTTGCTTTGCGCAGCAGTGCCGTGGGCGAGGATGAGAGCAATACCACCTTTGCCGGCCAGTACCGTTCGGAACTCAATGTGCCGCCGGAAGAAGCCTGCCATGTCTGGAAAGAGATCATTGCGAGCAAATATTCTCTGTCGGCCATCAGTTATCGTTTGCAGAAGGGCATTGCCGACGAAGCGGCTCCCATGAGTGTCGGTGTGCTTGTCATGGTGGATGCCAGATGCGGTGGCGTGGCCTACAGCAGAAATCCCGTGGCTCGCAGTCTCGCTGAGGACTGTGTGGTGATCAATGCTGTCAAGGGGCTGCCTCAGGGCGTTGTGGACGGAGCAACCATTCCCTGTGTCTATTTTTTGCGCCACAGTAATCCTCCCCAGCTTCTGAAAAAGACCATGGGGGCTGACAGTCTCGAGGGTATTGTCGACGATTCCCAGATCAGGGATCTTGCGGCTGTTGCCGTGGCGCTGGAAGGCTTTTATGAAGCGCCGCAGGACGTGGAATGGGCTATAGACCAGCAGGGGAAGCTTGTTATTTTACAGAGCAGGCCCCTGCAGCTTTTGTCTGAGCTTGGCGACGATAGTGCGGGTGAGCAGGCGCTCGCGGAGGATGCCACAATTTTGGCTACAGGTGGCATTCCTGCCAGTCCTGGTGTGGGCATGGGACCACCCTGCATTTTGCGCAGGGAAGCGGATATGTTTGCCTTTCCAGGCGGCGGCATTATGGTCGTTGAACGGGCCTTTCCGCGTTGGGCAGCGCTTTTGCCAAGAGCAGCCGGACTGATCAGCGAGACCGGAGGAGCAGCCGGACATCTGGCCTCGGTGGCGCGTGAATACGGTATTCCTGCGCTTTTCAGTCTTCAGGGCGCCTGCAAGGATCTGGCCGGTTACAGTCAGATCACCCTGGATGCCACGCATGGTCGAGTGATCGAAGGCCGTCATGAGGAGCTGGTGCCCAAGGTCAGTGCAGCGCTTGAGAGTGTCAAGGCAAGTAGCGCTTATCAGGAGCTGGAAAAGCTTGCGGAGCATGTGACGCCCCTGCATCTTCTGGATCCCCAATCCGAGGCCTTTTCTCCTGAAAACTGTACGACCCTGCATGATATTACGCGTTTTTGCCATGAAAAGGCCGTGAACGTGCTCTTTGACATGCAGGACACCCAGGGCGCTAAAATTGGCAAGCAGCTGAAGTGCGGAGCCAAGTTGCAGTACTGGGTGGTGGACATGGGTAGGGCCTTCAAAAAGCCAGTGGACGGGCCTGTGGTGGATATTGCCGAAATTGCCTCCCTGCCCATGTTGGCACTCTGGGATGGTATGGTGGCCATTCGCTGGGATGGTCCGCCTTCTGCCGGGGCAGCTGGTTTCATGAGTGTGGTACTCGAAAGCACCATGAATCCTGAGCTCGAAAGCACAGCCCCCACCACCATGACCGAGCGCAATTTCTTTATTCTTGATGCCGATTATATGATTCTGCAGGCGCGCTACGGTTACCATTTTTGTACGGTGGAATGTCGGGCTTGCGAGCATCGCAGTGAAAATTTTGTGACCTTCCAGTTCAAGGGCGGGGCAGCTGATCGTGAGCGGCGGATGCTGCGTGTGCGCATGCTGGCCGGCTTGCTCGAGGAATTTCAGTTTCGCGTGGACGTTCGCGAGGATGCGCTTTTTGCTGTGGCCGAGGCTTTTTCTCATGAGAATACCCTGCGGAGAACCTGCCTTCTGGGCTATCTTTTAATCCACAGCCGTCAGTCCGACACCATTATGCTCGATAATGTCAGGGCCGGTGCCTTTCGCGCCAAGCTCGCAAGCGACATGCAGACGGTCTTTCACAAGGATCTGTCCTTTCTGCCAAAAAACTGAACAAGCTAAGCTTACATGCTGAAAAAAGGCCATTTCCCAGCAGGAAATGCCCTTTTGCTTTTTAAGCGTAGCCATACGCATTTGTGGGAAATGCCAAAGCAAGGGTTGCCCCATCTAATTCTCTTGCCGATTTTGCCGAAGAAGCTTGTATCGGTACGTCAAGAGTTAGGGTCTCGGCTCGAGCTCTTTGCTGAAATGACCTAATCAGAGGAGGCAGCAGTGTTCTTTCTGTCAGAGCAGAAAACGCCGCTGAAGTGTTCAATGAACAAGTCTTTTCGATATTTTTTTTCGATTTCTGTCCTGCTCTGTGCCTGTTGTCTGCCAGGTCCGAGCCGGGCCATGTCCTATGCGGATTATCTCAGACTCTTGCACGCCTCGCCTGCGTATCAGGCTGCTGACAGAGAGCTCAATGCTGTCTGGGCCAATGCGAAGAAAAGCCTTGCGCGTGAGACCTTTTGCGCTTTGCGCCAGGAGCAGCGGCTTTGGCTGAAAGAGCGTGACAGCTTGGCAGCCGCTTTTATGGCCCAAAAGCTTCCGCTTGATCAGGCCTATGCCCGCATAACACGTGACAGGACAGCTGTGATCGCAGAGTTTTTGCAGAAGGACGCTGCCATGCGTGAGGAAGCACGTGCGGTCTGTCTCACGGTAGTGCAAACGGCACAAGCAATAAAGCCTGCGGTCCAGGCAAAGCCTTTTTTTGCTCAGGCAAGCAGAGCTCTTTTACACAGGGCGCTTGTCTGGCAGATGGGAAAGCCTGTGGCAGAAGGGCAGGTCTCCTTACGCCGGTATGGCGTCTCAGAGCAGAGCAATCAGGCTTCTGCCAAACCCTCGCTTGATCTTTGCGATGCGTTCAGAATTTCCACGCGTTTCTATTATGGGCATTATGTACCAAGGCCCTTTGTGTCCCTCAATCTCAGTGTCAAAAAGGGCCGCCGCGTTTCAAGTCTCATGGTCAATAATTACGAGATTCGCCGTATTAAGCGCTATTCCAAGGATCTGCCGCAGTGGAAGCGCAGAAGTGACAGAATCCTTGAGCTGAATCTCTTCACAGACACCATTCTGAACGATATCGCCATTGTCTACAACGATGGCACCATGTGTCGTATTGACAATATCAGTGTCGACAAGGATATGACCAATCCGTACAACTGATGAGCAGGTACTGTAGCTGCTTATTTTCTGAACAGCGAGCCAGCCTGTCTGTATAAAAACTGAACAAGCAGCGTGCCCTAAAGGCAGAAAACCCGCAGAATACGGCCTTGCAAGTCTTGGCACAGCCTTTGCTCTAGAGCAGGTGAAGCCGTGATAGGCACGGTCAGGAACGCAAAATCAAACTCCCTTCTTTAAGGAGTCCGTCATGCGATACCGTTCTCTCTGCGTACTTTTTCTTGCAGCGGCACTGTTTGGAATGCCCGCACTGGTCAGAGCAGATTCTTCTTCTGGCACAAGCTGGGGCGTCAGTCTGGGAAGTGAAGGTAATAGCTTCCAGTTCAGTCAACAGAATTTTTCCAACTCTTATTCAGGCTATGATAATGGCTATGGTAGTAACCGTGGCTATCCGCCTCCGCCTCGTGGACCACAGTACAGGGGGCATGGTTTTCATCGGGGTCCCATGCATCACCCGCATCCAGGTTTTCACGGAGGCCCCGGACCACATCATGGAGGCCCAGCGTTTGCCGGTCATGGACCGAGAGGTGGCAGAGGGCCTGGTTTTCACGGTCCTGGCCCCAGAGCTCCCCGAGGTGGTTGGGCCCATGGCGGCCATGGCGGACATCCCCGAGGTGGTTGGGGCCAGGGCGGCCATGGCAGGGCGCCGCATCATAACTGAGGAACGATAGTTTCCGCACGATAAGCAGGAGGAGGGTTTGCCCTCCTCCTGCTTATTCTTTGCTCTTCTTGCCTGACCTATGCGGTTTTCACCCTGCCTGCATTTTTGTGCTGATTTGCGGTGCTTTTTGTCAGTACGTCTCGATTCTCCACAGCTCTCGTCCCCGCAAGGAGGAAAGCCGGGGGATTCTGGTGCCCTGAAGAATGGCTTTCCTGCCATAGCAGGAACTGGATTGTTAGCCTCGCCCCAGCGGACGCACGCATGCCGGAGAGAGCAAGCAAGAGGAAGTGTAACTATTGACTGGAGGCGTGAACATCATCTCTCAGCTTAAATCTGCCATTGTTGAAAAGGCTGGCTTTCCAGACAGGTCGTGGCTTTCAAGAAAGTGTAGATCAAAGGTTTGTGCCATGCGTTCGGTTTCTGTTGGGCTATGCCATGATCTTTGCGGCATAGGCTCAAAGTTTGTGGCGATTTTGGCAGCTTTGAGCCGAGGAAACGTGCCATCTGATTTCAGATTGAGCACATGAGTTTTTGCTGCGCTCGCCAGAAGAGCTTGGGATGGAGTTTTTTTCAGAAGTTTGTCAATGCCAGGCCATGTCTGCCTATGCGAGAGTGTACGATTGTTGTCGATAAACCTGACTTCCCGTATTTTTTCTAGGCACAATCCTAAGGGCCGTCCCGTGGTGTTGCCGTCTTTAGTGATGAGAGGGCGGCTTTGGTGTACTCGTGGTCTCTACCTGAGTAACCTAAAAGTTAGATAATGATTACTCAAAAATCAAAATCCCCCTGAAGACACGAAAAAATTCTCGGCTAATTGCGAATTATTCTGGACAGAGTTATTGACTTGTTTTGAGTAATTTTTTACACTCCTTTCACGTGTTACATACTCAAAACGCGAAAGGAGGCAAACGAGATGCCCGCAAAGCCTTCAGGTAAAATAAAGACGGGAATCATCAGGGTTACCCAGGAGAATGGTGATATTTACGTTTATGAGCGCCAAACCCTTTATGATCCTGACAAACATTACAATGTTTCGAAGGGTAGCAAGTCAATCGGTAAAATCTCCAAGGGAAAAACAGAGATTGAGCCGACTCGACCGAAACGCTCCGCCCGTACAGCAAATACCGATGCCTCTGACCAATCAGTTCAATCTAGATCTCTTGATGACGGTAAAAGTCGGCAGATTACAGACGGAGACGTGTCAGAGGAACTGGCAAATATCTCAAAGGATCAGAATGAGAGCCACGTCCAAGAGCAAAACCAAGCAAGTTCGCGACTGACGGCTCACAGAACTTGCGTTGGCATGATGGATATATTGGAATATATAGGAGATGCCTCAGGAATTGATGCTGCATTATATGGATCAATGGATTTTGGAACTGCTCAGAAAGTTATCTCAATGGCTAGATATTTTATAGGCACTAATGGGCAAAGTAGTCCTGGGATATGTACATGGCAGTTTACGCATAAATTGCCATATTCCTCTGGCATTACTGAAAATATTTATCATGAATTATATTCAACATTGGGAAAAGATGAAAGTGTTCAGCAAAATTTTTTTAAAATAAGATGTTCTCAATTAAACCCCAATATGGGTATAGCTTACGATTCAACAACAATTTCAACGTATTCTGAAATGCAAAAAGAAGCATGCTATGGATACAATAAAGATGGAGATAAATTAAAAACAATAAAAATTTTAGC
>JAGADH010000139.1 GCA_017613715.1 Desulfovibrio sp. | reverse complement strand
GTGGTTCCAAATCACACGTCCCTACCTCATTTGTTCCTGGATGTTTCTCACATCTGGCATTCTTCTGGGGGCATGGTGGGCCTATATGGAACTTGGCTGGGGTGGCTACTGGGCTTGGGACCCTGTAGAAAACTCCTCGCTGGTGCCGTGGCTTCTGGCCACAGCTCTTTTACACACCCTGATCATCGAACGCAAAATCAAGGCATTTTCACGCTACAACCTTCTCCTTATCAGCCTGACAACCATTTCCACCTTTTTCGCGACCTATCTCGTTCGCAGCGGCGTCGTGGATTCTGTGCACGCCTTTGGCCAAGGTGCTGTGGGAACGCCATTGCTTGTCTTTATTGTTTGCACTGTGAGCATAAGCATCTGGCTTGCCCTGAGTCAAAAAAGCTCTTCGCCGCTTCCCGACTTTCTCAGCCGTGAGGGACTCTTGGCGCTCATGTCGTGGTTTCTGCTGGCGCTCTGCGCCATTATTGTCATAGCCACACTTTGGCCCGTCCTCACCAGAACTTTTGCCCATACGCCAAGTGGCCTTGATGCCCGTTTCTACAACACGGTCTGTCTGCCCCTGGCGGCCTTTTTGCTGACGCTTTTGGCCTTCTGCCCTTGGCTTGGAACAGCCTCCGCAAAAAGACGCCCTCTCTTACTTGCTATTACGGCTGTCTTTGCTGCCGCAGCTCTGCTCTTACTGTATTATGGCATCACAAAGCCCACAGCACTGATCACAGCAGCGGCCAGTATCAGTATCCTCGCAGGCATTCTGCTCTCACTCTTTTTTGCTTGGCCTCACAAACGAGTATGGGCGGCCCTGGGAACGCATCTGGGATTGGCTCTTGCGGGACTTGCTGTGGCTTTTTCAGGACCTTATGATACCGAGCAGGATGTACTGCTAGCTCCTGGCATGTCGGAAAAAGTCGGCGCGTACACGTTAACCCTTGAAACAATCCGACAACTGGATGGTGCAGGGTATTCTGCCTTGCAGGCCGTTTTGCAAATCAAGGAAGGGGATAAGGACAAGGGTGTTCTCGTGCCCGAACGTCGCATGTACGAAAAATTTGGTGATATGCAGTTTTCTGAAGTTGATACCCTTCCTTCTCTTGGCAATGAACTCTACGTATCGCTTCTCGGCCTGACCCAGGAAAAAAAGGTTCTCGTACGTTTCAGCATCAAACCGCTGGTCAATTGGCTTTGGATCGGCGGCATCTTCATGAGTCTGATGCCAGTCTTCGGGCTTGCGGGCTCTTTCAGAAATAGCCAGAGAGGGAGCGAGGCAAAGGGTGCTTAGGCTTGATCACATCAGCAAACAGTTCGGGGAACGCACGGTACTCAGTAATATTTCCTACCACTTTTTTCCGGCAAGCCTGAACTTACTGACCGGCAAAAACGGCAGCGGAAAAACTACGCTGATGAAGATCATGGCCGGTTTAAGCAAACCAACGCAAGGAAGTGTTACGCTTGAAAAGCCTATCACCCCTGTCTATGTTGCCCACGCCACCTTTCTCTATCCCAAACTCACGGCCCTGGAAAATCTCTCGTTCTGGAATCGCTGTCTGAATTTGCAACTAGGTGACGATGATCTGGCTGACTGGCTCGATAAAACAGGTCTTTGGGACTTTGCTGACACAGAAGCCGCCACCTTTTCTCGTGGCATGTGCCAACGTCTCAATCTAGCCCGCGCACTCATGCAAAAACCTGCGCTGCTGCTTTTGGACGAGCCGTCCACCGGCCTTGATTCCGATTCTCGCCAATTTCTGCACAAGGAACTCCGTGCTCTCAGGACTGCCGGCAGCTGTATTGTGCTTATTTCTCACGATCTAGCCGAAGATGCCCCTCTGGCAGATCACACGCTCCGTCTTGAAGCCGGAAAACTTGCCTGCGGCTCTGGGGATGAAGCATGTGGCGCGTAAGTAGGGCTTTGATCAGCAAAGATCTTTCGTTGCTTTTTCTGCGCGGAAGCGGCCTGGTTCAAGCACTTCTGCTGGGACTGCTTTTGATTTTTGTCTTCAGTTTATCAAGCGGTCCTGGCAACCCCGTATCTCCACAGGCTGCGGCGGCAATTTTCTGGGTCAGTTCACTTTTCTGTCAGGTACTTATTTTCAATCAGCTCTATGCTCTTGAAGAAAGCCACGGGCAGCGCATGGCTCTACTTCTCCTGCCGGTACTGCCGCAAACGATCTGGCTCGCCAAAGCGCTTGCGGGTTTTTTGCTTTTACTAACTGCTCAGATCTGCTTTCTGCCTGCTTGTCTGATTTTTCTGGGACAAATCATCAAAGCGCCATGGATCTCCGCTCTATGCGGACTCTTTCTCGTGGACATCGGCATTTCAGCCCTGGGTTCGCTGCTAGGAGCTGTTGCCCAGGGACAAGCGGCACGGGAATCCCTCCTATCTATCTTGCTTTTTCCGCTGCTGACACCGCTGCTGCTTGCCGGCATCAGCCTGCATACGGCTAGTTTCGGAGGGTCAGCCTCAGATCTTGAACAGTGGCTGATGCTGGCTTCGGCCTTTGATGCCATCTTCGTTTCGGTGTCCTTTGTGCTCTTTGCCTTCATCTATACCGGAGATGAGTCATGACCTCTTTGCTTCTTCTGCTTGGTGCTCTGGGCATGGCCTTAAGTCAGTGGCTCATTTTCTGCTATGCACCTGTTGAAGTCAGCATGGGGCTCACACAAAAGATTTTTTATC
>JAGADH010000138.1 GCA_017613715.1 Desulfovibrio sp. | reverse complement strand
GTGACCTTGCCGTCATCGGCATGGCGCGAGCATTCACAATAGAGCAGACAGAGCTGGCTGATGGCTGCCATGGTCGAGTGCTTGCCAATATCGTCCACAGGCACGCAGAGGTGGCAGGAGCGGCCATCAATATAGAGCGTGCCTGCGCGGAAAGTGACATTGGATCTGAGATTGTAGAAATCGTAGAAGGAGACGAAATTCATCAGCAGGCGGTGAATATTGCAGTAGTAGAGCACGAGTTTTTCGAGCTCGGCAATATCTTCGCTGGCTGCGGCATTGGCCAAGTCCTTGGCGCAGAGTGCTTGAAAGCTCTGCAGAACATGGGGGTCGAGCAGACGGGCAACGCCGGCATCTCCCAGATCATCAAGGGCTTTGGCGGCATCTTCGGGTGCGGCAAAGCTTCCGGCTTCGTAAACGGAAACGGCCGGCCGTGCGGCAAGTACCGCCCCATAGGGAGCCAGAGCATCCTGAATTTTCAGCCACTCGCTTTTGGAGAGGGAATTTTCATCACCCAGAAGGGGCTTGACCTTGGCAGCAAAGTCCTGAACACGGGCAATCCAGACAGGATTAAGGCCATTTTTGAGGGGCAGACGGCGATCGGCTTCAATACGCGCAAGGGGCATGCTCGTCAGATCTTCGAGGGCAATGTCGGCTTTGTCGGCAGCTTCCTGCAGACGCAGTTCGGCATTGAGAGGGGCGCTGGCCTGAGGCGCAAAGGCCGCCAGTTCGCAGCGCAGAAAAAAGTCGTCCATGCGTGGCTTGAGTTCCTGCAGAAGAGCCCAGGCTCCCTCGGTATCTTCCACGGGATGCTCGGAATCAGCCAGAGCTTTGCGCCAGTCCTGCCAAACCTTGAGCTCGTGCACAAGATCTTCAGCAAGTTCACTGTTTAAGCCTGCAGCGCCGCCGGCATCCTGGGCGCCACCGACAATGGCCAGACCCGCTGTCACAAAGTCTCTGACGGTCTCATCCATTTCTTCGAGAGGCGGCAAAATGCCATCGCCGTTGAAGGATTGGCCCGCGGCGCTTTGGGCTGCCTCATTGACCTGCTCCGGCGTGATGCGTTCATCGCTGATCTCAAGGTGTCGTAAAATGGTCTGAGCTGTGGTTTTCAGGCGTTTGCCATGCTCGCACTCTTCGTCAATGGCTGAAAGCGGCATGCTTGTGGGCTCACTGGGAATGTCGGCCGTGTCGTTGACGCGGCTGCAGAGCCATTCGCAGGCCTCGAGGATTTCCGGCATACGGATACGGCCGTCGCCATCGGTATCCAGAAGGGCCAGGGTTTTGGCGTCAAATTCCAGGCCTTTGGCCGGGCAGCTTAAGGCGCCCCAGAGTTTGGGATCAAGGTCACGCAGGTGCCGCAGTTCCTGCATGGTGCTGAGCATAACCTGATCGGTTCCGCCCATGCGTTGGCAGTGCCAGATAAAATCGTTGGTTTCGGACATAAGCTGAGCTCTCCCCCGTGAGCTAAAGTGTCATAAGAGCGTTTGGGTTTTCAGCGATGCTCTTTGAAGATAACGAGCTTGCTGAAAGCATAATTTACGATAACGACCAAGATATTGGTGAAAATTTTAATTATTAGTTCGTCACAAGCCAGTTTTTCCACAAAGAACCAGAGAAGTGCTGATTCCATAAGCAGAGAAGCAATTCTGGCCGAAAAAAATTCCAAACATTCGCGTAGTACTTTGGAAAATTTCCAGTCCAGCGAATGAAAGACATAGTGTTTATTGGTGACAAAAGCAAAAGCTACGGCCAGGATAAAAGCCCAAAGATTGGCGCTTAAGTAATTGATGCCAAGGATCATCAGGCAGAAGGCGTAGACAAGATAGTTGACCACGGTGGTCAGTACACCGAATATGCCGTAAGCGATGAGTTCTCGGTGCTTGTGGTAGAGTCTGCCGATGTGCACGCAAGCTCTCCTTGAGGGCTCTGAGTCAAGAGATGTGTCAGGCTTGGGCGGCACTAGCTTACTGAAAATGTCTGCGAAAGCAAGAGCCCCGGCTGAATCCGGGGCTGTTCGTTTGTTTCCTGGCATGGCTTGTTTGACGAGACGACAACAGCATTGTACAGTCCGCAGCAATACGCTTTATTTGCGGAAGCCGCGTGTTTTACGGCTGAAAACGCATCGGAGAAAGTTATGTCTCAATGCGGCTCACGAACCCTTTCGTTTTTGAGTCTTGTTATTCCCGTCTATAATGAGCAGGCAACGCTGCCTTTTCTGTGTCAGCAGCTTGAGGAGTGGTTGCCCACTCTGGGAACGATACGCTGTGAAATTGTGCTGGTCGACGATGGTTCAAGCGACAATTCCTATGCCTTTCTCGCAGAATGGGCCCAAAGCTCTCCTCAGATCAAAGTTCTCTCCTTCAGCCGCAATTTTGGTCATCAGGCAGCTGTCTCAGCCGGTCTTGCCTACGCCAAGGGCGAAGCCGTCGTGATCATGGATGCCGATCTGCAGGATCCCCTCAGTGCCATTCCTGAAATGATACGCCGTTACGAAGAAGGTTATGACGTCGTTTATGGCCAGCGCATCTGCCGGCAAGGGGAAACAGTCTTCAAGAAAGTCACGGCCTGGGCTTTTTACCGTCTGATGCAGAGCTGTGTCTATAAAGATCTGCCCAAGGATACGGGCGATTTCCGTCTTGTTTCGCGCAGGGTGGTGGATATTGTCAATGCCATGCCCGAAGCCCATCGTTTTTTGCGCGGTATGTTTGCCTGGGTGGGTTTCAGGCATATTGCCGTCCCCTATGTGCGGGATGAACGCCGCTTTGGCCAGACCAAGTATCCTTTTTCTAAAATGTTGCGTTTTGCCTGGCAGGCCATTACCTCCTTTTCGGCTCTGCCCATCAGACTCGTCTGTCTCTGGGGGGCTTTTGTGGCCTGCCTGGGCTTTCTGATCTGTCTCTACGCTTTCTACTGCTGGTGCATCGGCGATACCGTCCAGGGCTGGACTTCACTGATGGGCCTGATTGCCATGCTTGGCGGCTCGAGTATTCTGGCCATTGGTATCGTGGGAGAATATGTGGGCAATATCTTTGAGGAAGTGAAGCTGAGACCCAAATACCTCGTGGAAAAAACTCTGAATATCTCTCGGAAAGAAGATCCTAAAGCCCCGACATCGAAAGAGTCCTAAGCTTCTTGCCGAAGCCTGCTTGTCTTGAAGGACACGATGTTTCTGTGAACATGCCTGTTTCTGAAATCATAAGAACGCATTCTTGACCGTTGGGATTCCGACTACATCATGAGGCATAGCTGAAAAGCATTTGTTGAGGATCAACTATGGCTATTTTTTCTGACCATAGCAAACGTCTCGTGCATTGGACTGATCTTGTTTTTTTCGCTGCGGTTCTGCTCTTTGCCTTTTTTGCTGTGCGCGGATCTCTGGTCATTTCGGCTGAAGGTACCATTATCGACAGTGATCTCGCAACCTATGCCGAAGGTATGGCAGGAGCTGCCCATCCCGAGCTCTTTGCCCTGGATCCCATGCTGCAACGTCATACCGAGGCCAACAGCATCAGAAATCTTGAGCGCATGCTGGCTGAGATCTTCGTGCAGGAGGATGGTTTTGCCCCTGGCCTGATTCAGGCATCAGGGGTGATTCTCGTCTTCTTTTTTTTGAGCTGGTACGTCTTTGGTCGCTGGCTCCTGGGCCGGCGTGACTTTGCTCTGCTTCTGCTTCTTGCGGTGAGTATCACGGTCTGGGTCGGCTTTGGCACGTTTTGGGGCATTACGCATTCAGATCCCGTGCCGCGCGTCTTCCATGCGGCTTTTTTCCCATGGATGCTGATGCTGGCAATTCTGGGCTGGGACCGAGCCTTGCTCAGGCCACTGGTCATGCTTCTGGCAGGTCTTGGTATGTGGCTGCATGGGGTGAGTGCTCTGAACTGCGGCGCTATGTTCTTTGTGGCATTTTTTTTTCACCGTCCCAAAGCGCTTTCCTGTTCTGCGCACTTTTTGCTCTGCCTGATTTCACTGCTGGCCTTTTTTGCACCTGTCCTGATTTTTCTTTGGCCAACACTGACCTTCGGACGTATTTTTACGGCTCATGAGCTTGCTGTTTTCCATGACCTTTTTGTTCTGCGTTGGCATGAGGACTACGGTAATATTACGGGAAGTCTCCTGGCGCTGATTACGCCAAACAATCCCGTGGCCTGGCTTTTGTATGGCGGTTTTGTGGCAAGTATCATTGTGCGCTTTCTGCCCTATGCGCGTGCCGCTGTCCTGGCCCGCATGCTGCCCTTCTTTGTCCTGGCCCTGACCTGTGTGGTGGTCTTTTCTCTTTTAGAAAGCCATTACGTGCAGCAGCATGGTCGAGTGCCTATGGGGCACGAACTGGTGCGGGGTGTGAAATTTCTGATTCCGCTGGCCTGGATTTCAATTGTGACGGTCTTTGCCTTCGTTCTTTCCCGTCTGCCCCGAGCTTTTGCCTCGGTCTTTGTGCTGTGCGCTTTTCTGACCGTTGTGCTGCTCACAAAGGACAGACAGCTTTTGGCGGCAGAATCGGCATTCACTGCCAGTACAGGCATCACCCTGCCTCTGACCGCAAGAGCTCAAAAACTGCAAAAGAGTGCGGAAGAGGCCAGAGAGGCCATTGAGCAAATCAAGAAGACTGTGCCTGCGGGAGAAGCCGTTTTCTGCCTTGAAGACTGTATGATGGCTGTGCGCTATATGGCGTTGCGTCCTCTGGTCTACAGCTTCAAGGATGGTTTTGCGCATTATTACAGTAAGGATGTGGAGCAGGCACGTAACTGGCTTGGCTACGCCCGTCTGACCATGGAGGGAAGAGAGGGTATCAGAAAAGCCTTTTTGCAGTCACAAGCCCCCTGGTATCTTTGCCCAAAAGCTGAAGCTCCGCTGACAGAGGAAATGCACAAAGTCTGGGAGAACGCCGCTTGGAGCTTGTGGAAAAGACCGTGAGCTTAACGGTGATAATAGTCTCTGTACCAGCAGACAAAGCGCCGGATACCTTCTTCAAGAGACGTTGACGGACAAAAGCCTGTGGCTGCGGTCAGTTCGTCAATATCAGCCCAGGTGGATTCCACATCCCCGGACTGCATGGGCAGAAGTTCTTTTTGCGCCTTGATACCGATCACCTTTTCAAGGGTTGCAATAAAATCGTTAAGTTCCACAGGGCTATTGTTGCCAATATTGTAAAGGCGCCAGGCTGCAGAGCTTGTGGCAGGCGTCAATGGGCGTCTTGCATCCTTCTTGGGTGGCAGAAAAAGAATGCGCACCACTCCTTCAATGATGTCGTCAATATAGGTAAAATCTCTGCTCATTTTGCCACTGTTAAAAACCTTGATGGGCTTGCCCGTAAGAATGGCTGTTGTAAAGAGATGCAGAGCCATGTCGGGTCTTCCCCAGGGACCGTAAACCGTGAAAAAGCGCAATCCCGTGCAGGGAATGGAGAAAAGATAACTGTAGGCGTGGGCCATGAGCTCATTGCTTTTTTTCGTGGCGGCATAGAGGCTGACGGGATGGTTGGCACTGTCCTTTACGCTGTAGGGACGTTGACTGTTGAGGCCATAAACCGACGAGGATGAGGCAAAGACCAGGTGCTCGACGGGATTGTTGCGGCAGCCTTCGAGAATATTTTCAAAAGCGAGAACATTGGAGTTGATATAGGCATACGGGTTCTTGAGGCTGTAGCGTACGCCGGCCTGCGCGGCCAGATGCACAACATGCGAAAACTTTTGCTCTGTAAAGAGCCTGGCCACCTGATCAATGTCTGCCAGATCCATCTCGTGGAAGGAGAAATGATCAGCTTGGGCTGTTTTCCTGAGATCTGTGAGACGGTCCTTTTTTAACTGTACATCGTAATAGTCATTGAAATTATCCACGCCCGTGACGGCGTAGCCGTCAGTCAGAAGCCTCCGGGCCAGGTGATAGCCGATAAAGCCTGCAGCACCGGTAATTAGGATATTCATCTTTGCTCCTTGTTTGCACTCGAGAACTCGTTGCCTGTGGAGGCATATATGATCAGTTTAGTGATTCCTGTCTACAATGAAGAGGCCAGCTTACCGAAGCTTTTTGAAGCTATCGCCAGCTTTTCCGTTCAATATCCGGATATGGAAGCGATTTTTATCGACGACGGAAGTTCCGATGCCTCTTTCACGCTATTAAAAGACGAGACCGTACGACATCCCTACGCCAAAGTGATCCGTCTTGCTCGAAATACGGGACAGACCGCGGCAATTCAAGCCGGTATTGATCACGCTTCAGGCGATGTGCTTGTTTTTCTCGACAGTGACCTGCAAAACGATCCTGCCGACATTCCCCTGCTGCTTGCCAAGCTCGACGAAGGGTACGACGTGGTCAGCGGCTGGCGCAAGGACCGCAAGGACAATCCCATCAAGCGCAATCTGCCAAGCCATATTGCCAATGCCATCATCTCCTGGGTTTCAGGGGTGCATCTGCACGATTACGGCTGCACGCTCAAGGCCTACAGGCGCGAGGTGATCAAGGACGTGCGACTGTATGGTGAAATGCACCGTTTCATTCCCGTCTATGCCGTATGGAAGGGCGCCAAAGTCACAGAAATTCCGGTTTCCCATCATGCCCGTCAGTTTGGATCGTCAAGCTACGGGCTTGAGCGTGTCTTCAAGGTCATTCTTGACATCTTTGTGGTGAAGTTTCTTGACCGTTTTCTCGCCAAGCCCATCTATATTTTTGGCGGTTTTGGTCTGGTCGCGCTTTTCCTTTCCTTCATTTCCCTTGTTTGGGCTCTTGGTCTGAAATTTTTCTCAGGTGTCAGTCTGATTTTAACTCCATTGCCCCTGTTCAGCGGTATTGCTTTTCTTCTTGGTGGTATCAGCATCCTTCTGGGTATTCTCGCTGAGGTGCTTTCACGCACCTATTTTGCCTCCTGCCGTGAGAAGGCCTATGTGGCCAAGGAACTCGTGAACTTCTCCCAGAAGGAGGAGTAAATCTCGTTATGTGCGGCATTGCCGGTTTTTTCGGAGAGGGCCTGGATGAGCATCTGAGGGCCATGACAGCTGCCCTTGTCCACAGAGGGCCCGACGCCCAGGGCTTTTTCTCGGATGGCTCAGTACATCTTGGGCACAGACGTTTGGCCATCGTTGATCTTGCCTGTGGTCAGCAGCCCATGCGAGATGCTGCAAGCGGCGTGGTTCTTGTCTACAACGGTGAGATCTATAATCACCTGGACATTCGCAGACGTCTGGAGCAGGACGGGCAGGTCTTCGCAACGAGCCATTCAGATACAGAAACCCTGCTTCGGGCCTATCTTGCCTATGGCTGTGACTGTTTTGCGCTTTTCAACGGTATGTTCGCCGTGGCGATTTTTGATCCCAGAGAGCGTATGCTTATTCTGGCTCGGGACCGCTTTGGGGAAAAACCGCTTTTTTATACCCACAATGCCCATGGTCTGGCTTTTGCCAGTGAAATAGCCGCACTGGCCTGCTGGCCCTTTTTTGATAAAAGCATCAATTCTGACAATCTCCAGCGTTTTTTGGGCTGGGGCTATCTGCCTGCCGGCCGTACGCTCCATCCTGCCTGCTACGCGCTCTCTCCCGGCAGCTGGCTGAAGTTTGATCTTACAAGTCAGGCGATCCGGACTCAATCCTACTGGAGCTTTGAACTTACCCCTGATGAGAGTCTGAGCGATCACGATGAACCGGCACTTGTCGAAGAGCTGCGGCACCTGCTTGTTCAGGCTGTGAGACGCAGGCTCCTTTCAGATGTGCCTTTAGGTGTCTTTCTTTCGGGCGGTCTTGATTCCGGTGCTGTGCTTGCCGCAGCATGCCGCTGCCTTGAGCCTGCAGCCATCTCGGCCTTCAGCATCGGTTTCAGAGAAGCAAGTTTTGATGAATCAGGCAATGCCCGCGAGGTGGCTGCGTTTTTAGGCTGCAGGCATTTTGTCTCCATGCTCACGGCAGACGGCCTGCGAGCAACAGCCCCTGAGATCCTTGGCAGGATGAGCGAGCCCCTTGGCGATGCATCACTGATTCCAACCGAACATTTGGCAGCCTTTGCCAGAAAACATGTCACGGTTGCCCTCTCAGGCGATGCCGGCGATGAGCTTTTTGCCGGTTATGACCCTCTGGCGGCGCTTGCTCCGGCAGCGCTCTACCGCCGCTGCGTACCGGCTTTTGTGCACAGGCTTTTGCGTAAGGGGCTGTCACTCGTGCCCTGTTCAGATCGCAATATGAGTCTTGATTTCAAACTCAAAAGAGTCCTGCGCGGGCTCTCCTATCCCAGAGCCCTGCAGCTGCCTGTCTGGATGAGTCCTCTTGAGCCTGCAGAGCTTCCGCTGTTTTTTGCCAAGCCTCTGACAGCTGAGGAAATCTATGAGGATGCTCTGTCCCTCTTCGAGCAGCATCAGGGGGCGGATGACGTAAGTCAGGCCCTCTACTTTTTTACGCGTTTTTATCTGTCCGATGATATCCTGGTGAAAGTCGATCGCGCAGCGATGATGGTTTCTCTTGAGAGCAGGGCAGTCTTTCTGGACAACGATATCGTTGCCTTCTGTCAGCGTCTGCCCAATCGTTTTAAATACCGCCATGGCGTTCGCAAATATCTCTTGAAGAAAGCCCTGGCCGGCTGGCTGCCCAGTCGCATTCTCAATCTCCCCAAAAAAGGCTTTGGCATTCCCCTCAACAGCTGGCTGCGCAGCATGCCTGATCCTCAGGCGCAATGGGGAATCCATGCAGGGCAGCTGGCCGCAGCTCTTGAAAAGCACAGAAGCAGACAGGGTGATCTGCGGCTTTTCTTATGGGCTTTACATGTCCTCAATCATCTGCGTCTTGGAACGGAAAATGGCTGAGCAGCACACACCTTGGCACAAGCTACCGGCCTCCTTCTGGCTGGCAGCAGCCTTGATTTGGCTTGTCATGCTCTTTTTTACCTGCCTGACACCTTTGATGGCAGACAACTATCTGTTCAGCAGGAACATGACTCCGGGTTTTGCGCAGTTTATGGCAGGCGCTCCCCTTGCAAGCCTTGAGCCCATGACTCTGGCGGCGGCTTTTGAGCAGTCCCTTTGCATGTACAAAACCTGGTGCGGCCGCTTCATGGGCAATTTTTTTGTCTATGTGTCCTTTCTGCTGCCCGATAGCTTGCGACAGGCGCTTTCAGCCATGCTCTTCGTCGGCTTATGTCTGCTGATCCATGTCCATATGTATGGCCTTGCCTGGAAAGAAAAGCTGAAGGCTTCCTCGCTTCTTTTGATCGCAGCCTTTCTCTGGCTGGGTATGCCATCCTTTGGTTCTGCGTTTTTTTGGGTCAGTGTGGGAGGTATGCCTGCCATAGTCTTTCAGCTGCTCTTTCTTTTGCCGTATCGTTTCAGTCTTGAAAACAAAGACTTTGTGCGCTGGACGCAAGGAGCGCGTTTGGGGCTTTCCTCTTTTCTTTTGTTCCTGCTTGGTCTGTGCTGCGCTTCGCTAGATTACGCAAGTTCAGCGGCTATGCCAATGGCCGCCCTGGCAGGTATTGGCCTGTATTGCCGGGGAGAGCGCCAGAAACGCACACTGATTCTTCTGCTCTGCGGTTTTCTTGGCGTTAGTTTGGGTTCTGCCCTGACACTTCTTGCACCTGGCAATGCCAGCCGCATGGCACTCAGCGCAGATCCCGAGGTCCATGCCTGGTTGGCGAGTTCCTTTGGCGACAAAGTGCTTGCCTACCTCTGCCATCTGCCCATGGCTCTGCTGATCCAGTGGCTGGCTCTGGGGCTCCTCTTGTGGGCTTTGTGGGTACTCTGGCGGGTGTATCAGAGAGCCTTCTGGCGGCATATCCCCCTCGTGACCGTCTTTTTCCTTGTGCCCTTTGCCGTTACGCATGCGGCCTATTTTTTTACGCCCTGGCCTCCAGCACGAGCCTTTGCTACAAGTTATGTCCAGCTTTTTCTGGCTGCGGCCATTGCCGCCTTGTCTGCGGCCTCCAAGCAAGAGCCTCGGACTGCCCTAGCTCTGCGTTTTTTGAAGTACTGTCTTGTCCTTTTGTGCATGGCCTCGCTTGTAAGCCTCTGTTATGATGGCTGGAAATTTCTCAGGGTGCAGCACCTTATGCAGCAGCGGGATGCTCTTTACGCAGAGCATACGGGAGAAAATGTGCGCGTTATGGCTCTTGATGTGCAGGGCGATACCCGCATGGTACTCGGCTATCAGCTGCAGGATCTTGACAGGGATCCTGATTTCTGGCTGAACCGGGCCGTTGCCAAATACTGGGGGCTCAAAAGTGTGGCCATTGAAGATGAAGTCCCACGCCGTTTCCATCTTGCTCTGCAAGATACATTTGGCAAAGACTGCATGCTTTCCCTGCGAACAGAGAAAGGCAGGCTAGCGGTGGACCTGATGCTGACAAGTCAGGACGAGCCTAGCTACCGTGAAGTCTCATTCTATTACTATGGGAAGCCCGCCATGCTCTATCTCTTGCCGTATCCAATCAATGACGCCATCGCAGAACGTCTCGGGCAGAACCTGACGCAATCCTGGCTTGTGCCCCTGCTGCTTGCTCGTACCACGGCCAGCCTGAGCTGGAGCCAGGGAGAGGATGGGCGTTATCATGCCAGGGGCTCTGCCAAACTCTGGGGGCTTTGTCCGGGAAGCTTTCCGTTTTGGCTGGTGCGGCCGGGTGAGGATGAGCTCTCCTTCTCAGTCCGCTTTCTCCCTGAATCACGTTAAGCCAAATCCCGAACAGAAACCAGACACGCCATGAGCAAACATCTTCTTCTGATGCTGTTAACGGTCCTGTGTAATGTGTCGGCCAATCTTTTCTTAAAAGCCGGCAGCTCTGGGCAACCTGCATCGTTTCTGGGTTTTCTTAATCTCAAAATCTGCCTGGGGCTTTTCATGTTTGCGGTTGGTGCGCTGTTTTATATTGCCGCCCTGCGCATCGGCTCTCTGAGCGTCAGTCAGGCCATTGTTTCCCTGCAATATGTCGGTGTGCTGATTGGCGCCTATGTTATTTTTCACGAGCAGCTTACGCCGTTTCAAATTCTGGGCTGTGTTTTGGTCGGTTTGGGTATGCTTATGGTGACACGTGGCTAAGCGTAGTCCTGGAAATGCTGAGGTTATTTATGGATGGGCAAACTGAGCTGAAAGAGCGTAAAACAGTCTCCTTGCTTGTGCCGGTCTTCAACGAGGAGAGCACCGTTGAGATTTTTTATAGCACAGTGCGCTCCTGCGAGGGTATGGCAGCTTACAGGGTTGAAATTATCTTTGTGAACGATGGCAGCACAGATCAGACAGAAAAAAAATTGGAGCAGCTGGCCGAAAAGGACCCCGATATCAAAGTCGTGACATTCATGAGGAACTTCGGCAAAGAGGCTGCCCTCTGCGCAGGTCTGGAATTTGCCCAGGGAGATGCCGTTATTCCCATGGATGTTGATTTGCAGGATCCTCTGGAGACCGCCATCCTGATGCTGCAGCGCTGGGAGGATGGCTGTGACGTTGTCCTGGCCAAACGTGTTGACCGTACCAGCGACAATATCTTCAAGCGCACCACGGCCAAACTTTTCTATAAATTCTATAATGCCATCAGTCACACGAAGATTGAAGAAAACGTCGGAGATTTTCGACTTCTGGATCGTAAAATTGTTGATAATTTGAAGCTTTTACAAGAAAAGAACCTTTTTATGAAAGGGCTTTTTTCCTGGGTCGGTGCCGAGCACGTGGGCATAGTGGAATATAAACGGGCCAAGAGAGTAGGTGGTAAAACGAAGTTTAACTCCTGGAAACTATGGAATTTCGCCATCGATGGCCTTACAGGCTATTCTACCATTCCGCTGCGTATCTGGACCTATCTTGGCGCCTTTATTGCTTCAATATCTTTTATTCTTGCAACAAAGATTATTGTTTCTAAAATATTTTTTGGCAATGACGTTAAAGGTTACCCGTCAACGATAGTATGTATCCTTTTTTTGGGTGGAATTCAACTCATTGGGATCGGTGTACTGGGTGAGTATATTGGAAGAATATTTTCTGAAGTAAAAAACAGACCTCGGTATATCATAAGGAAAACCAAAAATTTATGAGAGAAGGAACGCAGAACCCGTATTTTGTCTGCCTGATGCTTCTTGGCTTGGCCTGGCTTTTTGTCTCGCTGGCCTCCTATAGTACGTCGCCTCTTTATCCTTATTGCTTTGGCAGTGACAGCGCACAGTTTCAAACCATCGGCAAGGCCTGGGCAGCTTCCGTCCTTCCCTATCAGGGGCTTTTTGATCACAAAGGTCCGCTGATTTTTCTGATCAATGCTCTGGGCTATGCCCTGTCAGGCAATAAATACGGGGTCTATTTTCTTCAAATACTATTTTTTGCCATGACTTTGCATGGCCTTTTTTTACTGGCCTCTTCTGTCATGCCAGAACGGCGCTGGCGCATACCGTATGCTCTTGTCCTGTCTTTGCTCTTTTGTATCTTTTTGGGAGAAGCCTACGATGGCGGCAATCTGACAGAAGAGTACTGTCTGCCATTTCTGATGTATTCGACCTACTTTCAGCTCCGGTATATTCTTGAAAGACCTCCTAGGCATCAGGCATCCTATGCTCTTTTGTACGGATTGACCTTTGCTGTCTGTCTGCTGACCCGTGTTACCAATGCTGTCGCCCTTCTTTGCGGCATGGCCTGTATTTTTTTCAATCTTTTGGGACATAAGCAATATAAAAATATTCTGGAAAATACAGCAGGCTTTCTGCTTGGCCTGGCTTTGCCGGTAGTGCTTTTTGCTCTCTACTTTTATCGGAACGATGCCCTCTTTGACTGCTGCTACGGCACTTTGCTTTATAATCTTGAATATCAGAAACATATGGTCTCGTGGCTTACAAGCTTCAGTAGCTCGAGGCTTTATGACTTTCTTCTGTCTTATTTTCCTGTCTATGCCATGCTTTTTGTGTCGTATGCAGCTATCAAAAGACATAATATTTTATTTTTGATATTTTCTCTGCTTATATTTTTTTCAGAATGTTATCTTTTTCTCTCAGGTGCTTTATATCCGCATTATGCCGTAGCAGTCTTTCCGCAATTTGTTATTATCATTAATGAGACTGTACGGTTTTTCAGGGCACCGTCCTTTAATAAAAGCTTTTTGGTGCCGGGAAAGGTTTTTTTGTTGCTTATTTTTGTAGTTGTCGGCTATTTAAATGCTCAGGATTTTGCCTACCGAGTTGCAAGAAATTATATAAAATATAATGATCCTGCCTGTATTGAGTATGCACATATGGGAGAACTTTTGAAGGAGAAATTTCAGGGAAAAGCGCTTGTCGTTTATGGTGGTGAAAACTGTAAAAGCTTTTATTTGCACTATGACTTTTTGCCCTGTTATAAATATTTTGTTTTGCAGGAGTGGCACGCAGGCTTTTCACCAAGGCTCAGAGAGGACATCAGAAAGGTTTTTTCTGAGAGAAAGGCTTACGCGATTGTGGTCAGCGGCAAGGATGAAACTATCAGGGATATCTTGGCCGCGGACTATGAGCTTATGGCACGCGACGGGGACTTTCGCCTTTACCGGATCATTGCCAAAACCTTGTGAGGAAGTGGCAAAGCAAAGGAGGGAGCCATGGCTCCCTCCTTTGCTTTGGGTCCGGCTGAAATTCGAGGGAGATTTCCGGTTGATCTTGAGAACGGACTAAGCTAAGCTAAGATTCTGGAGGCAGGCTATGAACAAGGCAGTCATATCAATCCATCAGGCCAAGTCCAATTTGTCGAAGCTTGTGAAACGGGCAGCTGCTGGTGAACAGATACTTATAGGCGGCTATGGCCGTGCTGAGGCGGTGCTTTCCTCTATAGACAGTCTTTCCGAAAGGAAGCTTGGTCTGATGAAGGGGGAATTCACAGTTCCAGATGATTTTGATGACCCGTTGCCTCAGGATGTTCTTCAAGCAATGGCCATTGAATGATGAAAATCCTTCTTGATACAAATGCACTTCTTTGGGCTCTACTGGAAAATCCACGCATTCTACCGGTCAGGGAGATTTTGTTGGATAGATATAATTATGCCTATATAAGTTCAATATCTATATGGGAAATAGCAATTAAATCAAAAATAAAAAAAATTTCAATTGATGCGGTAAGAGTATATAATGTAGCACTTGAAAGCGGGTTCAAAGAGTTACCAATTATTGGTAAATATATAAATGAATATATGGATTTCAGATTGCATCATAAAGATCCTTTTGATCATATAATTGTATCTCAGGCTATGCAAGAATCATTAACGCTGATAACAGGCGACAAATTGTTGCAAAAGTATTACGATAACATCATTCTTATATAATTTAGAAAAACAGCACTAATTAGATTTTATGCTAAAAATTTTAAATAAAAGGTTTTGGTTAAGTTCCTTTGTGGCTTCAAAGATAGTGTTTAAAGAATAATCTTTTTGAAATGAGCCTCTTTTTTATATTATATAAAAACCTTTGGAAAGGCGCGTAGTGCGTTTCGATACGTTTATTAGATTAACCAAGAAACAATAAAAATATATAAGATAAATCAAAATACTATCATAACTGGCTGCGAAGCGTATAATTTTTTTGACAATACATTTTTATATGATTATTTTAGATAAGTTTCTTTTTAGTCTTGAGCCTGATGGAAATTTGTCGCCAGACTTTGAGTTCAAAGGAAGTAGTAAGATAGTTGGCTATATGTATTGTATTCCTGATGAATATATAGATGAGCTTCGTCCCTCTGCCATTTTTTTAAAAGATCCGTTTGAAAATGCGGATCTTTTTTTGTTTGCTAGACTTACAACTCAACCCTTATTGTGCTTTTTGTCTAGAATCCCTAGGTTTTTGAGAAAACCCAGCTCATCGCGTGACAATAGTTCAGTTGAAAGGTCAGCAAAAGCAAAGCGTAAGAAGTCAACAGGCTCGTGGTACTCGTAGGCACAGGGGATGGGCAAAAGCTAAGGCTTTGCCGAAAAACAAGCTTAATTTTTCTTGTCAGCAGAGCGAACTGTATCGGTTGATCGTGCAGTTTTGTCGATAGAAGTTATTTTCAGGCAGAGCCTAAGAATTGCGAATGAAAGGAGATCTGGGCCAGATAGCGACAGAGAAAAGCGGGGAAGAACGAAGAAAGACTGGGAGCAAGAGAGGAACTCGGATAGCAATGGTATAGACAAAGCGGATACCGAAAACCTGCCAGAAGCCGTACAGTCATCCGGAGATAGCAAGAACTGAGCCCTGGAAATCTGCCTGTGGTCAAGGATGTGTCGTCAAGCGTGAAAAAGTGCTTACTCACGCCAGGGAGCCGCCGAGGAAGGTAAGAGAGGCAGGGGCTGGAAACGAGTCAAGCCTACTTGATCGGCAGCAAGAAGTGATCGCGAACCGTCTACGGTTTCTTACCGGACAGCTCTGAGTTTTTGATCCAGAGACTTAAGGCGTGACCCATCTTGGCGTGCCCCTTGGGATTCCAGTGGCTGTCAATGACGTAGAAATCGTCCATGCTGAGTTCAGCGCTTGGGTCAATGCAGGGAATGTTCAGCAGCTGCGCTGTTTTGAGGGCAGGCGTACGTGCAGCAGCAGGGTCAAAATGCTCTTTG
>JAGADH010000137.1 GCA_017613715.1 Desulfovibrio sp. | reverse complement strand
GCAGATGTCTGCCTTGCACCGACAGTAAGCTGCCAGGATTCCCGAAAGCTATACCTGGCAAGAGTTGCAGAAGGCGCTAGGCGAGCGGGCTGATCGTTGCGGGCACTTTGAGCCCATGCAGGGCAAAGTCTTTCGACTTGGTCACATGGGCTCCCAGGCACAGAAGGCCTTTGTCCGTTCTGCTCTCGACATCATAGAAGAGGTCGTAGGCCTGCGGAGAAAACGCATGGTCTAGAAGGCTCGCTCTGCCAGAAGGCGCAAGGCTGAAAACTCGGGGCCGGGGTCGACTTGGCGAGATGGAAAGCGGGCCTGGGAACTTGGCCTTGAGATCAATTCAAATAGATTTGACATATCAATATTATTCATTTCTTTTTGCCGTCATTGGCCTGAGCTGACTGCGTGTGCTGGGGTGAAAGTTGACGATCTTCTCCCAAATGGCTGCCACTGTCTCTGTCAGCGCTCCGCCTGTCTCGGTCAGGGCCAGTCCTTTCTGGCTGGCTGCCTGCAGCTCGGCACTGAAGGGAATTTTGCCAAAGAGCGGATAGCCTTCTTTTTGGCAGTATGCTTCAAACTCTTCTGTTCCCTGTCTATTCAGGTCATAACGGTTGATGATCACGCCACAGGGGATGTGAAAATGGGCCGAGACGCCGGCCACACGCTTGAAGTCATGCAGGCCCGAGAGGCTCGGTTCCACAACCGCCACGGCAAGGGTCGCGCCTGCCAGGGAACTGACCACAGGACAGCCAATGCCCGGGGAGCCGTCGCAGAGCAGGCTTGTGAAGCCCAGTTTCTTAGCCAGAGCGCGTGCTTCCTGCTTGAGCAGACTGACAAGCTTGCCTGAATTCTCCTCACCTGGTTTGAGCTGGGCGTGCACAAAGGGGCCAAAACGTGTTTCACTGATCGACCAGTGCCCGCACAGAGCCTCGGGAAAATCAATGGCTTTTTGCGGGCAGAGAGCAGAACAGACGCCGCAGCCCTCACAGAGCGCACTGTCAACGGCAAAATGGCCGTCGATTTGCCTAATGGCCTCAAAGCGGCAGAGCTTCTGGCAGGTACCGCAGCCAACGCATTCCTCCTGACGGATAATGGCTTTATGACCTCCCATGAACGCTTCTGTTTTTTGCGCCTGTGGGGCCAGAATGATGTGCATGTCCGGAACATCCACATCAAGGTCGCAGAAAACGGTATTTTTGGCAAAAGGAGCCAGGGCACAGGTGATGCTTGTTTTGCCGGTGCCGCCCTTGCCGCTGATGACGACTATTTCTCGGCGTTGTGCATTAGCCATGGGGGTTTTCACCAAAGAGACGTTGAAGGTTGTGAGCGATTGTCTGAAAAGAGCTGCGCCAGGCAGGCGACAGTTCTGGCAGGGGCTGACCCTTGGCCAGAGCAAGGGCTGCTTCGCGTGCAAAGGGCACCTCTCCGGCCAGAGGTAGCCCGTGCTCCTTACAGAAGCTGAGGAGCCTTGCGTCACCGCCTGTATTGCCAGGCATGGCAGTGCGGTTGACGACACAGGCCAGGGGCAGTCCAAGGGAGCGAAAGGCCTCGTAAGCCAGGCAGAAATCAGCGTAGCCAAAGGGTGTGGGGTCAGCCACAAGCACCATGGCATCCACACGGCGTGCCACGGTAACCGCAGGACAGCTGACCCCGGGCGGGCTATCGAGGAGAACATCCAGTTTTTCCTGCAAAGGCAGCTGATCCAGCTCTGCGAACAATCTGCGCAGCAGAGGCGGCGTCATGACCTCGCCGATGCGTGTTGCGCCTGTCAGGTAGAGGCTTTGCCCGCAACTGCCAAGCTCTATCTGCCCCAGTTTCCGCTGGCCTGCCTGCAGGGCCTTATCCTGGCAGACGGCAAAGCAGCCGCCGCAGCCATGACACATCTCGGGAAAAAGGGTGATTTTATCGGCAAATTGGGCAATGGCACCATAACGGCAGATTGCTCGGCACTTGCCGCAATGGCTGCAGGTTTCGGTGACCCTGACAGGAACCGGCAGGCTGACGGGGATCGTCTTTTCTAGCAGAGGCTTGGCAAAGAACTGCAGATTGGGGGCCTCGACATCGCAGTCCACAAGTATATGTCTAAGAGGCCAGACACTGTGCAGAGAGGCTGTCAGCATGGTCTTGCCGGCCCCGCCCTTGCCACTGGCAATGGCAATACGCATGACTACCTGGCCTTTGTCATGTTGGCAGCCTGGGCTTCTTGACAAAGGCCCTGTCTAAAGCGGCGCAAGGCTTCACCTGTTGTCATTTTGTCCATATCCTGCACCACGGCAATCCCGGCTGCCTGCAGAGCCTCAAAGGCCTTGGGGCCCACATAGCCTGAAAGGACAACGTTTACTCCGCAATTGACCAGATGTTCTGTTGTGGCAATGCCGGCACCCTGGGCCAGAAGCTGGGCATCACCGTTGTCGAGATAGGAAATCTCAGGCTCTCCGTCATCTTCAGGTATTTTGGCAATGATGAAACCGCCGGCGCGGCCATAGCGCGGATCAACGGCATCGTCGAGACTGGGACCTTCACTGGAAATGGCAATAATCGTCATAGCTTCTCTCCTTGGCGGGCATGCTTGTCTTGCATGCTCAAGCAAACTGTATCTGCCCCCTTCGATGCGCAGAGCTTTCCCCTGGACCAGGGCTTCGGCCACGCTTTTGCGTGCCAGAGTCAGGGTCCTGGCATAGGAGAAGCGCGAAACGCGGACCCTGGCGGCCGCCTGGGACGTGGTCAGGCCTTCGAGATCGCTTAAGCGCAGAGCCTCGAAGCCCTCAACCGGCAGATAGACCACATCCAGTTCAGTCAGGGGAATGCCCAGTGGCTTGAAATAGGCGGCATGGGGCTTTTTTTGCACATAGCGGCACTTGCGGGGGCGGGCCATAGAACCTCACGTAGTTTTGCTCAAATGTGCAAAATACTTTAGGTGTATTTTTGTTCCTGTCAATCGGCTTGGTGTCATTTTTTCGGGCCGGCATGAGCAGGCAAGCAGGTTCTTTGGCCAGGAAGCCGACAGTCCTGGCCGCTATGGGCCCAAACGGCGTTGCCCACACAGTCTTTTTTGCTTGCTCTCTTTGTGCCTAGCGACGTATGATAGGAGAGTATTGCGGCCAGATTTGTGGTTAACGTTTGAAGAAGACAATGCCTGCAGGCGATACCGCCTTGACAGCCGTCATTAAGGAGTCGCGTATGGTGCTTGATCCTGTTCACAATCCAGACTGGAAAATTGCCCAGGAAGCTGAGGCGCACATGAAA
Source organism: Desulfovibrio sp. (assembly GCA_017613715.1). Lineage (GTDB taxonomy): Bacteria > Desulfobacterota > Desulfovibrionia > Desulfovibrionales > Desulfovibrionaceae > Desulfovibrio. The sequence continues at coordinate 2,691 of JAGADH010000137.1, read as the reverse complement.
CCTGTGGCGCAGATTGCCGAAGAGCTCGGGCTTCTGGAAGAGGAGCTTCTGCCCTATGGCAAGTATATGGCCAAAATCGATCAGAAGGCCGTGCGCAGCAGGCTCGCCAAGGCTCCCCAGGCCAAGTACGTGGATGTCACAGCCATTACCCCAACTCCTCTGGGTGAGGGAAAATCCACTTCAACTATTGGTCTGGTTGAAGGTCTGGCCAAGCGCGGCAAGCGCGTCTCAGCCGCCATCCGTCAGCCCTCGGGCGGTCCCACCATGGGCATGAAAGGCTCAGCCGCAGGCGGCGGTCTTGCTCAATGTATTCCCTTGACTCCCTATTCCTTGAACTTTACCGGTGATATCCACGCCATCAGTGCGGCCCATAATCTCGCCATGACCGCCCTGACCAGCCGCATGCAGCATGAGCGCAATTACGACGATGAAAAACTCGCCAAGCTTTCGGGCATGCGCCGTCTGAACATCGATCCCACGCGTGTGGCCACAGGTTTTGTCATGGACTTCTGTGTGCAGGCTCTGCGCAATATCATCATTGGCATTGAAGGCGATGGCCGCCGCAATGACGGTTTTATGATGCGTTCACACTTTGATATCACCGTGGCCAGCGAAGTCATGAGCATTCTCTCTATTGCCCGTGACCTGCCTGATCTGCGCAGCCGTCTTGGTCGCATCATTCTGGCCTATGACCGCGGTGGCCGGCCAGTCACCTGCGAGGATCTCGAAGTGGCCGGTGCCATGACAGCCTGGCTTTTGGAGGCCGTCAAACCCAATCTCATTCAGACCCTCGAAGGGCAGCCAGTGCTGGTGCACACAGGGCCCTTCGGCAATATCGCTCTGGGTCAGAGTTCGGTCATTGCCGACCTTGTGGGGGTGAAGCTCTCGGAAATCCATGTCACGGAATCGGGTTTTGCTGCGGATATGGGCTTTGAGAAATTCTGGAACATCAAGTGCCACCACAGTCAGCTGATTCCCGATTGTGCGGTGATCGTGGCTACGGTGCGTTCTCTGAAAAGTCATGGCGGCGCCCCTGTGCCCAAGCCCGGTCTGCCGCTGCCTGAGGCCTACTGCAAGCCCAATGCCGGCATGGTGGAAAAAGGCTGCGCCAATCTTCTGCATCATATCGCCACCGTCAGAAAATCGGGCATTCCCGCTGTGGTCTGCATCAACCGTTTCCACACGGATACCGCAGAAGAAGTGGGGGTTATCCGCAGCATGTGCGAGCAGGCCGGAGCGCGCGTGGCTGTTTCCGAACACTGGGAAAAAGGCGGGGAGGGCGCGCTTGAGCTCGCCGACAGCGTGCTTGAGGCTTTGTCGGAACCCGTGCACTTCACGCCGCTCTATGACTGGCAGGCCCCCATTTGCGAGCGCATTGAGCGCATCGCGCACGAGGTCTACGGAGCAGATGGGGTGGAATACAGTTCACTGGCCAAGGAAAAGCTTGCCGGTTTCCAGGCACGGCCTGATGCCAGTGAACTTGGTATCTGCATGGTCAAGACCCAGTACTCACTTTCCGATGATCCCAGCAAGAAGGGCGCACCCAAGGGCTGGCAGCTGCACGTGCGCGATGCGGTCTGTTTCGGCGGCGCAGGTCTTGTCTGCCCCATAGCCGGCGACATCAGTCTCATGCCCGGAACAGGTTCCAATCCGGCCTTCAGGCGGATCGATGTGGATCTCGAAACTGAGCAGGTCACAGGGCTGTTCTAGGCAGATTGTCCTGCACATTTTTCTGGCCGTTCAGTCCTTGCTGAGCGGCCTTTTTCGTATGAAGGTATACGGAACTTTCTGGCAGGGCTTTTGAGTTTTCAGGCAAGTTTTCCCGGAAAATACGCTTCAAAGCGTGTAACGATGGCCAGCAGGCGGTCATCGAGGAAATCCATGGCACGGGCGCGCAGGCGCGGCGGAATGCCAAAATAGGCTTCTGCTACAGAACCTGTGATGGCGGCAAGGGTGTCGCTGTCGCCGCCCAGGGAGATGGCGTTGCGGATGGCGTCTTCGAAGCTCTGAGCCTCAAAAAAAGCCTCAAGTGCCTGTGGCACCGTGCCCTGACAGGTGACATCGTAGCTATAGCTGTCTCTGATCTCGGCAAGGGTGAAGTTCACGCAATAGAAGTTGGCGCAGATGGCCTCTTTGATGGCCTTCTGACTCTGGCCTGTGCGGGCCAGAAAGACAGCCGTGGCTGTAGCCAGAGCACCTTTTAGACCTTCGGGATGATTGTGGCTGATGACAGTTACAGCTCGTGCCAGATCGGCCACCTCCTCCTGGCTTTGTCCCACATAGGCTGTGGCACTGACCCGCATGGCCGCGCCATTGCCAAAGCTTTGATACGGCCTGGGCTCCTTTTGCGTCAGCCAGGCGGTGAAACGGCTGCCATAGCCAGCATCGGGATAGAGAGCTCCCAGTTCCTGCATGCATTGGATGCAGAGCAGGGAAAGGTCGTTCTGGCTGCTTTTCTGGAGCAAGGCTTTGCAGATGGCAAGGCTCATGATGCTGTCATCAGTGGCAAAGCAGTCGTCGGTGAAAAGCTCAAAATCTTTACTTTTGCGGTTGTTCCACTCAAAACGGGAACCCACAATATCGCCAATGAGTGCGCCAAACATAGTCCTCCCAAAACCTTGCTTAATTGGTCGTGGCTAGAGCCTTTACTGGCCTGCAAGATGCCTGACCGCAACGGCAGCTGGCCTCATC
>JAGADH010000136.1 GCA_017613715.1 Desulfovibrio sp. | reverse complement strand
TTTGACAGATCTGTTTTTGCCGAGGGCATCTCAGGTCTGCATTTTCATACGCTTTGCGAGCAGGATGCCCTGGCCCTGCAACGTACGCTGCTCGCCGTTGAGCGGGCCTTTGCTTCTGAACTGAGGCTCTCGCGTTTCATCAATATGGGAGGCGGCCACCATATCACAGCGCCAGGCTATGATCGTGATCTTTTATGTCAGCTGCTTCAGGAATGGCGCAAGCGATACCGGGCAGAGCTCTATCTTGAGCCCGGAGAAGCTGTGGCTTTGGACGCAGGCTGGCTCTCCGCAACAGTGCTTGATATTGTCCAGGCAGATCGGCCGGTTGCCATTCTCAATGTTTCCGTAACCTGCCATATGCCGGATGTTCTTGAGATGCCCTACAGACCGCCGCTTTTTTATCTTGATGCCTATGGGGTGCAGGAAGCTTGTGAAGAGGAGACAGATGGCTATTGCTATCGCCTTGCAGGCCATTCCTGTCTTGCCGGCGATGTCATCCCGTATCTCTATAGCTTTCGTCGCAAGCTGCATGTGGGAGATCGCCTGCTCTTTGGTGACATGGCCATTTACACAATGGTCAAGACCACAACCTTTAATGGCTTGCGTCACCCTTCCATTGCCAGATTTATCGACAACAAGGTAAGCGTCATCAGAAGCTTCGGCTACGAAGATTTTAAAAGCAGACTTTCCTGATCAGCTGTGTGTGGGTTCGGCTGTATCCTTGGCAGGGCTCTCCACCGGCGGAAGCTCTGTCTCAGGCTGCGTGAGCGGTGCATGGGAGATCTGATCCTCAGATTTTCCCTGCTCAGGCAAGGATACCTGCTGTGCATCAGGCTCAGTCTTGTTCAAGGCTGCGTGATTACTTGGCTCTTCCTGCGTATTTCTGGGCATGGCTCTTCGTGTCATGAAAAGTGGCGGCTCAGGGTCAGCCAGGCCCTGCATGTATTCAGAGAAAGTCACGAAACGCGTGCAGCCTGCTTCGCGCAGCTGGCGAATAATCCGTGGCAGATCGTCCACGGTTCTTTTATGGATATCGTGGAAGAGGAAGACACCGTGCATGGTTCCAGGCTCATAGGGTGTGCCGTGTACCGAACGCAGGAGTCTGTAATCGTCAGGTAGGCGTTTCCAGTCACGGCTGTCAATGGACCAGAGCACCACATCCATGCCAAACTCCTTGGCAATTTCCACGGTGCGCTCGTCATAGGAGCCGTAGGGGGGTCTGACGTATCTGGGTATGATGCCAAGATTCTGGAGGCTTTCAAAGCCTTTGGTGATTTCGGCAGTCTGAGCATCTGTTGAGAGGCGCTTCAGATTTTTATGTGAATAGGTATGGCTTGCAATCTCATGGCCTTCCTCGGCCACACGCAGGGCGATATCCTGATAGTGATTGACCATCTGGCCCAGCATGAAAAAAGTCGCATGGACATTGTGCGCTTTGAGCAAGTCCAAAAGCTCGGGCGTAAAAATGGATGGGCCATCATCAAAGGTCAGGGCGCAGAGGTTTTCCTCCATTTCCTGATCGTTCATCTCATCGCCGCCAATGGCTCGGGCCTGGGCGAACGTTGCCAAAAACAGCGTGCAGAAGAGCGTGAGCAGAGCGGTTTTGAGGAAGGGTTTGCGTTTGGCTGGCAGTTTTGTGCTTGATGAAAGCATAAGGAAACTGAGCATAGGTTTGCTCCAAAAGGGTCGGAAAAAAGGTGATCGTTTCTATATAGATGCGCCAACGGCGCCTTAAGCCTTACGGAAGATTTTTGACAAAGTATAGGGCAGGCCGCTTGGGGCCTTGACTTTGCGCCCTGAGAGGTCTACCACTCGGATACGGCATGTGCAAGGAATATCATGGCCTAGAGGAAAGAAATTTTCATTTTTTTTGCCAAAGACCTTGACGAGCGACCGAAGAGCGCGTAGAAGGTGATCTGTTCAGTACGGGCAGTTAGCTCAGCTGGTAGAGCATCGCCTTCACACGGCGGGGGTCGTAGGTTCAAGTCCTGTACTGCCCACCATTTTTTTATACGGAACGGTAGTTAAGTCGGTTTATAACGCCGGCCTGTCACGCCGGAGGCCGAGGGTTCAAGTCCCTTCCGTTCCGCCACTTTTACAGGATCAGTTTCGGGAACGTGAAATGCCCGAAAGTGTTATTTTGAGGAGCCAAGATTTGCTGTCTTGGCTCCTCTTTTTTTGTCTGATTTTAGTCTGAAAAGATGGCGTCAACGGTATTGGCCTGAACCTCCAGGCTCTTGATGTATCTTGCGGTTGTCGTGGGACTGTGGTGTCGAAGAAATGTCTGGACGGAAGGTCGAGGCCTGCATGTGTGTTGTTTCCATCTTTGAAGAGCCGACAAAGCTTGGCGCAAATCTGATCAAGGTTGCTGCAGGAGACAAGGATCTGGATGAAACGGTGGTCAAGCAGGCAGGAAAAACAATAAAGGCCTTCAAAGGCGTCAAGAAAGCCATTGAAAAGGACATGCCGCTGCCTGGGTAAAGCCTGTGGCAGAAGCTTTATGGTACGTGACTCGCGCTGAAACAGCCTATCACAATCGGGAATATCTGGGATGATGTGACGGATCCGTCGAATGAATGTTATTGCTGAACTCTGTAAAACCAAAGGTGAAGCGCTAGGTAAAGCAAGATAGGAAAGAAGATATATTTTGAAACAGTAAAAAATGTAATGGTTTATATACTCAATGTATTGTGTTTTATCTATACAAAGAGCGTCATTAAATCTAGAAATCTTAATCAACTCAGAATTATTTATTCATCTGTTTCCAGTGTGAGAGGACGCTCATGCAAAGTTATTACAACTCATAAAAATTGTTGTCTTGGCAAGAATATCAGCCAATTAGAAGTACTACAAATAAAACAATGGTGGCTGAAAGGTATGAGCGTCAGAGATAAAACAGTTGATGCTAGCCTTTTTTTCTTTAGATAAATCTACTAATAATTTATATGGCTCTAGCATCAGTTAATTTGAATAGCCTATTTAAGAGTAATTCCCTGCGGGTCTTGTTAACGAAGGCAGAGAAGTTTTAAACAGTGTTTCAGACTTATACGCTAGTAGGCCCATGTATCAATATGGGCCTTTTTGCTCCGTCCGTACAGCATGGTTTACTTATCGGTAACGGCTTCTTAATGGTTGCATTTCGTTTTCGTCTTCTCTTGCCAGAATGCCAGCAATGACGTAGGATAGTCCGCATGGCTAATCGCCGTTTACTTTTTCTTATGCCCGCACAAGCTGTGACAGGCGTCTTTTCTCAGTTGCGAGACGCTGGCTTTGAACTGGGCATTGCCGAGAACCTCAAAGGCGCTACGGTTTTTATTCGCAAATCCGGACCAGGCGTGATCTTTGCCCGTCCTCAGCTGCCAGGCTTCCGGGTGGAGGATCTTTTGGCTGTGGGCGGCGATGATCCCAATTTCCCCCCGGTGATTGTCACAACCGATAAAGGCTCGCCTGAAGAGGCCGAACGGCTTCTGAATCTTGGAGCTCACGACTACTGGCTTGAGCCTCTTGATGTTGAGCGGATCCTCTCGGTTGTCAGGGAACCCAAAAAACCTGTTCCGGTACCGCAGGTCTCAACGCTTGGAGGCCATAAGCCCGGTTTCACAG
>JAGADH010000135.1 GCA_017613715.1 Desulfovibrio sp. | reverse complement strand
CAGCACATGCACAGCCATTCCAGGCGGCTTTGCCATTACACCCTATGCCGGTCAGCCAACTCTCTACTTCCAGAATATCGATCGCGACGGTTTTACCGAAGCCCCTGACTGGTACCATGATGTGGAATATCAGCTGGAACATGAGCGCGGCTTCCCCTACCGTGAAGATCTCTTCATGCCAGGCTACATTGATTTTGCCGTCTCAGGGAGAAGAACGCAGTTCCTCGCTGTGGGTACTTCGCCGCTTGAATGTCCTGCCGAAGAAATCTGGGAACGCGAAGTGCGTGCCTATCAGAACGAGCGTACTCAGGATGGCAAAATTGGCCTGATCAGACATCTCAAACGTAGCGGCAAGCAGTTTCTTGTCACCAACCCCAACGGACGCAAGGCCATTCTTGCCGGCTACCACTGGTTCGATGCCTGGGGTCGGGATACCCTGATTTCTCTGCCTGGCCTGACCTTTGCCGCGGGCCGGGTGGCCGAGGGCTGTGAAATTCTTGCCGAGATCGGCAAGAGTGTGCGCCATGGACTTATCCCCAATATGTTCTCACCCTCTGGCGATGATGCCTATAATTCCGCTGACGCTGCTCTCTGGTATGCTTTTGCCGTGCAAAGCTTCCTTGCCTGTGAGCAAAACGAGGAAAGCTATGCCTGGGTCAAAGCCCACGCCTGGCAGGCTCTGCTGGAAATCGTCAAGGGCTTCCGTCAGGGACCAGGCTTTGACATCGGCATTGACAATGAAGGACTCCTCCACGCTGGTAATGCCTCAACGCAGCTGACATGGATGGATGCCCAGATCAACGGTCATCCTGTCACTCCTCGTCACGGCTGTGCTGTGGAACTCAATGCCCTTTGGTACAATACCCTGGCCTTTGTCCAGGAACTGGCCGAAAAATTTGGCGAGAGCGGGATCAATGAAAATGCCCAGCTTCAGGCCATGCGCAAAAGCTTTATTCGACATTTTTACATCACCACCCCGCAAGGTGGCTATCTGGGCGATGTCTGGCGCGACGGCTGGCTCGACAGAAGTATTCGTCCCAACCAAATTTTTGCCATTTCTCTGCCGCACAGCCCTGTACCAGAAAAATTCCGCTATCCCATCTGGCACACGGTCAAGGAAAATCTCCTGACACCCTTTGGACTGCGCACCTTGGCGCCCAGCGACATAGCCTTCCAGAGTCGCTATGAGGGCGGGCCTCAGGAACGCGACGCCAGTTACCATCAGGGCACGGTCTGGCCCTGGCTTCTGGGCCATTACACCGATGCCACCGTGCGGGCCACGTGGGCTGTGGAACAGGAAATGCACGAACTGCTCGAGACCGTCAGTCCTCTCTTCAGTGAGCATTTCCTGCAAGCAGGTCTTGGTACCATTTCAGAAATCTTTGATGCCGCTCCGCCCTACAGGCCCAATGGCTGTATTGCCCAGGCCTGGAGTGTGGCTGAATGCCTACGCATGCTGATCTGCGCACGCAAACATGCACCTGGAGTTTACGCCAATTTCAGAGAGAAAACCTTCAAAAAACTCTTTCACCCGACCGATGACACTGTAGGCCGGGGCCGGCTCGTGGAAACCTTCGCTTAGGCCTGGGCCTTCATTCTCAAGAGGAACGGTTCGCTGCGTCTGCTGTTCTTGCTCCCCCTTTCCTCTTGTTCAGAACGCGAAGCGCGGAGCCGCGCTTCATCCCTATTCACAGCAACGTATCAGTACCCCAAGGAACAGAGGAAGCATCACATGCAGATTTTAATGCTTGGCTGGGAATTTCCCCCGCACATCAGTGGAGGTCTCGGCACAGCCTGCTTCGGTATGACCCAGGCTCTGGCACAGAAAGGCGCCAATGTCATTTTTGTGCTGCCAAGGACCAGCAGTGCGGGCGATCCCGGTTTTTTGAAACTGCGCTCGGCTAGCGGCACGGTCATCAACTATGAAGCTGCCAGAAGAATGCAGGTAGTCGGTGATAGCGTCTGGCAGGACAATATCCGATTCCTGCCCATCATGAGTCCGCTGACACCCTATCTCACCCCTGAGGCTTACACCAAAGCCCTCAAGGAACTCAGCCAGTCAACGCGCTTTTCTGAAGAAACGAGTATCAGCCATGGATCCTTCACCTATCAGCTCAAAGGCGGCTATGGTCCTGGCCTCATGGAGGAAGTCTACCGTTATTCACGGCTTGCCTGTGCCATTGCCATGCAGGAGAAATTCGATGTCATCCATGTGCACGACTGGATGACCTATCCTGCAGGACTTCTGGTCAAAGCCCTTACCGGTAAACCGCTGATCTGCCATATCCACGCAACCGAGTACGACCGCAGCGGTGAAAATATCAATACCCAGGTTGCTGCCATTGAACGCGCAGGGCTACTTGGCTGCGACCGTGTTGTCGCTGTCAGCCGCCTGACCAGGGATGTGGTGGTTCAACGTTACGGTGTTGCGCGTGAAAAAGTCACGGTTGTCTACAATGCCGTAACACGCCCTGAAATTGAGCATCATTACGTCATTCCTCCGCGCCTGCGTCATGAAAAGCGCGTGCTTTTCCTCGGACGCGTCACCTATCAGAAAGGCCCAGAGTATTTTATGGAAGCCGCACGCCTTGTGCTGCAAAAAGTGCAGCATGTGCGCTTTTATATGGCCGGCAGCGGCGATATGCTGCCTGGTCTGATTCGCCGGGCGAGTCAATTGCGTATTGGCCGCCGTTTTCACTTTGCCGGTTTTCTGCGCGGCGAAGAGGTCAACCGTATGTTCGCCCTGAGCGACCTCTACGTCATGCCCTCGGTTTCAGAGCCCTTCGGTATCACGCCGCTTGAGGCCATGCTCTATGATGTCCCGGTTCTGCTCTCCCGTCAGTCAGGTGTCTCTGAAGTGCTTCACCACGCTCTCAAAGCTGATTTCTGGGATACCCGCGACATGGCCGACAAAATTTGCGCCGTGCTGCAGCATCCGGCTCTGGCCATGGAAATTGTTCAGAACTGCCGCGAAGAAATGAAGACCATTCGCTGGGAAAATGCAGCTGAGCAGCTTTTGAGCATCTACGAAAGTCTCACGGGAGGAAACTAATGGCTGCCATCTGTCTCTGCCTGGCCATTCATGAGCCCTATTACCTGCGCCGCTACACCATCTTTGATGTGGGCGGAAACAACCTCTATGAGGACGACGACCGCAGCTGCAACATGGCTATGCACAATGCGCAGACCTGTTATCTGCCCACTAATGAAATCCTTTACCGGCTCATTCAGCGCTACAAGGGTGATTTCAGAATAGCCTTGAGCGTCTCAGGTTCTGCTCTTGATCTCTTTGAACAATACACACCTGAAGTCATCGACAGCCTCAAAGCTCTGGCCGAAACCGGCTGTGTCGAATTTATCAGCGAAAGCGGGCCGCACGCTCTGGCCTGTCTCTATTCCAAGGAAGAATTCGTGCATCAGGTGCAAGAGCATACACGCAGAATTCGCCGTACCTTCGGGAAGATTCCCAATACCTTCCGCAATTCCGAACTGCTCTACGGCAATGATCTGGCCGAAGTCATCCAACAGTTAGGGTTTTCCACTGTTCTGACAGAAGGCTCGCCAAAGCTCCTTGGCTGGCGCAGCGCAAATTTTGTCTATGCCTCTTCGGTTGTCCCCCAGCTGCACCTGCTCTTGCGCAATGCTGATCTTTCCACGGACATCAGCCAGCGCTTCAGCCAGAAGAACTGGAACCGCTGGCCGTTGACCGCCGAGACCTTTGCTGACTGGTGCGCCAAAATCGGGGAAAATGCCGATACGATTAATCTCTTCCTTGATTTTCACGTTTTCGGCCTGCGCAATACCGCTGAAAGCGGCATTTTCTCGTTCCTTGAGGCATTGCCTGAGAATATTCTCCGACATAAATGCCTCCAGTTTCTGACACCACGCCAGATCATCAAAAAATATCCTGTCAGTGACACGCTGGCCGTACCCGAATATCAGAGCTGGAATGACGAAGGCTGTGATCTCAAAGGCTGGCTCGGCAATGAAATGCAGAAAGACGCCATCAAGCAGCTCTATATTCTTGCCACGAGGATCCGCAGCCTCGGCGACGGCAATCTGCTGCACGACTTTGAACGTCTGCAGACATCGGACTATTTCCATTATATGTCCACACGCTGGTTCTCCGAATCGCAGCCTGACCGGCCCAATCCCTATCCCAGTCCGTATGACGCCTATATTTCCTATATGAATATCGTCAATGACCTAAGCGAACGGCTGACCAAGCTCGAAGAGGCCAAAAGCCACAAGCCCAGAACTCCGCAACGTGCAGCCAGCAGCGCTAAAACAAAACAGGCATCGACAGAAAAACCGAAGGAAAAAAAGACCGCTGCAGAGACGACAGCGAACGACAAAAAGACAAAACAGACACGGAGTCAGAGCAAAACGCCAGCCAGCAAACGTGAGCTCAAAAAATAAGCCGTTGATTCATCTCCAACCACTACATCTGATATTCTTACCGTACTCAAGTTAAGGAGAAGACTCTATGGAGTACAACAACGCCCCAGTAACCCTTTTCGAAGTAAGCTGGGAAGTCTGCAACAAGGTCGGCGGAATCTATTCTGTCGTCAGTAGCAAGGCTCTGAAGTCGCGCGATATCTTCAACGACAGATACTATGTCCTTGGACCTCTTCTCCAGCACAATTCAGGCTTTGAAGAAACCGACGAGCCATTCTGGGATAAAATTCGCAATGCTCTCGCTGAAAAAGAACTCAACGCCAAGCTCGGCCGATGGAACATTCCAGGCAATCCCCGGGCCATTCTCGTGGATTTTGCCAAACGTTATGATTCCAACCAGTTACTCTACGAGTTGTGGAAAAATTTCGGTGTAGATTCGCTGTCAGGTGGCTGGGACTACATTGAGCCTGTGATGTTCTCAACGCTTTGCGGTGAAGTGATCGGGACCATAAACGAGGCCAAAGTCGTTCCCAAGAACGGTCACTCCCTTGCGCTCTTCCACGAATGGATGTGCGGAGCAGGCCTGCTCTGGCTCAAAAAGAATCATCCCAGCGTGGGGACGGTCTTCACGACCCATGCCACCATGCTCGGTCGGGCCATGGCCGGCTCTGGCAGTGATATCTACTCCAATCTGCGTAACATTAATCCCTCAACGGAAGCTGCTTCCCACAATATTACGGCCAAATGGTCCATGGAAAGCACCAGCGCCCGCGAAGCCGATGCCTTTACCACGGTCAGCAATATCACGGGCGAAGAAAGTGCTGTCTTTCTCGGTCGTCAGCCCACGGTGATCACCACCAACGGTCTCGACATGCGCGTTATTCCCGACTACTCCAAGAAGCGCGATGTTCCCAATCTGCATCGGGCGCGCATTCTCGAGGTCTCGCAGCGCTTCCTGCGTACTGAACTGCCTGAGAATACCAAAATTATCGCCATTTCCGGCCGCTACGAATTCCACAATAAGGGTATCGACATTTTCCTCGAAGCCATTGCGCGCGCCAATGTCAATCTGGCAGGCAATAATAATGACGCGTGCATTCTTGCCCTCTGCCTGGTCATGGGCGGTCACACCGGCGTCAATGAAGATGCCATTTCCGGCAAGGAAAATGCCAGTGACAATGGCCTGCCCTTCCTCTGCACCCACTTTGCCTGGAATGCTCCCAACGACGCCATTATCACCAATTGCCGACGTCTCGGGCTGAACAATTTCAAGCAAGACCATGTCAAAGTCATCTTTGTGCCAGCCATGCTTGACGGCAATGATGGCTTCTTCAACATGAAATATGAAGAAATCCTGCAGGCCTGCGATGCCGGCTTCTTCCCCTCATGGTATGAGCCATGGGGCTATACGCCGCAGGAAGCGGCGGCTTGGGCCGTGCCCACCGTCACGACGGATCTTTCAGGCTTTGGCATCTGGGCTCGGCAGAAGATGCAGGAAGATGACTGCGACTATCCCGGTGTGAAAGTTTTACCACGCCGAGGCAGAAGTACTGAAGAATGCGTGACCATGCTGCATCAGACTCTGCTCAATCTGACCACAAGCACGCCTGATGAGGTTGCTACGCTTCGTCGCTCGGCCAGACTTCTGGCCACCAAGACCGACTGGAACGCCTTTTTCGATAAGTATTGTGAAGCCTTTTCTGTGGCCCTGAGCAAAGTTGACGCTCGCGTCGACCGTCCCTCCTCTGCGCGTGAAGCCTTAAACCGCGTACTCACAGCCTCTTCCTCGGCCACGCCCTTCCTGCACTCCATTTTGGCTGTGGCCGAAATTCCCAAGGCTCTGATCAGACTGCGCGACCTGGCCCAAAACCTCTGGTGGTGCTGGAACAATAAGGCCAAAACGCTCTTCAGCGATCTCAATCCTCAGGCCTGGGAAAGAAATCATAATCCTATTCAGGTCCTTGAAGAAACAGATCCTGAGCGCATCAACGCCATGATCTACAATCAGGACTATATGAAGCGCTACGATGAGGTTGTGGCGGCCTTTGACAGCTATATGGCCCAGCCTTTACATGCGCAGTCCGATCACGTCACGCTCAAGCATCCCATCGTCTATTTTTCTACAGAATACGGTCTGAATGAATCAGTTCCCATCTATTCGGGCGGTTTGGGTGTGCTTTCGGGCGATCACCTGAAATCAGCATCAGACCTGGCCATTCCACTCATTGGTATTGGTCTGCTCTATCGCAAGGGCTATTTCAAGCAGCGCATTGATCTCTCAGGCCGCCAGGTTGCGGAGTATCCGGTCAATAAGTTTGCCCATCTGCCCATTCGTCCTGTGATCGACGAGGAAGGCGAGTCCATCATGGTGCAGATTGATCTGCCAGGCCGTACCCTCTATGCGCGCATCTGGAAAATGCAGGTTGGGCGTATTCCCCTTTATCTGCTTGACTCTGATGTTGATAAGAATACTCCAGAAGACCGCGAAATCACAGCCAATCTCTATGTGGGCGACCGTGAGACAAGGCTCTTGCAGGAAATGCTGCTCGGCATTGGCGGTATTCGTCTGCTGCGCAAGCTCAATCTCGAGCCTCATGTCTACCACATGAATGAAGGCCATTCGGCACTTATGGTCATTGAACGGCTCACCGAATGCATGAACCTCGGCATGAGCTATGCTGAAGCCTCAAGGCGCGTCTGCTCCAATACGCTCTTCACCACGCATACTCCTGTTGCCGCAGGCAATGAGGCCTTTGCCATTGACCTGATGCAACGCTATCTTGGCAGCGTGGCAGCCAGACTGGGCCTTTCCTGGCAACAATTTGCCCAGCTCGGTCAAATGGAAGGTTCCAATCCCCAGCAGTTTGAAATGACTGTCCTGGCCCTGCGTTTCTCGCGCTGGGCCAATGGCGTCAGCCGTCTCCACGGCATCGTTGCCAGGCATATGTGGAATAAGCTCTGGAAGAATCTGCCACTGACTGAAGTGCCCATCTACCATGTCACCAATGGCGTACATACGCCATCCTATGTGGGCATGCAGATGGAGGAACTGCTCAATCAGTATCTTGGTCCTGACTGGCTCAGCGCGCCTCCCGATTCACCTGTCTGGGATAAGATCGACACCATTCCCAACGACGAGTACTGGATGGCCAAGATGACGCAGAAGGAAGAGCTGCTCAATTTCTTGCGCGAACGCAGCGTCGATTTCGCTCAGAAATTTGGCATGAATACGAGCAAGATCAAGGCCATGGAGCGGCTGCTGTATCCCTCGACCCTGATCATCGGCTTTGCCAGACGCTTTGCTCCCTATAAGCGGGCGACGCTACTCTTTGCCGATCCAGATCGTCTTGCACGCATTTTAAATGATCCTGCCAGACCCGTCTGTTTTGTCTTTGCCGGCAAATCACATCCTGCCGATGAAGCAGGCAATGATCTCATTCAGAAGGTTGTGCAGGCTTGCTGCGAACCTCGTTTCCTCGGCAAGATCTTCTTCATTGAGGATTACAATCTGGGCGTCTCGCGCGTACTCTCCCAGGGCTGTGATGTCTGGCTGAATACGCCGCGCAGACCCTACGAGGCCTCTGGTACAAGCGGTATGAAACTGCCGGTGAACGGCGGCATCAACCTGAGTATTTCCGACGGCTGGTGGTGCGAGGGCTATAACCGCCGCAATGGCTGGACCATTGGCCCTGTGGTGCGCACAGAGCTGCCCAAGGACTCGCAAAACGACTATGCCGATGCCGAGTCTCTCTACAATCTTCTGGAGCATGATGTCATTCCGCTCTACCACGACATTGACGAGCATAAGCTGCCTTCGCGTTGGATCGACATCTCCAAGAATTCCATGAAGAGCCTGACCCCCATGTACAATTCAGGCCGCATGCTCAACGATTACTGCCGTGAGGCCTATCTGCCAGCAGCTGAGCGCCGCGACCGTCTG
>JAGADH010000134.1 GCA_017613715.1 Desulfovibrio sp. | reverse complement strand
TTACTGGTCGGCCTTGGCGGCAAAGTGCTGCAGAAGCGTCCCCAAAGCCAGGTTCTCTTCCATATTGATTGCTGTCTCACCGTCAAAATTCACATTACCCACAACCAGAGCGTAAAGTGCATGCAGCCAGTCACGCAGATAGCCGGCAAGATAATTGGAGCGCGTGGGAGCCAGTTCCACGCTCCCCTGCACAGACTTGGGCGGGGTGAAGACCACAACGGTATTGGCACCGGCTTTGATGGTGCGCGCCTCTTCACTGGCTTGCGGATCAAAGCCAAGATAACTGACATAACGGTTGATAATATGAGCCGCCATACTCGACTGTTGCCAGAGAATGCTTTCCTTTTGTGTATTGACATAGGCTGAGGCCTTGTGAAAGGCGTCGAGCATGGTCTTTTTAAGATCAAGGCGCGCACAGCCCGTGGCCAATTCACCCACAAGATCGGAAAATTCCTGAGCACTCAGCTGGAAATACTTCTGCATAGCCGGATCGGAAGCCAGATCCCTGAGACGCGCAATCCAGTTCTGCTCAATCTGTTTGGCAAAAAAAGCCGCCTCATCTTTACGTTCAGGTTCATCTGCCTGCGCCTGCGGGGATTGTTCATTACTCTCCGAAAAAGGATTCCAGTCTTCCAGATCAACTTCTGTGAGATCCACGGCAGCTGGCGCCTGCGCACTTTGCTCCGCTTCCTTGGATTTTTCCTCGTGTTCTTCCAGAAAACGGCGCAAGGCTTCGGGATACATGTCGAAAATCTCGGTATCAGCAAGCGTAAAACTCCGCAAAAGCTTGCCCATGCGCTGATAGTTTTTTTCTAGAGCACCCAAACGGGCAAAGAGCACTTTGACCTGGCCAAGCTTCTGCCGGAGCAGTTCCTCGCGATCATCAGAGCGGTAGAAGATTTTCAGACGATTGTGCAATTTGGCCGAAATTTCAGCAATGGCCTGGGAAAGTTGCGCATCCTTAAGCTTAGGATTGCAAAGGGGACTCAGGGATTCCCGGATATGCGTAATACCACCGTCGTTCAGACGCATGGCAGCATCCCAGGAAATTCGGGGATTGGCAAAATGATTGGCCACAAGCTGGCTGTTCATAAAAGCCTGTTCCAGCGCCTGGACATAGCTTTGCATTTCAGGTCGCACGCCCTTTTCGTGGCCCTCGGCATCGTAGTCAAGAATGGCATCGAAACGGAAATTGGGATTGCGCAAAAGAAAGACATTGCGAAAAGCGCCTTGACTATCCCACTCTCTCGGCCAGTCATGCTGCTTGCCAAAAAAATCGAGCAGCGAAGCGTGCAGACGGTTATCCCAGCGGCTTTCCACTGACGGTGCCCCTTTCTTCTGCTCAAATTCCATATCGAACTTCGTGAGCACCAAAAACAGTGAGACCGGATGATTGTCGCGCAATTGCGGGCGGTCGCCATGGGTCGAACAGACCCAGTCGTTGATCACCCCCGGCAGATCCTGCACTTCCTGATTGCTTGGCCCGATACATAAAAGCATACTGGTCAGCTCATGCTCATTGCAGTAGCGCTGAAAGAGATAGGCGACCTTTCCGCGCAGGAACATTTCCTTGAGCATACCGGGTTTGGCCAGTTCATGGCGAATATTGTCGATTTTGTAGCGACTCCGATAGCCTGGAAAGTCAAGCAGATCGGTAGTCTGAAAATAGGGAGCCGGCTGCTGATCCATGACAATAGTCAGCTCAGCCGTCAGGGCTGTGACCACAGCTCGTGAAAGGGTCGCCTGCTTACCCTCGGCTGTAATGACATCAAGGGTTTCCTTGGTATCATCACCCTGTTCAAGACCTGCCAGTGTCGCCACGTCGATGATGCTCACGTCGCGCGGCGTCAGTGCCGACATGGGGCAATACGCTGCATCAGGATGCCCCAGCTGCTCAAGCGCCTGAAACAGCGTGCCAAGAAGTCTCGTGAATTCAGGCACTTCATCCCAGATCAAAGCATAGAGCAGCAGTCGATCCTCAAGGCCAAGATAAGGGCCTAATGCCAGAGCCTCAGGCCAGTACTGCTTATCAAGCATGGCCACACGCGCTTTGGAACGAAAATCCCGGTTCAAGTACTCTCTGAGATCCTCAAGGGCATCGAGATCAATATGTGAAGGATCCTTTCTACGCCGGCTCTTCAGCAGCTCAAGCGTTTTCTGCACATCGCTCTGATCTTCTTCCTTGTGTTCACAGTCGGCATAAAAGGTATTGGCCACGATCTTGACCAGATCGGTCTCGGAAAGCAGCCTGATCTGCACAGGAAAGCCTTCGGTCTGTTTTGCCGGTTCGCTTAAGGTAAAACGCGTGACCAGACCCGTGGATTCCTTGCCGCCCTCGGGATTGATTTCCTGAATAAAATCATGCCGTTCAGCCCCAAAACGGGCCAAAAGAGAACCCTGGCTGTCGCGGGCAAGAGCGGAAATCAGATAGGATTTACCTGCCTGACTCGGTCCGAAAACGCCGGCGCACATTTTCCGCCCGGCAGCCCGACCGAGAATACGGTACTGTCTTCCGGCATGCCGCAGATCCTTTAAGAGACTCTCTTCCTCATTGCGCACAAGGTCCGTATTGCGTCGCACCCATTGCCCGGCTTCACTGCAGGCGGTACCAAGCTTGGCACAAAGATCTTCCAGACTCATCTCATCCATCAGCGTGCTGCCCCCGAAGCCTGCCACTGGACAGGAGCGGGGAGGAACGCCGCCTCCGTTGTTTCCGTGTTGAAGAACATGTCTCTAAATGTAGACAATACCTGTATCCAGCCAAAAGCCCTCGTCCCTGGGCAAGGTCTGCAGACGCATTTCAAGGGCATTGAGCACGGGATTGCCATGACAATCTTCCACTTCAGCAATGGTGAATTCCCCTTCATCGCGTTCCAGATTAGCCGAAGAGTCTTCACTGTCGTCCTCAAGACCCCCGACGGCGAGTTCCAGGGTGACCGTAAAAGGCAGGCCCTGCGCGTATTTATGCCGCATATCCTCATTGACAAATTCAAGAAAGTAAAAACGTGTCGTGGTCCAGCGCTCCACAGGCAGCTGCCTAAAGCCCACGGCTATGGGACCGCCAAAAGCAATTTTCTGAGTATAGATGCGTTCTTCCTTGGAAGTGACATCCACGTCAAACCAGACCTTTGCTGTGCGGATCTGCCCGTTCAGCTCCATTTCACCCACAAAACGCGCTGTGGAATTGAGATTTAAATTCTGCGGATCAAAGGAGAAGCCTTCAAGCTGGCCCTCAGCCAAAGTACAAAGAATCGCACCGACGACCACCGTGGTCTTGGGGTCCGTGACCTTACCCAGGGCATCGGCAAAGGGATACCAGCTGCCCACACGATAATCGCCCATGGCAAAAATGCGGTCAGGCGCAACGGGCAGAAGCGAAACAACCGTATCCTCAATGGCCTTCCAGCTGCTCGGCCTGCCCGTCAGAAGCAGGGCATCGCAGTCGTAAAGATGAATGACCTCACAGAGATTGGCCAAGATATCCTTGAGTACGGAACGAATGGTCTCATCGACTCGCCTGGCATCGATCACCAGGGGTACATCCAGCAGGTTGAAGTCACTCTGGTTGCCATTGCGACGCACGTAGCTTTCCACATAATTCAGAGCTTCAGCATTGGGCTGGGGGAAACGAGTGATAGGCAGACTCTGAACAGGCTGACCATTGTCCTCGCGCTGCTCGCTGCCAAGAAAACAGTCGCCAAGGCGACATTGGACTCGGTTACTGCCCTGAATAAGATCCGAATGCTCATAAACAGACAGTACGGACAAAGCGCAAGGCACAGCCACCTGGCGGATAAATTGCGTTCTGCGGTTGCGACTCTCTTCACTGCTGTCGATAACATCGCGACCAAAGAGTTCACCAAGCGCTCTGCGCACATCGGGTACGCCACAAGCCTGCATGGCGCTGCCCAGACTTTCCAGCACGTGGTTGCGCACAACAGCACAAAGCACATCATCGCCGGCAAGACTGAAACCATCATGAAATTCAGGATGTGGCACCATGCGCGCCGAGGAGCCGGCATCGCTTTCAAGCTCAAAGGTCGTAATGGAAAGATCCGTTGTGCCGCCACCGATATCAATGGTCGCCACGCGCAGGCAGGGACGATTGCCGTATTCAGGACGTGGTCTGCCGGCAAGGTTGCAGAAGAGATGGGCATCTCCCTGGAACTTTCTGCTGATCTCATTGTAGATATAGACAAGCTGTGTGCAGGTCGCCTCATCCCAGTTGCAACGCACAACAGGACTGCGCCGGTATTCCAGGGCCAGCTCTTTGGGCCAGATTTTACCATTGGGCACATAATAGTCGGACCAGCCTAAAGACTGCCAGAGCACATGCACCGCCCAGTGCGCCCAGCGTCGGTAAATGCGCTGCTCAGCCAGCGGCATGCCTCCGGGAACCGTGAAGATTACCTGCCTCAGTCTGCGCGGCACATCGGGCGAAGCCCTCCGCAGACGCTGGCCAGGACTATTGATGGTCAAAAGCGCCTGCTGAATGACCTCCACCAAAAGAAACATCATTAATGAAGAACGTGTGAAAAGCGATTCAAAGGCGCAGTCCGTTTCCTGCTTGCGCAAAATCTTATTGTTGCGGAAACGTCGATCCTGCATGCAACAGAGAGGCGTTCCACTGGAATTGACCTGCTGGGCCAAAAGACCTCGCGTCACATAGGGTTCCCCGTGTCCCTTGGTATTGTAGCGCCAACTCTGCTTCCAGTCGCGTTCGTCCCAAAGATAGCGCTTGGGACTGCTCATGCCGGTGGCGCCTTCCGCACAGACCGACTGGGTAGAAAGCCTTGCGGCTTCAGGGCCGATACGCACAGGCGAGGGCCAGATAAAGGCTGCACTGCGCCGGCCACTCCGGCGGCTGAAGGCTTCACTTCCGAAATTGATCTCAGAAAACTCAATGCGCGTCTCAAAAGGATCAGTATAAATCTTTTCAGGCGCATCCATATCACGCAGCTGCAGGAGATAGCTGTTATTGAGATTGGTCACGCTCTGGGCGCGCGTTTCCACGAGAATACCAGTTGTGCGTGAATTGCCGATATCGAGCACAAAATCCACATCAATCGGCACAAGCTTGGCAGGGTTGATAACATAAACGCGCGGATCATTGAGACATTGGTCGAGAAATTCAAGCAAAGTCAGATAGCTGGCCAAATGCTCAAGCTTAGGTCCATCCTCTTCCTGACGGCGCCTGCTCTGGCAGGACCAGATTTCCAAAATCCAGTCATTAACCCACGCTTCATTGAGAAACCAGCCATTATCACGAATATGCCAAGCCAGCCGAAACTGGGCATGCGCATTGACATCAAGAGGTGTCAGAGCACCGTAGACCTGTTCGCCCTCACAAGTTTCCACCTGCATGTCAAAGGCCAAAACAACTCGCAGGATCTCAGGCTCATCCTCGGCCAGCACAAGCCGGGCACGAGCCCAGTTGGAAGGGCCATGCTCCACACGCTTGACCCCATTGTCCTCCCAGACCTGTTCGCGTTCCCGCAAATAGGGCAGAGGGAACCATTTGCCAAGCCATGGGGTGAGATTCTTGGGAAAATCCATGCTGTAGGTGTCGCCACTTGGGATTTGGCCGTCAAGGGCATCCACAAAATCGCCGTCTTTTTCCACCAGGGGACGAATACCAGCATCCGGGCGTTCTTCAAAATTGCGTCGCAAACGCTCCACCTTGGTCAAATCCACAGCAAAATCCAGAAGCTGTGGACAACCGCCCGGAATAAGACTGATCCGATCGCTGTATTTGGGATACTCCATGCTATCTCCGCCCACATTGCTCTACGCGTACAAAAGGAATGGCATAGGACTGCTGGCCCCCGTTGGCATCCCGAAAAACCCAGGAACAGGGGGTATGCTGCCCCTGGCCGCGGCAGGTCATTTCCGCCTGGCCCCAGCGTTCTCCGTCTGAGCAGACCGCGCCTTGAGACTGCACATGCAGGACACCATTGCCGGAAAGTCTGGCCTGCGTTGCGCCTACGCAACGGCGACCGCCTTTGGGATCAATGACCCGGCGTTTACCGTTTTTGCCCTGCTTGTCAAAACAAAAACACTCATAGATGGTGCGTTTTGAGTAGTATTCGGGACGTGTACCCTGCCAGCAGCCTTCGAGGAAATCAAGATTGCCTGTTTTTACAGACTCTTGGGGGATTCTCAGCTCCTCGCCGACTTTGGGACGCCGAGATTCCCTACGAGGCTGCGGCTTATTCTCAGGCTTATTCTCAGGTTTGGCCTGAGGCTTGGGCTTATCCTGCTTGGGTTTTGCTTCGGCTCTGCCTTCAGGCATTTCTTTGGGCTTTTCAGCGGCAGCTTGAGCTCTGGGCTTTTCGCCTTTGGGCTTAGCCTGCGGTTTTCCAGGCACTTCAGTCAATGGCAGCATACTCCAGAGCTGGGTCGGGGTTTCTCCTACAGGCACTTCACGCACAGGCACCTCACGACCCGGCAGAACGCCTGCAGGTCTTTGTGTCGCTTGCCGTGGCTGCGCAGGCCTGACAATATCCTGCCGCAAAGGCGGCTTTTCAGAAGACGCTCTGGGTTTTTGCTGCGGATCTTGAGACCCTTCGACTTTGCCAGGACGGACGGGACTTGTGACGAGAGCCCGGTTTTGAGGCTTGGGCAGGACAATGCCCGAGGGCAAAACCAGACTTCCGTCAGCTCGTTCGGAATAGCCTTCAGGCAGGCTGCCAAAGGGATATTCAAAATGACCGTTGCGGTGGATGATCACACCCTCATCGGTAATCAGACTGCCGTCATCGCTGACAATCCAGCCTTCGGGCAGCACAAGCCAGGGATTCACGCGGCGCCCGTCAGGCAGAATCACAAAGGTTTCTTCCGCCTGCTGCGCTGGTGGCAACGGCGCATTGCTTAAACCGTATTCTTCGGGCTCGGCCCTAAGCGTGGCCTGCAAGAACACAAGCAGAAAAACGCCAAGACAGAAGACGGACATTGCTGAGCGAAAAAACAAGGTAGGCATGGAACAATCCCTTTGCACTACTCGGCACTGAGTTTTAAAAAGACGGCTTTCCATTGACCGCCCTCGGCATTGACGCCATGACATTCTGTTTTGCCCATGCTCTTGCGACATTCAATGGTATTGGGCCGATAATTGGCTCCGCCTGGACAGACCAGGGCATCGTGTTCAATAGCGAGCACATTGTCGCGCATGGAGGCTCTTGCAGGACCTGAACAGCGGCCACTTTTTTCATAAATATGCCCGCTGCCCTTGCCGTCAGAACCAAAGATAAATTCCACCTGTACCGGCTCCTGCGTGCGTGAATTGAAAAGCCCTGTTGCACAGAG
This sequence comes from Desulfovibrio sp., assembly GCA_017613715.1. Classification (GTDB taxonomy): domain Bacteria; phylum Desulfobacterota; class Desulfovibrionia; order Desulfovibrionales; family Desulfovibrionaceae; genus Desulfovibrio. Next base: position 21,636 of record JAGADH010000134.1, on the reverse strand, counting down.
CCAGCGGCCAGCCAGGAAACTGGTATCCTTGACATTTTCCGGAATAATCAGTTCCTCCTTGGGCGTTTCAGGCAGCACGGCCGAAGGCTCAAGCGGCGGCGGAACAGCAGGTGGAGTTCTGGGCAGGATGCCCTCCGGTACTGGCAGATCTGATCTACGACAGGCCGCCATAAGCTGCAGGGCCTGTTCTTCAAGTTCCAGGCGTTCATGATCCAAGGCCAGCAGCCGCAGTTCTTGACCCCGTTCGCGCGCGTCATCCTCGCTCATCAGCGAGGGCAGACGCCAAAAGCTTAGACCTGACAACGCTTTCTGTCGGCCGAAGTCACAAAAAAGCAGGAGCAAGAGGGCCAAAAGCAGCAAGAGGGGGATCAGCCAAAGAAGCCTGCTTGCGCGCTTTTCGACAATGACGACGGGGACTTCTTCCTGACTGGCTTCTTGCACGGGGGGCTGCGCCTGGACAGGCGTCTTGGCAGGCAAAAGCCCGCCCACGCGCAAGTCGCAAAGATTGCAGACTGAGGCATCCTGCGAGCCAGGGCCAAAGCCCCAGCAGGTAACCACAGGACGGTCATCGACGACATACAGATCATCCTCACTCGGATAGAGCAAAGCGAGTTTCAGGAGATTGCCGCGAGTGACTTTCTGCGGATCACCCTTGGCGATCAGCTCATCAGCATAGGCGTTGACGTCAGCGGCAAGTGCTGCAAATTCAGCGGTCTGTGCTTCCTTTTCTTCCTGCGAAAGCTCCTGATAGCGGCGGACATTGCCGGTAAAGGGAACATACCAGTCAACAAAACCTTCTTCTTTATTGAACACAGGCTCAGCAAAGGCCTGAGCATGCCGCTCGTCAAAATGCCGACGAATGGTTTCCTGAATCTGCGCAAAGCACTCTGACGGCATAATCCCCTGGTAGGCCAGCGCATTGATCTTGGCACGGGCAATAGTCCGAATCAATGTGGTTCGCATAATTCCCCCGTTGCGTTTACCTAGGGCATCTGCCACTTGGCCTGGGCTTCGCAGGGTGAAAGCGTCAGCAATTGCCTGAGATAGTCTATACGCGACTCAAGCTGGCCCTGGCGCAGTTCTGCCTGAGCCTGGGCTTGTCGTGAAAGCCTGATCTCATTCTGCCATTTCTGGTAAAATTCAAAGCTGACAACGGCAAGAGCCAAAAGCAAGAGAATGCTCACGAAGAACAGGGCACCAGGCCCTGTTCTTCTCGTTTCGGAATGGTGCATAGGTCCTCACATCAGGCATCAATTTCCTGCAGGCGGGCGGAAAAATCACGCTGATTGCTCACGCTCTGATTCTCTGCCTGCTGCTTCTGCCTTGAGACCTCGTTGACTCGCGAGGTCAGGTTCTGCTTGCGACGTTTGGCCTGAGTAAGTCCCTTGCTGCCGCGCTTCACACTGCGCTCTTCTTCCACAAAGGCCTGCTCATACTGCCGATCAAGATCGCGACCGTTATTCACGGCATTGCCAAGAAGCGCAATGGCTTCCTCACGGCCTGAGGTGATCTCACCGTAGCGCTCTTCGGCTTCCCTGCGGCTGATGCGGCGTGTACGAATATCGTTCAGCAAAACTTTGAATTCGCGGTCGTAACAATCCAGTGTTGTTCTGGCCGAGGCGCTGACGATATCAAGACTTCTGATATCGCCGTCGATGTCTTCCAGGTAGCTGGCCATACGGCGATTTTCATCGCTGATCTGCTTCTTCTTGGCGTAGATATTGCCAACCACAGCGCCCGTGGCAGCTCCGGCCACACCGCCGACCAAGGCTCCTTCAGCCTTGCCTGTGGTCAAAAAACCAAGCAGGGCTCCGCCCATGGCACCAATAAAGGCTCCACCTGCTGTACCCTCGGCCACTTTATGCTCAGAAGCCCTGAGATCATGAATGGGACGATAGCAGGCGGGATAATAATTCACATGGGTTTTCTGAGTGCCGTATTTACTGGCACAGCCACTAAGAAGGGTAGTGGGCAGGACCAGTGCCAAAGTCAGAATAACGAACAAAGGTTTACGCATAGCTCCTCCAAAAAATAGCGCTTTTGGGAAAAAAATCTGACACGCTAATGACCGGCATCCATGCCCTGACCACTCTTGATAATCTTGGTCATGGCAGCCACCATACCTGCGGCATCAGCGACATTGGCGGGAATGATCATGGTATTGCCTGTACGGGCAAGCTGGCCGAACTGCTCAAGGTAGCCTTCAGCCAGACGCAATTGGGCTGCAGCAATGCCATTGCCATTGCCCATCTGCTCGGCAATCAGCTTCAGGCCGTCAGCTGTGGCCTGAGCAACCTTACGAATCTGTTCAGCTTCGCCCTCTGCCTTATTGATCATGGCCTGCTTCTGGCCTTCACTTTCGGCAATGGCAGCGCCCTTCTCACCTTCTGCGAGATTGATTTTGGCCTGTTTTTCACCTTCACTCTGGGCTATGGCTGCACGCTTTTCGCGTTCCGCGCGCATCTGCTTTTCCATGGCCTCCATCACTGTCATGGGGGGAGTGATGTCACGGATTTCATAGCGCAGCACCTTGACCCCCCAGGGCGCTGTGGCGGCATCGAGCGCCTCCACAACTTCCTGATTGATGCGCGTGCGTTCCTCAAAGGTCTTATCCAGTTCAAGCTTGCCGATCACCGAGCGCAAAGAGGTCTGTGCCAGCTGAATAGCACCCCATTCGTAGTCGGAAATGCCGTAGGCGGATTTTTCCGGCGTTATCACCTGCAAATAGAGCACTCCATCGATATCCACACTGACATTATCCCGCGTGATGCACGTCTGCTTGGGCACGTCAAGGACCTGTTCCTTCAGAGAACGCTTATAAGCCGTCACATCGATAAAAGGCACGAGAATGTGAAAACCCGCATAGAGGACTTTGCTGAATTTGCCGAGTCGCTCCACGATATAGGCAGATTGATTGGGTACAACCACAGCTGTCTTGACGAGCACGACAATGACAAAGATGGCAAGCAGTGTAAGCCCCACAATAGCTTCAATTTGCATATCACTCTCCACACTTACGATTCTGAAAAGACACGCTCAACTTCAAGCAGCAGCGCATCGTCCTTACTCACCGCACGCACGCGGACCTGCGTTCCCATCGCTATGCTCTCAGAGGCTTTAGCACGCCAGAAGCTGCCATCCACTTCAATTTCCCCGATCTCCTCCGGACCAAGCTTTTTACTGACACGACCAAGACGCCCGCAAAGCGGATGGTTGACCGCTTCCAAACCGGTCTTGCTCACACTTGCGCCTCCAAAAATGGCAGCAAGCTTGCGACGCAGAATCACAAGGCTGAACAAGGAGACCACAATAAAAACGAGAAGTTCAGCCTGCAGGCTAAGGCCAAAAAAATCTCCCAGGCTTGCCGCAAAGGCTCCGATGCCAAAAAACATCAGCACCAAATGCGGCAGGGCCAGATCTATGCCCAAAAAAATCAGACCTGTAATGAACCAGATGAGGGCCGCGCTCACGCTCCGGCCTCCCTACTCTCCTGGGCATCAAGATCAATGACTCTGCCCTGGAACCAGACATAGGCATCGATCTCATCTCCCACCTTGGGTTCATAGCCTTTCAAATTCAGCTTGGCCACAAAGATGGGCAGATGCAGAGGCGGACGATTCTCAAAGGGGAAACGCGTATAGAGAATCTTCATGGGCATTTTTTCCAGCTGACAGTCATCAATGTCCTCAATTTGTGCCCTGATCTGGTACTCGCCAAAGGCCTGCCCTGGATGGATAATATGCTTGCCCGCGACGTTCACTTTGAACGGAGGCACATCAAGGCGGCTTTTCCCGGGATTGGCTTCAAGCCAGGCCTGGGCGTAAGCCTCATAGTTGGGCCCCTGCGTGATGGTGATCTCGTCAAGTAACGCTTTGCGCACGCCAAAGGCCAGAGCGCCCAGCAAAAAGGTATGAGTAACATCCTCGGTCAAATCATTTTTATCGCGCAGATAGAAAGGATCGTAGAACCACATGGGCTGACCTTCTTCAAGCATGGCAACCCCAACATTGGCACCGCAGCCTTCATCCCAGGGATGAACACAGCTCACGGTAAGATCATTGGGCAAGCCTTCCAGCAGGGGCACAGCACTCACAGGCCGGAGCTGACCGCCTTTGGGTCCTGAGAGCAAAACAGCAGCACGCAGAGGCTCTTCTTTGGGCCAGGCGAGGAGAACATACTCGTTGTCCTGCACAGTCCACTGCCAGGCAGGTCTTGTGCCACCTTCTTTAAGCACTGTGGCTACAACCTGCGGAATGAGCACATTGGGAGCAATACCCGAAACGGCAGTCCAGGCAGCCCCAAGGCTTTCAAGATGCCTGCGCTGCTCACCGCTCAGGCTCTGTTTGACAGCCTTTTCCCCTGGTATCTTGTCTTGTGACAGCGTCTCAGCTGGCTTGCCTGCACGCAACTGCGCCTTGGCGTCCTTCTTGGCACTCATGGCTAGCTCCTGGGGCCGCGATTACGGCCTTTCTGACTATCACGCGCTTCAGCATGCGGTCTGCGGGGCGCTTCAGGCTCCCAGACCTGCCCCTGACGTTCAAAAAGCACGGCTTTACGACTTGCCCGTACACGATCGCCCACAATTTCAATGACCTTAACTTCCATTTCCTCACCCACGCGGGCAATATCCTCGACCTTCTGCACACGGCCTGTGTCCAGCTGAGAGATATGCACAAGCGCTTCCACATTGGGCAGAATCTCCACAATAGCGCCGATTTCCAGAAGCTTGCGCACCTTACCCCGATAGTTCTTGCCCACCTCGGGACGCTGATCATAGTACGTGATGAGCTCGGACGCTTTTTCCAGAGATTCCTTGGTGGGCGCAAAAATGGAAATTTTGCCTGAATCGTCAATATCCACCGAAGCGCCGGTAGCCTGAGTAATAGCCTTGATGTTCTTGCCGCCAGGGCCGATGATCAAACGGATAATATCAGGATTGACCATGATTTCCCTGTGCTGTGGCGCATAGGCTGACAATTCTCCGCGCGGCCCGGCAATGATCTTGGTCATCTCGCCTAGGATGTGCAGACGTGCTTCATGGGCCTGACGCATGGCCTGACGCATAATATCTGTAGTCAGCCCCGTTATCTTGATGTCCATCTGAATGCCTGTGACGCCTTCGGCTGTACCTGCGATCTTAAAGTCCATATCACCCAGCGCGTCTTCGTCACCCAAAATATCGGTCAGCACAACCACCTTGTCGCCTTCTTTGATCAGTCCCATGGCCACACCGGCCACAGGCGAACTCACGGGCACGCCAGCGTCCATCAGCGCAAGAGAGCCCCCGCAGACAGCCGCCATGGAGGAAGAACCATTGGATTCCACAGTCTCTGAGACAACACGGACTGTAAAGGGAAACTCTTCAGCCGAGGGCAATGTCGGTCTGAGAGACTTTTCGGCCAAAGCCCCATGCCCGATTTCACGCCGCGAGACACGTACGGGCTTAACCTCACCGACGCTGAAGGGCGGAAAATTATAGTGCAGCATAAAACGCTTGCTCACATCGCCTGTCAGAGAATCGACTTTCTGCTCATCAGCACTGCTGCCTAAGGTTGTGACCGCCAGCGACTTGGTCTCGCCACGACGGAAAATGGCTGAACCGTGCGCACGTGGCAGCACACCGGTCTGAATCTGAATGGGTCGCACGGTCTTGGTGTCGCGGCCATCGATACGCAGACCTTCGTTAATGATACGCGTACGCACAACCTTTTTCTCAAGGTCACCGATGATATCGCCCAGACTCTTGAGAGCCGCTTCGTCCTCAGCAAATTGCGCATCCTGGCAAAGCTCTTCCTGCACTTTAAGACGCAAATCTTTGCGCGCTTCCTTACGCTGCATTTTCTCGGCAATCTGCATGACCGACTCTATGCCGTGTTTTCTGGCCAGTTCTTCAACTCGCTCGCGCAGCTCGAGGTTCTCTGTATGGGGCACATAGGGCATTTTGGCCTTGGCACAAAGACGGGCAAGTTCCTCCTGAGCGTCAATCAAGGGTTGAATGGCCTTGCGACCGAAATCAAGAGCATCGATGATCACATCTTCCGGCACAAAATGCGCTTCGCCTTCCACCATGGTCAGGGCATCGCGCGAGGCCGCAAAGACAATGTTCAGATCACTCTCTGCCTGCTCGGCAAAGGTGGGATTTAAGACAAACTGCCCGTTGATGCGTCCCACGCGTCCCCCGGCCACAGGGCCGGCAAAGGGCAAAGAAGAAATCAAAACCGCAGCCGAAGCTCCGGTCAAAGCCAGAACATCCGATTCATTATCCGTATCTGCGGAAATAACCGTGGCTAAAACCTGCACATCCTGCATCAGGTCCTTGGGAAAGAGCGGCCTGATTGGACGGTCAATGAGACGGGAAACAAGCGTTTCACGCTCTGAAGGCCGGCCAATCTCACGCCTGAAGAAGCTGCCGGGAATACGGCCTGCCGCATACATGCGCTCGCTGTACTCAACCGTCAGAGGAAAAAAGCCTTTGTCAAAATCCAGTGCCTGCGAGCAGACCGTAACAAGCACAACCGTGCCGCCGCATTGAATCCACACGGCTCCATCCGCCTGATTGGCAAGACGTCCGCTTTCAAAAATAATTTCCTTCTGACCCAGTCGGGCGCTGACCCGAGTTGGCGAAAAGATATCCTGCAACATCGACAATCCTTCAGAGGGCCAATTATGGCCATTTTGCAATATACTGAACATAAAAGTATCAAGCTGAAGGGGTGTCCGGGAAAAACAGTCGCCTGCGACTGCTTTTCCCGGATCCCCCTTCCTCAACAGCGTGAAATACAAACGCCCAAAAAAGACAAAAAGGGGAAGACCAAGCTCCCCCTGACATTCTTTGCTACTTGCGCAAGCCAAGTTTTTCAATCAAGGCACGATAGCGCTGCACGTCCTTTCTTTTTAAGTAATTCAAGATATTGCGCCTGCGTCCGACGAGCTTCAGCAGACCTGTTCTTGAATGAAAGTCCTTTTTGTGTACTTTAAAATGCTCCGTCAGATCTTCAATCCGCGCCGTCAAAAGCGCCACCTGAACTTCGGGCGAACCGGTATCGCCCTCATGTTGTGCGTGCTGGGCAATCACGGCCTTTTTTGCTTGAGAATCCATAACCACAGCAGTTTCTCCTTGCTTTACAACTTCAATTGCTGACTCCACAAACCACGCGTTACTTCCCAATAGGCGGGCTTAGCGTCTTCACAGCGCGAGGCCAGCGCAAGCTCAAGACCCTGATGCATGAGAATGGCCTGCCTGGATTGAGTCTGCTCCTCTGCAAAAACGCTACAGGGCAGATGCCGACCATTTTTCACCGCTTCAACCCATGCAGCAGGCACTTCAAGACAAGTCCAGTCAGGCAGAGCTGCATGCAAAGGCTTGAGCTCCCGCACGAGCACGGCAGGATCAGCCTCAATCTCGTCGAGTGAACACGAGCTTTCGAGCCCAAAGGGGTAACTGAATTCCCGAGTCAAGGCCGTAAGTACGGCTCCGCACCCCAAACGCATCCCCAAGCTGTGGGCCAGGGACCGTATATAGGTACCGGAAGAACAATGAACTCGGAAACGCACAAAGGGCAGATCCATAGCAAGAATCTGCGCCTCTGAAATCTCTACGCTTTTAACACGTTCAATCATTGTGCCCTTGCGGGCGAAGGTATAGAGGGGCTTGCCGTCAAGCTTGGCTGCGGAATACGGGGGAACGGGCTGCTCACGCAATGCAGTCCACGCCGCAATCTCCCGGGAAACCGTCTCCAGACTTATGGCAGAAGTATCGCGCTCTTCAAGCAGCTGACCTTGGCAATCCCAGGTATCGGTGATCTGACCAAGACGCAGAGTTCCCTGATAGATCTTGCCTCCACCGCTCTGCAAATACGAGGAAAGCTTGGTCGCCTGTCCCAAAAGGACTAAGAGCACACCAGAAGCCAAAGGGTCAAGCGTTCCCGCATGACCGATTTTTTTCTGCCCCAAACGTTTAATCTGCATCAGACAACGATTGGAGGAAGGGCCGCTCGCCTTGTTGAGAACCACAAGGCCATGCAGCTGCGGAAGAATCTGGCTTGGTGCCTTAGAGAACGAGGAAAACGTCTTCACCATACTATACAGCAGAGGCCAAAAAGTCAAAAAAGTACTGATTTGAGAGCTTCTAAAACCATACTCCTGGCTGTGGCAAGATCTGCTGCCAGAGTGCCGCCTGCCGCATTGCGGTGACCTCCGCCGTTCATCGTTCTGGCAACGGCACAGACATCAAAGGCCGGCTGGGAACGCAGACTGAATTTACATTTTTGCTCTGCGTCTTCACGCACGATGGCCGAAAGCTTCACTCCGCGCAGGCGTCGCAGATATTCCACAAAGCCCTCGAGATCCTCACGCTCTGCATGTGCTTTGGCGAGCATCTGCCGGCTTACGGCACAGAAGGCTATCTGCCCGTCCAGGTGAAACTCCACATGGCCTGTCAGCTCCCCCCAGAGCGCAAAACGTTCATGCCGGATATTGCTGTCGATTTCTTCGCGCAAAGCGGCCAGATCAAGTCCACCGCGCAACAAAAGTGCTGCCAGATCAAAAACCTCAGCTGAGGTATTGCCGTGGACAAAGCCGCCTGTATCAGTGACAAGACCCAGGGCAACAGCCCGAGCAAGCTCACCCCGAAGCTCAATGCCCAAGGCCATGGCCACATAGGCCACAAGCTGGGTACACGCTGCGGCCTTGGGTTCGACCCAGGTGGCCAGGGTTCCCAGGCCCTCGCCTTCATGGTGATCGATGTTCACGCGGGGAAGTGTGGGAGCAAGACTTTCCAGCTCACCGCCGATTCTATGAAACTGACCGAGGTCGACCAGGAGAGCCTGCTCAGGCTTGAAAGGCAGATGCGAAAGATCCGTCACGAGAGGCGCAGGAAGTGTAAGAAACCGTAAAAAGTCAGGCACGCCTGAAACGCTGTAGAGCACAAACTCTTTGCCCAGCTGCTGTAAAAGATAGGCGCAGGCGGCAACAGAACCCAGAGCATCACCATCGGGATTGAGATGGGCTGAAATGATCACCCTGCTCAGACTGGGCAAAACCTGAGCCACCTCGTGGGCCTTCTGGCGATAGGGCAAAGGGATATGGTCAGTCAACGGCATAAACCTCGACCTCGCTGTATGTCATTTTCTCTGGGCAGACCGCTTCCATCATCGAACAGCATTTGTCAAGACGGCTGCGCAAATGCTGCTCACTGTTGGAAAGCGAAACCACGGCCAGCCTGAGACGTGTCAGGCAGTTTTCCGTTTCAATCTCGGCCACGGCAACATTGAATTTGTTGCGGACCTTCTGCTTCAGGCTATTGGCCACACGGCGCTTGGCCTTGAGATTGTCGTTGCCTTCAAGACTGAACTCCACAGTCAACACGGCAAAAAGTGTCGCCATAGATCAAAAGCTGAGTTTGCTTGGAATGATTATAATTGCGCGGCCTCTTCAACAGTTTCAAAGGCTTCGATGATATCGCCAACCTTGATGTCATTGAAATTCTCAAGACCTGCGCCGCATTCGTTACCCTTGACTACTTCCTTGGCGTCATCCTTGAAACGCTTGAGAGAAATGATTTTACCGGTATAGACGACTACGCCGTCGCGTAAAAGACGAACACCAGCATGGCGCTGAATCTTGCCATCAGCCACATAACAGCCGGCAATAGTACCGACCTTGGGCAGATTGAAAGTATTGCGCACCTCTGCCTGTCCCAGATAGACTTCACGCTGCACAGGCGCAAGCAGGCCAGCCATGGCGCTCTTGATGTCTTCCACGAGTTTGTAAATAATATTGTAGAAACGAATATCAACATTCTCGCGCTCGGCCACTTCCTTGATCTTGGCTGTCGGGCGAACATTAAAGCCAATAATAATGGCCTGCGACGCCGATGCCAGTAAGATATCCGATTCAGAAATGGCACCCGTACCGCCGTGCACCACATGCACCGCCACCTTCTCCGTACTCTGCTTGTTGAGCGCTTCAATGATGGCTTCAAGACTACCCTGGACATCTGCCTTGACCACAAGGTTCAGGGTCATGGTCTCCTGATCGCCGGCATGCTGAGCGAGGAAGGTTTCAAGGGTCACCCGTGATTCCTGGGCGAGTTCACGTTCACGCTGTTTGCTGGCGCGAGCATCAGCAATGCGGCGGGCCACCTTTTCATCAGCCACCACAATAAATTCCTCACCCGCTTCAGGCACGCCTTCCACGCCCTGCACTTCAACGGGCATGGACGGTCCGGCTTCCTTGACCTTCTTGCCCTGGTCCGTCAAAAGCGCACGCACACGGCCTGAGAACTGGCCGCAAACAAAATTATCACCATGATGCAGCGTGCCTTCCTGAATGAGCACTGTGGCCACAGGTCCGCGTCCCTTGTCAAGACGCGCTTCCACTATATGGCCTCGTGCCGGCTTATCGGGATTAGCCTTGAGTTCCATGATCTCTGATTGCAGGGCAACCATTTCCAAAAGCTCGTCAAGACCCTGGCGGGTTTTGGCCGAAACCTTGGCCACAATGGTGTCACCACCCCAGTCTTCAGGCTGCAGGCCCAATTCCGCAAGCTCACGCAGGACACGATCAGGATCTGCTCCCGGCTTGTCCATTTTGTTCACTGCCACCACAATCGGCACGTTGGCGGCACGGGAATGGTTAATAGCCTCACGCGTCTGTTCCATGACACCGTCATCGGCAGCAACAACCAGGATGACAAGGTCCGTGATCTGTGCTCCGCGGGCACGCATAGCGGTAAAGGCCTCATGGCCCGGAGTATCCAGAAAGACAATGTCTCCACGTTTGGTCTTCACATGGTAGGCACCGATATGCTGGGTAATACCGCCCGCTTCACCGCTCGTCACATGCGATTTGCGGATGGCATCGAGCAGTGAGGTCTTGCCATGGTCAACATGGCCCATAATGGTGACCACCGGCGGACGAGGCTTGAGGCTTTCAGGGCTATCCACATCCTTGGAGACAAGATATTCATCCTCAGAAAACCCTGTTTTTTCAACTTCATAGCCAAACTCCGAGGCTACGAGACTCGCTGTGTCAAAATCCAGGGTCTGGTTGATGGTGGCCATGACGCCAAAGGAAGAAAAAAGCACCTTGATCAGCTCATTGGCTTTAAGCCCCATCTGCTTAGCCATTTCCGAAACCGTGATGACTTCCACAATGCGGATCTTGCGCTTGGCGGCCTTGATGGGCTGCGTCACTGGCTGGACAACGCGCTGCTGACGATTGTTTTTGCGCTTGCCGCGATTGCGGTTCATGCGTGGCACTTCTTCATCATCATTCTGCCCGAAATCACCCTGCTGAAAATCAACAGTTCTGCGGCCCTTCATGCGCTTTTTCTTGCTTTGAGCCTCCTGCACATCGGGCATGGGAACAGCCTGCTGCTGTCTGAAGCCAGTTCCCGGCCGCGCACTGCGATTCTGATCACGCCTTGGCTGGCCGGAACGCTGATTGCGCTCACGTCCTTTATTAGCAGATGACGCATCTGAAGCCTGAGGTGTCTGCGTCGGCCTTGAAATAATGCGAACTCGTGGCTGGGAGGCCGCATCGGCCTGCTCTTCCTTGCCAGCGTCGCTTTCCTTCTGTTCAGCCTTCTGCTCTGCAGGACGAACTTTCTGTTCGGTCAGTGTCGGAGCCGACGAACCTTCGGGCTCAGCCGAAGCATCTGCCGAAGATCGACGTACGAGTTTGACGGTCTTGGCATGCACGTCTTCAGGCTTATCATCTTGTTTGGTCGCTGCACTTTGCTCTTCAACCTGAGGCTTAGGCGCTTCGTCCTGTACCTGAGCTGCGGTCTGCTCAGCCTGATGCTGCTCACTTGACAGAGGCTCTTCGACCGGAGAAGCCGGAAGCGGGGGTAGGTTCTGTTCGGCAGTCTCCTGTTCCTTGACGTCGACTTTGTCCTGACCGGGAAGACGGATGACCCGGGCCTTCTGCTCCGGGGCAGGCGGAGCAATGATTCTGGCTTTTTTACCTTCTTCCTGTCCCTTACGCTCGATCTGTGTGTCGCGCGAACGCCTGGCTTCTTTGGGCTGCGCCTGGGAAGGCTCAGACTCTTCTAAGGGTTTCGTCCCTTCAGCTGCCGCATGGTTTTCTGCTTGGGCAGCCTGTGAAGGACTCGTCTCGCGACGACGACGACGGACAATGACATCTGGCTTTTTCTTATCATTGTCTCGATTATGCTTTTGATCCTGAAGGTACTGACGCACTTTGTCCGCATCCGCAGTCAGCACGGAAGCCACCTTGGCACTACTCTTGAGACAATCCCGTACTGCAGCCTGCACCTCATCAATGGTCAGACCGAGTTCTGCGGCAAGATCTTTCAACTTAATACGATCTGCTGCCATACACATTACCCCCTTCGCGCACGTGACACAGGACGAAACTTCGCAAATTTCCGTGCACACTGTGCATCTCGGCAAATATACCAGCCCCTGCCCGGGCTATTTTTATTCTCGTCTTCGCGTAAAACACCCTCAGGTGTCAGGCAATAACGCGTCAGTTCCGCCTTGGGAAAACGGCCGCGGCAGATGACACACATCCGTACGGGTCCACTGAAATGCCCGTTCTTAATCAAGCGCACCTTCCTGCGCAGGCTCAGCGTCTGAGGTTTCGCTCCGATCTGAAGATTCAGCTTCAAGAGCCTCACCGTCACTGTTCTCACTCTTTCTGGAAACTTCCATCACTTCTTTGGAAACGGCTGATGATTCCATCTGTTCTTCGACCACAGGCGCCAAAAAGTTGATGGCCTGACGCAATTCAGAAATGCGCATGGAGGAGATCAGCAGATTATCGGCAAGTTCCTGATCCGTAGCTGCACGCAATTTGTCCAGCGAAGTATAGCCGGCCTGCAAGAGCGTCTCTATGGATACTTCAGCCACACTGGCCACCTGCTCAAGGCCGTGACCAATGGCATTGGCTTCCTTGTAGCGGCTTTCTGTAAAGATATCGACTTTCCAGCCCAGCAGTCTGGCGGCAAGCTTAACATTCTGACCTTTGCGGCCAATGGCATTGGTCAGTTGATCATCGGGCACAATGACTTCAAGCAGATTTTCCTCTTCGTCCACCACGATACGCGTGACAAAGGCAGGAGCCAGGGCATTGCGGGCGTAGGTGGCAATGTCGGCGCTCCAGACTACGATGTCGATGCGTTCACCATGAAATTCCTGAACAATATTCTGAATACGGGATCCCCGCACGCCAACGCAGGCGCCCACAGGATCAACTTCACGTTCTTTAGAATACACGGCAACTTTGGCACGGGAACCCGGATCACGGGCAACTCCCATGACGCGTACCAAGCCTTCATCCACCTCAGGAACTTCTCTGCGGAAAAGAGCCGCCATGTAGTCTCGATGCGACCGCGAAATAACGACCTGCGGCCCGCGTCCCTCACGACGTACATCAATGATCAGGGCCTGGACGCGATCGCCTCGTTTATAGTGCTCTCTTGGGATCTGCTCATCACGGGGCAGGATAGCTTCCGTACGACCAAGATTGACGACCCAGCCGCCTTTGTCACGACGCTGGATAATTCCGCTGACAATCTCGCCGCGACGGTCCTTGAACTCGTCGTAGATAATGCCCTGCTCAGCATCGCGCATGCGCTGAATAATGACCTGCTTGGCCGACTGGGCGGCAATGCGGCCCAGATCCTGAATCTTAATTCTGAAACCCACTTCATCGTCGAGCTGCACATTGGCATCGTGCTCACGGGCATCAGCTAGGGCTATCTGCGTATTTTCATTAGCCACATCGCCGTCTTCCACAACAACCTTAAACTGATAGACTTCAATGTCGCCTGTCTCGTCGTTGTAGGTGACCTCCACATCCATGTCATCGCTGAAACGTTTCAGCACGGAGGTTCTCACCGCATCTTCGAGGGTATTAATAAGCATTGTACGATCAAGACCTTTATCTTTACTGATCTGATCGATTGCTTTCTTGAGTTCAAAATTCATCAAAAAGACCCTCCATTATCCCCACTCAAGCACAAAATCGACGATAATCGCCCGCATGCTCCGTATTGGATTAGGCATTTTTGCGCACAGACTTCTTTCCAGGTTTCGGAGTTCTGGGAAAAAGCGCAACTCTGTTAACTTTACGTACACTGGTCCAAGGTATACAGACAACAGGTTCTGCAAGCATCTGGACCTGATCGTCTTCTGTGATGGCCACAGGCTCAAGAAAAAACGACGACTCGGTAACCTCTGTAAGTTTCCCGCGCCAGGTTCTGCGACCCCGAGTCCCTGAGGGAAGAGGAGAAAACAGACGCGCCTCGATAATATCTCCCAGATAATCGACCATCTGCTCAAGCGCAAAAAAGCTGCGAGAAAGCCCAGGCGTAGAGACTTCAAGCTGCCAGGGACCGGAAAAGATATTCTCCACATCCAATGCAAGTCCCAAATCACGAGAAATGGCTTCGCACTGCTCGAGATCGGCAGCCACCCTGGCTTCCTCATCGTGAACCTTGTCTTCAGCCTGCGTTTTGTGGCAATCGATATAAAGGCGTACCAGAGGTCTTTGCGACGACACAAGTTCAAGACCCCAAAGCACAAGGCCGTGGGCATTGACCAGTGGCAAAGCAATTTGACGGATACGTTCTTTCAGATCATCACTCGACATGGCACATCCGCCGGCTAGCGCAAGTTCGTTGTTATATCCTTAAAAACGGGCTTTACAGCACGTTTGGTAAAAAAAAGGGGAGGCCTCAGAAAGGCCACCCCTTTGTGAACACAGTGTTCGCAATCAGGATGAGCATCAGAGCGTACACCCTGATCCTAAGTGGGATCATTTGCAGAAAAAAATTCAAAAAGTCAAGGGAAAAATCACAGATCAGATTTTTTTCGCCTATCTTCACAAGCACTTGAGCTCGAAAAGCAGCAATCGGCACAGACAAACTGTTGAAGCGCCTATCTTGAGAGGGGAACGGCGAGTCGATATGCCAAAGGCTTGAGGATGCGTGAATACTCAGTTTCTTCCTGCCTTCCGGTCGAAAAAACGCTCCAGAAGCGTTCTGTGCGGCGAGGGCACAGGCACATGAGCGACATCACAGGCGGCAAACCAGGCAAAGGGCTTGGGCAAATCAACAGACTCCAGGCAGTAGGCTCTTGCCTGCAAAAGGATCTGCCATTTGGTATAGGCATGCCTGAGTTCTGTATGCCAGTGCAGTGCCCTGACGCTTAGACCTGTTTGACGGGCAAAGCAGGTACTAAAATAAGCAACGGGATCAGCGTTGCTTTGCAGAGTGAATTCTGGCAAAGCCCAAAGATTGGCCCAAATGCCATGATTCGGGCGCTGACAGAGTACAAGACGCCTTTGACTATCCACAATCAGTCCGGCTGTAACAGAGCGCAGCTGCCTCTGCGCAGGAGACGGTTGGACAGGGCGCTGACTTTCGCTGCCATGGGCGTGAGCCAGGCAACGCTTCTGCCAAGGACAGTCTGTGCAAAGAGGTTTGCGACCACAGATGAGCGCACCCAATTCCATGAGTGCCTGATTGAAGGCTCTGGCTTGGCCGCGAGGAAGGAGTGTACGGGCAAAACGCTCAATGCACGTTTTCCCCGTGACTGAGCGCACATCCTCAGGGTAATCAAAAAGCCTGGTAAGCACGCGCACCACGTTGGCATCCACACCCACCGTAGGCTGTTCAAAGGCAATGGCCGCAATGGCGGCTGCCGTGTAATGGCCAATGCCTGGCAGCGCTTCTAGTTTTTCCTGATCAGAAGGCAAGACACCACCGTATTGCGTCATGACCAGACGGGCTGTCTCATGGAGACTTTTGGCCCGCCTGTAATAGCCAAGCCCCTCCCAGGCAGATAAAACTTCTTCAAGATTGGCATGAGCCAAAGCCTGCAGCGTAGGAAAACGCGACATGAAATGTCTAAAATAGCCAACTACCCGCAACATCTGGGTCTGCTGGAGCATGATTTCTGAAACCCAGATTTCATAGGGTGTGTAATGACAACGCCAAGGAAGATCTCTGGCATTGGCGCTAAACCAGTTAAGCAGCTCTTGGGTCACGTCTTCATACCAAGGGCCTGTCATAGCAATGGGCACTGAATTCGGCATGATGCTCCTTGACAAGCCAACAAGCTGATCTTGAGGCGGTCACACATTTTGCGTAAAATAGTCAAAATTCACCTGGCAAAACCCTTTTGCCGGCACAAACTCTATCCTGGCAAGGAGAAAACGATGAGCGAAAATCCCGTTGTCCTGCTTGAAACAAGCTCTGGCGACATTCTGGTGGAACTCTATCCCGACAAAGCCCCCAAAACCGTGGAAAATTTTTTACGCTATGTTGACTCGGGCTTCTACAACAATACCATCTTCCACCGTGTGATTTCAAATTTTATGATTCAGGGCGGCGGGCTCGACGCACGCATGAACGAAAAGCCAACACAGGCTCCTATTACCAATGAAGCTGACAACGGGCTGAAAAATGAACGCGGTACCATTGCCATGGCCAGAACTATGGATCCGCACAGTGCCACAGCCCAATTTTTCATCAATCTTGTCAATAATGATTTTCTCAATCACAGTGAACCAAGTGCTGACGGCTGGGGCTACTGTGTCTTCGGCTGCGTGACAGATGGTATGGATGTCGTGGATAAAATCGCTAAAGTTAAGACCAAAAGCGTCAACATGTACGATGACGTGCCGGTGGACATGGTTATGATCACAGGTGCTAGCCGCTTTGCCTAAGCTCTGACATCCAGGATGACAAAAGGTTTCAAGAAGATCTCAAAGCTTCAATGGATCTATCAACGTCAAAGCTGTTTACGAAAAAAAACATCCATAGGATTGCATCAGCTGCACTAGACGCCCGAAAAACCCAAGAAGAGCTACCGAGAAGAGATTTCCTCCCTAACTCTCCAGCTGTTCCTTGGTTGCTGAAGCTTGGGCAATAATGAGGTATGACCAAGAACGGGCGTAGCCCCTGCTTTAGGGATATGAGCCGGTCAGCCTCAAACATCGCAGCATAGAGCACACACAGGCCCCTCTCCCAGAAGGGTTCTCAGAGCATCACAGAAATCACTGCTGATGCTTCATCAGTTCATCTCTTTGCCTCCTATGAGACAACGGTTCGGCACAAAGCCAAAAAATAAGCGGAGCACTTACGTGATCCGCTTATTTTTTTATTCAAGACCAATGCCGCCAACAGACTGCAGACGAACATCAGGGGGAATTTCCGCCTGAGAAATAACAGGCACCGTTGGCAGAAAACGGATGACAAGCTGAGCCAGATGAGGTCGAATCATGGGCGTCGTCAAAACAACTGGCTGCCCATCGGTGGACACGGCCTTTTCCACTGCGGCACTGATATTCTGAACCAGCCTCTGGGCTGTAACGGGATTGAGGGAAAGAAACGCTGCGCCGTTTTCAGCCTGACGAATACCTTCTTGAACCTTGCGCTCTGCATTCCCGTTTAACGTCAGAACCGGCAGAGCTCCGGAACTGTCAAGATAGGGTCGAACAATGGATCTGGACAGCTTTTCGCGCACATATTCGGTAAGCATTTCAGGCGACTTGATCATTGGCGCATAGTCACCAAGCGTTTCCGTAATGGTCAGCATATCGCGGATGCAGACATTTTCACGCACAAGCATTTGCAAGACTTTTTGCACGGCACCAAGCGTAATCAAATTCGGAACAAGATCTTCCACTGCCTTGGGCGAGGTCTGAGCCAACGTATCCAAAAGCCCCTGAACCGCCTGTCGGTCAAGAAAATCAGCCAAATGCCTGCGAAACACTTCGGTCAGATGGGTAGCAATGACTGTTGCCGGGTCGACCACCGTATAGCCCGCCATCATCGCCTCTTCTCGCTGTGCTGCAGGTATCCAGATAGCCGGCAGATTAAAGGCCGGCTCCCTGGTTTCCACGCCATTAATCTTGGTAGTGACATTGCCTGGATTCATGGCAAGAAAATGATCCACCAGAATCTCCGCTGAAGCCACCTGATTGCCCTTAATCAAAAGGGAATACTGACCGGGCTTAAGCTGGAGATTATCGCGCAGATGCAAGGAAGGAATAATAACCCCCATATCCAGAACAAACTGTCGTCTGATGGACCGAATACGGGCAAGAAGATTGCCGCTCTGCTCTTCGTCAACCAATGGAATCAGTCCGTAGCCCACTTCAAGCTCAAGAGTATCAAGAGGCAAAAGAGCCTGCACATCTTCGGGAGTATCTGGTGTGCCTGAGGATTTGGTCCCTGCCTTGCCACTCTTGCCCCCCTTGCCGTCCTTGCTGTTTTCTTCCTCATCCTCATCGGGTGAGAGACGGCTGCCAAGGTAAATCATGGTGGCAAGTACGAGGAAAGGGATTGTGGGCAAACCGGGAATCAAAGAAAAGAGCACGAGAATACCGGCCACCAGCTTCAGAGCCCTGCTGTTGAAGGTCAGCTGGGCCATGAATTCTTCGCCCATCTTGGCTTCTGAAGCCGCGCGTGAGACCAGAAGACCTGTGGCGGTTGAAATGATAATGGACGGAATAGTTGATACAAGTCCGTCGCCGATGGTCAGAAGCGAGTAGGTGGTCAAAGCGGCATCCCATTCCATGCCCTTCTGCACAACGCCAATGATGATGCCACCAATAATATTGATCATGGTGATCATCATGCCGGCTTTAACGTCACCTGAGACAAATTTACAGGCACCGTCCATGGCACCGTAGAAATCGGCTTCCTTGCGCAGGGCATGCCGGCGAGCCGTCGCCTCATCCTCGTCGATCAGACCGGCGTTCAAATCCGCTTCAATGGCCATCTGCTTGCCAGGCATGGCATCAAGGGTAAAACGGGCTGCCACTTCGGCGATACGTGTGGTACCGGCAGTGATCACGACCTTGTTCAGTGTGAACATGATCATGAAGATAACTGCGCCCACGACGTAGCTGCCGCCGACCACAAATTCGCCAAAAGAACGGATAATGCTGCCAGCGGCTTCAATGCCCATATCACCGTTGAGCAGAATCAGACGCGTTGAAGCAACGTTCAAAGCCAGACGCAGCAGGGTCGTGACCAGAAGTAAGGAGGGAAAAATCGTAAATTCAAGGGGTGAGTTCATGAACATGGTCATGATCAGCACGAGCATGGAAATGGAAATGCTCACACAGAGCATGACATCCATAAAGAACGTGGGGAGAGGCACCAGCATGACAAAAAGAATGGTCACCACCCCAATGGCCAGAAAAACTTCTCCGTACTTGGAAAAGCGGGAATAATCGATATTAGGGAGAACCGATGCCATTGCCTACCTCAAAAATCGTATTCCTGAATCCGTGGTCTCGAAAAACGACGTTAGCCAAGTTATCGTGAGTTCCCGGGTCATTGTATCCTGAAGGCCGTGACAATTTCTAGCAACTTCGCGTGAAAGCTCGCAAAATTGCATGAGTAGCTTTTTTGTAGGATTGCGAGTGCGTCACCGCTGAAAGCTAGAATTGTAGCGTAGAGGTCTTCCCCTATGCTCTTGAAAATCCATTCACGTCAGTTGTTGCAAGAAACTTGCGCCCTTAAGCAGCATGGCGTTTAGGCAGTGACAATCGCCTTGTAGCCAAATCTAGCCGAACTCATGATTGTTCTGCGGGCTTTTTGGCTCTGGGCTTGAGACGCCAGATACTGGCCAAGATAGCCGCTACGGCCTTATAAAGCTCCTCTGGTATCATATCGCCGATCTCACAGGCCTTGAAAAGCGCGCGTGCAAGCGGAACATTTTCCCTGATCGGCACACGGTTCTCTCGGGCGATTTCCTTAATTTTCTCAGCAATACGCCCGGCACCCTTGGCAAGGACAATGGGAGCCGGAGCTTCGGCAGTATTGTAGCTAAGAGCGACGGCAATGTGGGTAGGGTTCGTAATCACCACATCCGCCTTGGGAACCTGCTTCATCATCCGCTTCATGGCAATGGCCATCATTTTCTGGCGGATTTTGCTTTTGACCTTAGGATCGCCTTCAGCCTGCTTTCTTTCGTCTTTGACCTCGTCCTTGGTCATTTTCATGCTTTCATTATAGGCAAAGCGTGACTGCCAGACATCAAAAGCCGCAATGAGTAAAATTGGCACCAATGCATATTTTACCAGGCGAAAGGCCAGGTCAAGCATATACGCGACAATGCCCTCTGGCGTCTCGTAGTAGAGGGACAAAAAGTGATCCTTCTCATCGTAAAGCACAATGGTCGGAACAATGGCCAGGCAAACACAAAACAAAAGACTTTTGAGAATACGCAATACGGTCTGCGGTGAAATCAAAAGACGCTGGAGACCGCGCATCAAATTGAATTTGTTCCACTGCGGCTTGAAAATCTTGGGAGACCAGAGTTTGCCCACCTGCAGGCGCTGAGCTATGATGGAGAGAATGGCCAAAAAAACAACAATGGGCAAAATCATGTAGGCGATGCGCAAACTGAGTTCTATGGACAGGGTATAGATGCTCTGCAGCGAAACGTCAAAAATGCGCGAGCAGTCAAGATACTGGCGGAAAAGCTCCCGCAAGGTTGCGTAAACGGAATCCAGCCAAAATGTCAAAATAATTAATCCGCCGGTCAGACTGACAGCCTTTCCCAATTCGGCACTCTTGGGCACATTGCCCTTTTCACGCTGTTTTTTGACACGCTTGGGTGTGGCTTTTTCCGTTCTGCTTGGGTCCTGCTGTTCGCCAAACATAGCGTCCTGCTTCCTTTGTTCTCAGCATCAAGTAAGCAAAAACTATACCCATCTGCCAGGCAGCACAAGAGAGTACAGATCGAGAGCTGGCTCAATCAAACGTAATAGTTGCGGTGACGCAGTGGAAAGATTACTCTCGTTTTCGGTCATAGGTGGCCTCCTTTGACCAGTCCGCCAATGGCGGGTTTAAGGGCCAGGTCTGCTCACCTGGCCCGTTTTTTAATTCTTCTTTAATAATGATACCTAAGTTGTATTATATAAATTGTTGTTTCTGTAAAAAAATATACAAAACGATGTTCATTGTTGATCCTTCTCGACCACAACCCTGAAAGATTTTCTCTGAGAGGTTCAGGCTTACCGATACCAATTGAAGGATGTCTAGATACATCTTTTATTAACTCGTTTATTCTTTTTATTTTTCTCTTATCATTTGAAAGCCAATATAAATAGTCTTCCCACGCATTTTCAGAAAACAAAACTTCCATTGTTACTCCACTTCAACAATATCATGAGCGCTGCACTTTCCAGATTCAATTTGGTTTATTGCTTCAAAAATTCTTTTTGCGTTGTTTTTAGACTTTAAAAGATATGAAGTTTCAGTAATTGAGTTGTAGTCTTCGAGCGACATTAAGACAACAGGGCGAGACTTCTGACGGGTGACAATAATGGGATCATGGCCATCGCAAGCCTCGTCCATGTACTTGGCCAAGTTTTTTCGGGCTTCTGAGTAACTGATTGCTTCAGGCATAGTTTCCTCCTTAAGGATGAATCCTCTTTTGTACTTATTTAAGTACAAGTTTTATGTGATGTCAATTGATCTTTAGCGGCGTCAGCCGCAGCCCCGTTACTATTCACAGCCGACTCGGCGTCGGCCTGAGGCTCAATACCTGCTGACTGATACTCTTATCCAGTCCTTCCTGCCTTCTCATCTCTCATACCTGTGGCCGTAGCTCGATTCCTCACGCCTCTGTGCTTCTCTTCTTG
>JAGADH010000018.1 GCA_017613715.1 Desulfovibrio sp. | reverse complement strand
AATGTATCGCTATTAAGGTCAGTTGCAGCGCGCTTTTTTGAGGAAACCTCATGGTTTCCTCTTTTTTTTTTGCAGCGGGAGCTTAACCGCGTGAAGCAACTTTGCGCACGAGAATGGTATCATTGGGCATGATGGCGAGATCATGTGTCAGCAAAAGGCCGTCACGAGCCACAAGTGCCGATTCTTCAGGCAGATCGAGAGCTTTGAGCAGCTGCCAGACTGTTTTGCAGCGCGGTAGCGACAGGGTGCGGCCCTCGGGCTGAAGGAGTACGGTGATACGCGCTCCTTGAAAGTCTGGCGAGATAATTTCAGGCCTTCCCTGTGTGGCTAGAAGCTCTTCCCAGGCATTTTTGTCCATGGCAAGTCCTTTGAGAATTCAAAAGAAGAGGCAGTAGAGAAGCGTGATGAGCGTCATACTGACGGCTCTGAATGTCTGATTGAGCAGAATGAGGCGTAAGCCGAGTGCTGGATTGAAAAAACCGGCATAGGACGGCAATTGATGACGTAATGCCCTGATGGGCGTTGAGAGAATATTGCCCACAAGCAGGGCGACAATGACTTCGTGCTCGTTGATGCCGCCGGTAGCAAGGAGAGAGCCTGCCGCACCGAGGGCGCTGCCAAGTTCAGCAAGAAAATGCAGCATGATGATGCCTGCAGATTGCGGACTCAAAAAGGCAAAAGCAGCTGTTTCGTTCGAGAGCCAGGCATTAAGGCGGTCAAAGTAGCCTGCTGTCTGCAGATAATACATAAGCACATAGACTGGTACGGTAAAGAGCAGAAGCCTTGGCAGACGTTGGCCGAGACGAAGGCAGGCGCGCTGAACGGCCAAACGCAGTGAGCTTGTGGCTTTATCCTCTATTTCTGTCTGAATATTACTGCATGGGGGCAAAAGCCATCTTGCCAGGCAGAGTGTTGCCAGCGTGCGTAGTAAGGCCGCAAGCAGACTGAGAGCAACATAGATAAGCGCGGCAAAGCCTAGCACAGGCCAGGTCAAAAGGAAAATAGTCGGGGTATGAACAAAATAGGCCGGGAGGCTATTGAAGAGATTGGCAAGGATAAGTTCGCACAGAGAGATTTTTTTTGCCTTATGCGCTTCAGAAAGCAGGGCATTGGCCTGAGCTGGTGAAATAAAGGCCATGGTAAAGGCGGCCTGCGCACTTTCACCAAGATGTGCAGCTTGTGCAAACGGGGCCGCCAGTCGCGCCAGATAGCGGGTCCAGTGCAGGCTTTCGAGAATATTGGCTACAAGCAGGCCAAGCGATAAGGACAGCAAAAGCCTGCCCATGGGGATAATGAGGCTTTGCCAAAGAGAGATATCTGTTGCTTCTGACATGCTGATCAGGGCTGATAGCCTGTGTCTGTAGGCAATCCCGGACGTTCGGCAATGCTGCGTGCCAGATCATCACAACGTTCGTTTTCAGGGTGGCCGGTGTGACCTCGCAGCCAGTGCATGGTGACTTTATGCCGTCGAAGTTCGGCAAGCAAAAGGAGCCAGAGATCTTTGTTCTTCACAGGCTGCTTACTGCTGTTGACCCAGTTCTTTTTAATCCAATTGCTGAGCCAGCCCTTTTCCAGCGCCGAACAGACGTATTGCGAATCCGAATAGATCTGAACGCAAGACGGCTCCTGCAGGGCTTTGAGAGCCTCAAGCACACTCATGATCTCCATGCGATTATTGGTTGTGAGCTTGAAGCCGCCTGAAAGTTCGAGCGGATTGTCAGAGGCTTCGCGGAAGATTCGGCAGGCCCAGCCACCAGGACCTGGATTGCCGAGACAGGAGCCGTCGGTATAGATGGTAACGTTATTAGCCATAGCCAACCTGTTAGGATGATGGTGCAGAAAAACTATGTTCTTTTGACATAGCTGGCAAAACGCTTGGCATACATGCTAGCGACTTTGCCAGCCTCTTGGAATATGAAAGCAGAAAGCGGCAGAACGTGCTGTTTTTATTGCAGGGCGTCTTGCCTACAGGCAGGATTCTCTGCTGTGAAGCCTCATGACAGAGTCACAGTTTCCTCATGCCACGGATCTTGATAAAGCATCCGTCTTTGTCCTTTAAAGACAAGGGACTGCTAAGTCTGCGCTTCTCCTTCCTCGTATCTTCCAGCATGCGGGTCTTTTTGCCCTTTGAGTCTGAGCGAAAGGCTCATAATGAGCCTGAAGAAGAAGGGCACAAAGAGCGTGGCTACGCAGGTTGCGGCCAGCATACCGCCAATCACAGCTGTGCCAATGGCATGACGGCTGTTGGCGCCAGCACCAGTGCTGATGGCCAGGGGTACAACACCTAGAATAAAAGCAAGACTGGTCATGACAATGGGACGAAATCTGAGTCTTGAGGCTCGTAGAGCCGCAGCTTCCAGGCAAAGACCGTTGCGCCAGGATTCCTGGGCGAATTCCACAATGAGAATAGCGTTTTTGGCTGCCAGACCAATAAGGGTAACAAGGGCAACTTGAAAATAAACATCATTATTGAGTCCACGCATCCATGTGGCAACAAGTGCCCCAAAGACGCCAAAGGGAACAGCCGTGAGCACGGCCATGGGCAGAGAAAAGGATTCGTACTGAGCAGCGAGGATGAGGAAAACCATGAGCAGAGCCAGAGCAAAGATCATCATGGTGTCGGCACTGGCCATTTTTTCCTGAAGCGAAGAACCAACCCAGCCAAGGCTATAGCCATGGGGAAGAACGGCTTTTGCGGCGGCCTCCATCTGATTAAGGGCGTCACCTGAGGCATACCCTGGTCTTGGGTCACCAAGAAAGTGCGCTGCGGGGAAGACATTGTAGCGTTCAACAACCTGTGGTGCTGTACGTCGTTCAAGAGTCATGAGCGCTGTGAGAGGAATCATTTCTCCCTGATTGTTGCGAACATAAATGTCGTTGAGCGATTCCTTGAGCGTACGATAGGAGCTTTCGGCTTGCATGCGCACCTGGAAGGTACGGCCGAGGTAGTTGAAGTCGTTGACATAGGTTTGACCGAAGGAGGATCCCATGGCCGAGAAAACATCACTGATACTTACACCCAGATCTTTGCAGCGCCGACGGTCAAGATTGGCAAAGAGCTGGGGAGCACCCATACTGAAGAGACTGCGGGCACTGCCGATGGCCGGGTATTTGAAGCTGCCATCGGCGTTTTTGGATGTAGCCTCGGCCATGACTTTATTGGCCCAACTTTCAAGATCTGCGAGCGTTCCATCGCCGGTCATTTGAATAAAGCCTTCAAAACCACCCGTTGTGCTCATACCCTGAATGGCCGGAGGCGAGAAGGTGATGACAGCTGCCTCAGGCTGGAGAACTGTGAGGGCATTCATCTGCGCATTGATAGACGTGTCCGACAGGCTGGGATCTTGCCGTTCTTCCCAGGGTTTCATACTGATGAAGAAAGACACGTAATTGCTTTTGCTTGAGCTTGTCGTGATGTCCATGCCCGTAATTACGGCAATATTATTTAAACCGGGAATATTCCGGCTATGGCTTGTGAGAATCTTATCCACAGTCTGACTGCGTTTCTGTGCAGCGCCATCGGCCAGAATGGCCATGCCCAGAGCATAACCCTGATCTTCATTGGGTACCATGCCTGTGGGGACATGGTTCATGAGCTGCACAATACCAAAGATCATGGCGCCAAAAAGCACGAGCGCACGCAATGTTGAGGCATTCACAAAACGAACCGCAACCATATAACAGTTGGTCACACGTTCAAAAAAAGAATTGAATAGGTTGCTGAATTTTTGCTTTTTGAGGGTCGTAGGGTCAGAAGGGTGCTGCTTGAGAAGCATGGCGCAGAGTGAAGGTGTCAGTGTCAGGGCTACAGTGCCGGAGAGCACAACGGAAACGGAAATGGTGATGGCAAACTGTTTGTACATCTGTCCGGCCAGTCCACCCATGAAGGACACGGGAATAAAGACTGCGCAGAGCACCAGCACAATGGCGATGACCGGTGCCGTGACTTCGTTCATGGCAATAGCAGTGGCTTCTTTGGCTGCCAAATGTTCGGTGGTCATGACACGTTCGACATTTTCAAGAACAACAATGGCGTCATCCACAACGATGCCGATAGCCAGAACCAGACCAAACAGAGTAAGCGTATTGAGCGTATACCCTAAGGCGTACATACCGGCGAAGGTGCCGATGACCGAAACAGGAACAGCCACACAGGGAATGAGGGTCGCACGCCAGTTCTGCAGGAAGATGAAGACAACCAGGAAGACGAGGACAAGGGCTTCAAAAAGAGTATCAACGACTTCTTTGATGGATTCACGCACGAAATCGTTGGTGTCCATGACGACCTTGAAGTCAAGGCCCTCAGGCATGATCTTGGCAATCTCTTGGAGTTTTTTGGTGACGAGATCGCCGGTTTCAATGGCGTTGGCCCCTGGCAGAAGATAAACAGCTGCCATACGGGCAGCCATACCATTGAAGGAGTTGGTTGTTGAGTAGTCCTTGCCGCCGAGTTCAATGCTTGCGACATCTTTAAGCTGGAGTACAGAGCTATTCTCACCGCTGCGGATAATGATTTCACCAAATTCCTCAGGCGTCAGGAGACGTCCCTGAGTGTCGATCTGCCAAGACATGGTGGTGTCATCGTACGCTGGAGAGTCGCCAAGACGGCCTGGGGCAAACTGAGAATTCTGTTCCTGAATAGCTGTTTGAACATCCTTGGGGGTCAGGCCGTAAGCAGCAAGTTTGTCCGGCTGGATCCAGATACGCATGGCGTAGTCCATACTGCCAAAGGCCGAACAGTCACCGACACCAGGCAGACGTTTAATGGCGTCCACCACATTGACCACCATCCAGTTGTGAATATAGACCTCACTGAAGCGTTTATCAGGAGAATAGAAGGCAAAAACCTGGAGTATGGAAGGTGATTTTTTGACTACGGTCACACCCTGTCTGCGGACATCTTCCGGAAGCAAGGTTTGGGCAAGGTTAACTTTATTGTTCACGTTAACCAAAGCCATGTCCGGATTGGAACCAAGAGCAAAGTAAATATTAATGGAGCCTGAGCCTGAGCCTGAGGCCGCGGCTGAGTTCATGTAGAGCATGTTTTCAACGCCATTAATATTGGTCTCAAGTGGCGCAAGTACGGTGGAAGCGATGGTCTCAGCTGAGGCCCCGGGGTAGGAGGCCTGGACATTGACTGTGGGAGGGACGAGATCAGGATATTGAGCTATGGGAAGAGCCATGAGCGCTAAGGAGCCAACAAGCGTAATGAGAATGGAGATGACAACGGAGAGAACAGGACGTCGCAGAAAAAAGTTTGGTTTTGTCGAGACGGCCATGATCAATTGCCTCCCTTTGCTGTATTGCTGGCTTTCTGTGTTCCCTCATCTGAAGAGATTTTCGCTTGCGTTCCTTCCTTGACAACGGCCAAGCCTTCGAGAACAAGGCGTTCGCCACCAGAGAGACCGGTATCGACGAGGACATTGTCGCCGATTTGGACGCTGTGAGTAATCGCTCTGGCGTGAATGGTATTGTTGTTGTCAACGATCATGACCGTTGATCCCTGCTGAGTTTCTAAGATGCAATCTTTCGGAACAAGGATAGCCTTGAGCAGAACATCACCATAAATGGTTAACTGAACATGCTGTCCAGGCAGAATAATGCCCTGGGCATTGCTGAAGATAGCGCGAGCACGAATAGCTGCCGTGTCAGTGAGCACACGGCTATCAATGAAACTAACCTTACCTTGCTCGGGGTACATAGCCCCACTGAGGAGTTGAATGCGTGCTGTATATTTATTCTCTTTGGGATGAGCCAGCCGTCCTTGCTGATGCAAATGCTTTCGAAGCTGACTATCTCTACTGGGAATGGCAAAGTCCACAAATGTGGGATCCACCTGATTAATGGAGGTCAGCAAATCATTATTGTTGACAAGGTTGCCGCTTGTCATTGTCTCTTTGCCACTTGAACCGGAAACCGGTGCCACTACAGTACAGTATTCAAGGTCAATCTTGGCTTGTCTGAGGGCGGCTTCTGTACGGTCACGTTCGGAAAGTGCTTCATCTCGATTTTTTTGCGAGACGGCATTTTTGGCAAAGAGAGGTCGAATACGGTTCCATTCCCTCAGGGCATTGTTGTAAGACGCCTGCGCTTCTTGTACTGCTGCTTCGTAGCGATCTTTCTCGATCCGGAAAAGCACCTGCCCTGCTTTGACAAAATCGCCCTCTTGATAGCAGCGTTCTTCGATGATGCCATTGACACGAGCACGCACTTCAACAGACTTGGAACCTACGGTTTTCCCCGGATATAGCCCAGGCCAGGGCACATCATCGACTTTGGTCGTAAAGACCGTTACTTCAATGGTATTGGTGTTTTCTACAGGCTGTTTTTCTTCCTTGCAGCCGCCAAGAAGGCAAGCAAGAAAAACGGTCAAAAGAGCTGTTGTGAGAACGTGCATACGATCTTCAGCGCAAAAGTCCTCTCATTCTGAGGAAGCGCTGCCTCCCTTGATGTATTACAATTTGTAAGTAAATTTTAGACATTATAATTAACCCAGGTAAACCCCCGGCTTTGCCGGGGGACTGGTAAAGTTCGACTTTTCCAGAAAAGTTACGGTAGGCTCTTTTTGGTAGCGGTAACGTCGGTGAACCGCCTGCCTTGAGTCCACAAAAGAAAAAAAGTAGGCTCTATTTTGGGAACCGCTCAAAGTTACCAAAAAGGAGCCTACCGTATGGATGAAGCTCAGAGTCTAGCTCATTCCAGATGGGATTGCAAGTATCATGTTGTATGGATACCCAAGTACAGGAAGAAGAAGCTCTTTTACTCATTACGCCACCAGATAGCCCCAGTGTTTCGCGAGTTAGCCCATCATAAGGAGAGTGAAATACTGGAAGGACATTTAATGCCAGATCATGTACATATGTTGATCATGATCCCACCAAAATATGCTGTGTCATCCGTTATCGGCTATATCAAGGGGAAATCTGCGATTTTTATCGCAAGAAATTTCCGTGGTATAAAAAGGAATTTTATTGGAGAATCCTTTTGGGCAAGGGGATTTTATGTGTCAACAGTGGGGTATGACGAGAAAGTTGTGCGAGAGTACATCAAGAATCAAGAGAAAGAAGATCAACGAATAGATCAATTTAGTTTGCTAAATATGTAGTGGGGTGAGGTTGCCGCCTTTAGGCGGCCAATGCGTTTTAAACCGCTTTGAGCGGTTCCTGCCTTTCAAGCCCCCGGCTTTGCCGGGGGTACCTGACTTGAAAGGTTTCTTCTTTGTCAATGTTGCTATGCAAAAATACATCGAACCGCTACGTTAGAGAAGGGCTCATGGCGTAAACATGGAAATATGTGAAGGGGGGAGCGCAAGCCATGAGTTTTGACCAGCTGATGCGGCCATCATCCAGAGTCGAGACATAAAAGGACGTGTGGCAGGAGCTTGGCTGGGTAGGAATACGATCGCCTTTCTCCATATCCTCATCCTTTTTTTCGTTCCATTCTCACCGGTGGGTAGTGGCAGCACAAGCTGAGTGTTTTGGAAAACGCCGTAATCTTCGTGTAATAGCCCAATTCTTTTGCTTAGGCTAGCATTGTTTATGACGATTTTCGGTTATATTAATCAAGCTATTTTGAGTATGCTTTATAAAAGCAAAAGGCATTTGCTTGCTACTACGAATTATTGGTTTAGGTTTTAGATTTTGTTTATAAGTATCCAATATATTATTGGGAACATCGCCAAATCTATTTAGTCTAGGAGTGCTCTTAGGACAGTATAAATAACATCTAATTAAACAACACATAACAAAGCTTAAAATCACAAATATAAATGCTCTATCAAATAAAGATAAAATTGTAAAAATATCTGTTAGCAAAAACAGAAACAAGTCTGATAAGTTAGAGATATGTAGTCTTCTAACAGAGTCTGCAAATTATAGTATAGTTATTATAAAAGCTTTTACTGAAATAATATTGCCAAATACTGGTACGCAAAGCTAAAAATAAACAGAAGCAAATAAAACAATCATTATTCAGAATAGGAGAATGATCAGAAAATGTAAAAGATTTGAGTAGACAGTATTTTATGATTCTGCAAATTTCATGAAGGCACTGCAGGTAAAAAATACTATGCAGGCACTATGAAGTATAGTAAAAAACTATAATACGATGGGCGAATACCAAGATACTGTCAGTTTGCGGACGTAAATGGGCGTCTGAGCTGCTGTTGTTGGAAAATGCTGAAAGAATTGATGAAAATGATGGTCAAAATCGCCTACTTGATTACCAAAAGCATAGTCTGAGTATTTCGCAGTACCCGCTCGGTATACGATCCGATGAGCATCTCAGAGATACTGTCGCGTCCTGAGCTCACCATGATGATCAAATCCGCCTTCTCGCGCTCCGCCACCTGTACGATGACGGCATCAGGCACTCCGTGCTCAACAAGATCGTGATACGGAACTTCCAGGCTTGTAGCGAAATCGTTCAGCTCCACAAAAACCTCGGAAACGCTCTTTTCTTCCTCTTTGGAGAGCATTTTCCGGTCCTCGCCCCCAATGATCTTGGGGACGGGTGGAAGAATATGCAGGAAAAGAAGCTCTTTAGGTTGAAGTTCGCGGATAACTTCGAGGGTCTTGTTAGAGCGTTCATTAGGGTCCGAACTCACGGGGATCAGAATTTTCTCAAACATGCTTTGACTCCTTTTGTTTAAATTCCCTAAGCGGTCACGCCAAACGCTCCCATTCGATATTTTGCAGGCAGTCAGACACAAGACGGGTTTGCTTAGAATTCGCCTTTCCGTCACTCTGCCCAAAACTCTTGGGAGGAGCCCGTATCAGGAATGTGAGATTATCAGTTCCTGTCTCTCATGAACGCCATTAGAGGCGAAGAGACGGCTTTTGTCTCATGACAATCGGCCGATACTTTGCTGTTAAAGGTGTTCAGCTCGATTGCCGTCAGGCAGGGAAAATTACTTTTTGCTATATTCATAAAATGGATATCTATATGAAGTTAAATAATCTCTATTCCTAAATTTCTAAATTCCTTTTCGATCTCAACACGTATGGCAGTTGCTGTGCTCATACGTACATCATATTTAGGAATCCAACAAAAGAGAATAAATTGAAGTGATTTATTATTAAAATCATTGAAAGCTACAGATGGAGCGGGGTACTTCAGGACCGATGAATTGGCATTGGCAACAGCGATAAGAGTTTTCATGACAAGCCCAGGCTCAGTGCCAAGGGGTACGCCAATGTTAATATTGATGCGAACGGATGGATTATTTCTTGTCCAGTTGACAAGATTCTTTGAAATAAATTCTGAATTAGGAACGAAAATTGTTGCATTATCATATGTTTCAACAATAGTATCGCGGACAGAAATTTTGCATACACGTCCCGTCACGCCTCCCACCTCAATGACGTCACCAACTTGAAGCATACGACCAAATATAAGAATAAGACCTGAAATAAAGTTACTGACAATAGCCTGCATACCAAAGCCGATACCTACAGAAAGACCACCAGCAACCATAGCTAGATTACTGAGCTCCATACCGAGAGATCGTAATACAAAAAGGCCAAAGATAGTCCATAAACCATAGGTAAAAGCTGTTTGAGCTGGCTGAATAAGAGATGAATCAATATTTAAACCTTGACCTGGAAGACGTTTCAGAAAACGTGTTCCCATAATAACGGCAGCTCTGGTGAGAAAGAAAAGACTGATAATAGCAAGAATAGAAAGAAAATTAAACTGTGTGGATCCGATACGTACATTTTTAAAAAAATATTCCTGCATAAGGACCATGCCACCTGGCAATGTTCCAACCCAAAGTAAGACTGAAACGAAGGCTGCGATAAGCATCAGAGGCGCCGCTAAGGCAACAAGAAGGCTGGCAAAAACCGCCTGTGGCCCCTGACTAGGCAAATGCTCATTGAGGTAGTTAATGCGCGCAATGCCACCAAGGCTTAGCTGGGTTGCCAAGCAGAAAGAAGTAAAGAGCAAATAGAAAATTAGGCTTATAATGTGAAGGCCTGCGAGGGATAAAAAGAGGCATATCAGAAGAATGATGCCGTCTGTCGAACGTATGTAGCCTTCAAGCTGTAAGGGAGCAATAGAGAGAGGAGGCCAAAAGTGTCTCCAAACAAGAGTCGCGATAAGACAAAGAACCCATGTTACAAGGAGGATAGGCGGGATAAGCGGCAGATAGAGCAAAATGTACGCGGCAAAAGTCAACGGCATAAGTCGCAGCAAGGGAGATGCTTGGACAGGAACATTGTCATGTCCCATGCGGCGAAGATCCCAGGCCAAAAGCGTTACGCCCAAAATCGCACACAGGTTACCCAGAGCCAAGAAAACTCGAAACATATCACCTGAAGCGGATATAGAGCTCACAAGCAGACAGCCACCCAAAAAAAGCCACGGAAGACTGACAAAGAATAAGTGCCGTGCCGTTGGATCCGTGCACTCACGAAACCAGGCTCTGTACATAAGACAAGCAAGAAGAAGACTGAGCGTAAGACTGAGCGCAAAGCGTAAGCCTGCTGTCCGCCATTGGTCGTTTGTTAGAGGGAGTTCTACTGGAAGTCTGAGTTTTAAGCCATCAAATGCAGAATGCATGCGAAGAGAAAAATTACGCCAGGTTTTTTCGGAAAGCCAAGGTAATGGCGGCTGAAGATAATATTTCTTCCAGAGTTCAGGAAGTCTTGAAACAATATTGGTCTGTGTCTCTTCAAGTCTCTGGATCATATTATCAAAGGGAGCTAGAGCCCCTTTATAGCGTGCAAGAACCATCTCAAGAGTTTTGCGTGTGTTTTCGACCTCCTTGGAAAAAGCCTCGATCTCGGCACTTTGTCCACTCTTTCCAAAGAGCCTCGTTAAATTCTCTTCAAAGTGTATGTCGCTCTGAAGCCTACGCTTTAAATCATTAAAAGCTTCAACTTCTACACTTTGGCTACTTTTTCCCAGAAGAATCGATAAATTTTCTTCTATAGGTATAACTCTCTGAAGATTAAGTTTTAAATCATTTACTCCATCATGTAAAGGTGCTATTATTTCTTGAATATCGGAAATGGAGTGAGTGATGCTTCGATTCACGGCCTCCATTGGGTTGCTCAAATCTTTGTAGGTATGGGCAAGCACTATTAATCGACGAACTTCATCCTCGCACCGAATATAATTCTTCTCAAGCTCTGCTTCCATGCTATCAGCCTTAGCATTCAGTTGCTCTGCTGACTGGCGAAAGGACTTCAGCATATTTGATTGAGAAGTCCAGGCAAGACGAACTGACTCTTTCTTTTGTTCTGCTGCCTCAGCTTTCGCAAGCGCTTCTTCATTCATGGCGTTTGCATTAGGTTGTTCAACACTGCTCTTGGTATCTGTTTTAGTTGCTAAAATCTCAAGGGCTTCTTTGACGTCCTCAGATGCGAAAGAAAGACGGCAAGAAAGGGGAGCGGTAATGAATGTTAATAAAAATAATATTATAAAAAAGTTAACACGCATACAAATAACCTGCGTTTGTGTTTCCTCAGAAAATTACAGTGAAAATAATTTTTTGTACGTATACTACAATAGTTGTATATTATTTTGAAAGCTAAGGCGCTTGGATTTACTGCGATCTAGAAATATGTCATAAAAACGTATAGAAACTATATTAATAAGGAATTAAGCTTAAAAACTAAAGATTGTGGTAGCGTATGAAAAAATATTTGACTTAATACACCTAAATAATATATAAAACTTTTAGAGATATAGTTGCTAAGGACAGTATTAGACAATAGTCTTTAGGTATGATAAATTTGTCTGCTCATGTCTTTTATTAAATAATAGTAGTACTGAACGTGATGAGTTGGCTCTTGACTATATCGATGCTGTAGTTATATAATTTTTTCGTTGATTTGATTATTTATTCATTTTAGTCTGCGATTGAAGAGTAATTTTGCTATAACACGTCTATTGTATAACTTATTATTTTAAGAATATGTCAGCAGGTTAAGTTAAGAAACATGAAAACGCAATTTTACGAATATATAAATTTTATGATTAATTTTTTAAGATTTTCATTCTTTGTAAGGTTGTTTTTGTTTCTAAAAATAGATACGAAAAGGAAAGAAAATTTTGGAGCACACTGTATTCACTATCCTAACGTAATAATACCTAACAAGCAATAGTCTAGTTAGTATAAAGTCATTCAAGTTTTATTGATATTAAGAAATGTTATACGTAAGAAAATGTGTTTATAATTTTACATTGGTGTTTGCTTGATGTTAAAAGTTATTGCTTGAGAGTGGTAAGTCATATATCTTAAATGTAAGTTTCTTATTAACAAATGTTAAAATTAGCCCCAACAGAGTTGGGGCTAATTTTAAATAGTAATATACAAGCAAAGCTTAAACAACAAATTCGTTTAAAGAAGCAATAAATTTAATTGAGATAACAATTATAATAACTTTGAAGCAAGAAATGTGCCCAAGCAGCTCAGGCAAGAGATAAGTAGAAAACCTAGAATGAGAGCTAGAAAACGCAGGCCACCTGAAAGAGCAGTGGGTTCAACATTCCTGACTAGCGCAATCATCCCTTGAACGGCACGTTTGACTGGCCAAATAATAAGAACTAGTCCTCCGAGTATGACATAAGTGACCTTGCGAATCACATCAATTGACCATATTTGTGTAACAAGACCCATAAAATCTATAGATCCTTTTTTAAATTCGCCAAGATAATTTTCTATCTGCTTTTCGACTGTGCCATCACTATATTTTGCGAATACAACTAAAGCTGCAATAAGTATTGCAATAGGTATAAAGAGCTCAATCCAATATGTATTTATCGCCCAAGAAGCATGCGCTATACGGCAAGTATCTCCATTGCTTCTGGCATTTTTGCGTAAAAGATAGGCAATAATTAGGAATACAAGCCAAAGAATGAATCCAAGATAATTATTAAAATGTGCGATAGGAATAATAATTAAGCCAGTGTAGAGAACCCAAAAAAGAAAAGATTTTGACATGATTTGTCCTAGTTTATAATGTTAAACATCAATTTTAGCCCCAAAAAGCAAGCTATTACTCAGTGGTATACTAACGAAGGCAGGAAATGTAGACGCAGGTTATGCATGCGAATTATAGGGAATTTTGGGTAAAGAAGCGATAGGGACCTTGCAAATGGGATGCGCAAGCCAGTCGCTAATTCTTTAAACGAAACCTGCAGACGCTGTTTTGCCCCTCAACAGTGGTTGTCCAGTCTCCAGGCCATTCGGCTTTCTTGGCTGGATTCTCTTTTAGCCAACTGTTCAGCACTTCTGGGCAGCGAGTTTTTGCATGGTCATTATTCCAAATTGGACCGGCATCAAGTTCAAAGAAATTCTCTTCATCAGATACCCGCTTGGTGGTTCCATAGATCTGTTTCATGGTGGTACGGTCAGGTCCAGCCAAAAAGGAAACTATCATATCCGAATCTGCCTTAACCGCAAGAATGCAAGCGGGAAAACCGTCCATTTCGCCATCAAGCAAAATGCCATTTGCCTCGTTTGTCTCGTTTTTCACGCTCATTTTTAAATGCTTTGCTAGCTCGTTGGCGAGAGCTTGAGGAGGCATATTGTTTGCGGGAAGGAATTGAATTGATAATGAGTTTTTGCCATCTTTGGCGTCGAGCTTGCAGCCTTCGCGAATGACGTTGGCTGTCCAGTCTTCAGGTACATCAACGCTAAATTTACCACTCTTTGAGTCAAAAACATGTCTTTCTGCCATAGCTTGCCCGCACAGCAGAAGAGAAAATAGCGCCATACAAAGAATGATTTTTTT
>JAGADH010000133.1 GCA_017613715.1 Desulfovibrio sp. | reverse complement strand
TCCGCAGCAGCCGGTTACGCCGTTTATGAGCAGAATGTCGACAAAAGCGTGAATGATGTTTTCCGGCGTGCGGACAGGGAAATGTATGAGCAGAAGGCGCAGATGAAGGCTCTGCGCAAAACGTAAGGTTGTTCACAAGCTACTCTTCCCTGCGGCCTTAGCAGATGCCAAAGGCCGCTTTTGTTTGGGCTGAGCCGCGTTTTTTGTTTTGTATTTGCATGGGGGATTGACGAGCCAGAGAGCCGCAGTGTGGTGAACACTGCGGTTCTCTTTTTGTGTGCTCGACATGATAAAACAAGGCCCGAGTGAAGGCACTGATCGGAGAAAAGGTTCAATTTTTTGAAGCCTTACTAAGGTCGGCGAGAACTTTTTTTGCACAAAGCCACCTCAGTCAATCCAGAAAAAGATGCACAGGCTGCATTGTGAGGCTGATGAGCACTTCAGCATTGACCGATACCACTCTCCAATCTTGAGAAAAGTGAAATGTCGCTGTCTCTGGTTGCTCTGACAGCAAAGCAGCATTCCTAAAAATGGCCTCGCCCTGTACATTCTCGATGAATCTGGAGCTCGGTAGCTAGCGGTATGAAAGTCATTGTGACGTGCAAGCAGTTCGCTAAAAGAGCCAACGGCAAAAATCTTTTTGATGCTAGGTATAGCAGCCTGCATGGTTCTCAGTTGTGTGCTGATGGGATAGCAATCACAAAAAACTATGGCTTCATGCCAAGCAAGCCGGCATCGTTCGCAGGCCATCGGACAAAGCCCGTCAATGACGAATGGCAGTAATTTTGCTATGTCGTCATGGCGTATTCTTGAGGATTGCGCATAATCGGGTAACGGAAGGAAAGAGCATGGTCGCTTCACAGAAATACTATACGCACAATCCGGAAAAATGGCATGATCGTTTTCAAAAAATCCCCATTCTGCCGGAACCCTGCGTAAAGGTTGAAAAAAACGCCGTTATTCTTCCATTGCGGCGACGCAATGACGTCACCTCCTTGCAGGGAGGCTATGAGGGCGGCGTCTGCACGGCGAATTATGCTTTTATCACTGGCCATCAACGCGATAAGACGGGCAAAATCCTCAATTACAGCTGTCTCCGTGCCTATCGCCCGCAGGCATGTGCCTATCGCGAAGAGACGGTAATCTACGGCGGCGTCCTTTTTGGGCATTTTGGCCACTTTATTCTCGATGCGCTGGCCAGATTGTGGTATTTCGCCGAACATCCCGACACAACATACAAATTTGTCTTCCTGAAAATCCCTACCGACACCATCAAGTTCACGAAGTTTTTAGAACTGGCCGGGCTTTCGAAAGATCGCTATGAAATTCTTGAACAGCCCACGCAGTTCGCAGCTGTCATCATTCCAGATCAGGCATTTGTCACGTACTATGCGGGACATCCCAGGTGGCTGCGCTTTTTGACCGCATCAGGGACGCTCTCGCTTTGCCAGATACGCCGACCTGCGAAAAAGTGTATCTTACGCGAACACAGTTTAGCCGAAATGACGGCGTCAATGAGGAATTTTACGAGAAATTTTTTGCTGAGCGTGGCTACGCTGTCATCGCGCCGGAAAAACTGCCCCTGGAGCAACAGATCTCCATTATCGCTCACGCCAAAAGCCTTGTCTGCACCATGGGAACACTGTCCCACATGGGCGTGTTCGCGGCGGATGATTGCGAACTCGTGTTTTTGCTGCGATATGCCGATACGTTCATGCCAGCGCAGCTCTGCATCAACAAACTGAAAAATTGTCCCTGTTCCATTATCGAAGCCACCAAGAATCTCCTTCCCACCAAACAGTCCAACGGCACCTTCTACTACTTCCCCACGCAGTTTTTTTATCATTATTGCGAAGATGCGGGCATTGCCTGTACGCATAACGATGTTGATCTGCCAAGTTTGTACAGGTACCTGCAACGTTGGACAGCGAATTTTGCTGATGAGAAAAATTACCCATATCTC
Organism: Desulfovibrio sp.; assembly: GCA_017613715.1. Lineage (GTDB taxonomy): Bacteria > Desulfobacterota > Desulfovibrionia > Desulfovibrionales > Desulfovibrionaceae > Desulfovibrio. The sequence goes on along the minus strand of JAGADH010000133.1, from coordinate 1,608 downwards.
GCCGAGTTTTCCTCCTTGGACTTTCTACGCTCTGCCTACAAATTTCTCTTTGACAAAGATCTGAATACAGCCGCACTGGGCAGGCATCTTCCGTCATCTGATACGGCCACAAATAGAAATCTGGAAAAACTGCTGTGGAGCCAGATTGGCCTGACTAACCCCTCCCAGGTCTGCTTTGCTTTTCATTTTTCAAACAAGGGCTGGATGTTCCAGATTGAGAACGCCGCCATTGTCATGCAGGAGGGGGAACAGCTTGAGGCCATTCACCTCAATGGCGCCTTTGATATTTGCTATGCCATCTATCAGCGTGGCCATGGCTGGATGGAAGCCCAGAATGGAAAGCCCTGCGGCATAACGGGCAAGGGACTGCCAGTACAGGCGCTCTGGCTTCGGCCGGTTGCCGATTTGGCAAATTTTCATGTGGCCTACCGCGTGCATATTGAAGGTCAGGGATGGAGCGTCATATGTCACGACGGGGAGATATGCGGTGTGGCAGGTGACGACGCAGCCCCAGTACGCCTCTCAGGCATCCAGATTATTGTGGAGAGGAATCTATCCTAGTTGAAATGTAATCTTTTTCTTAACGATGTCAGCTTGTAAGTAGGACAAAACATACGCAAAACGCCCGGCAGACTTAAACGCTCTGCCGGGCGTTTAGTAGTTTTGGAATACAGAGTCTAGCTGAGCCACACTGAAGTCATTCACATCGATTCCCGTGCCGTCGATTGTACCAAGAAGCTGTATCGTTAGCTTGTCTACACTACCGTTAGGTGATGTGACTATCCACCAAATGTCGGCGTCAACATCCCCTCCCTTGGCTTGCTTATCTGCCGCCGCTGTTTCAACAAAGACAAACTTACCGTTAGAGTTTTCAAAGAATTCCTTCACTGAAGCTTCATCGGAAAGCTTGGCGTCTTCTGCAGTTTTTACCACAATGCTACCGTCATCCACCTTAGTGCTACCACTCCATGCTACAGCCTCACCGCTGATATCTTTCAAGGCGAACTGTACCTTATCGTCATTGAGTCCGCGTAATACGTGCTTTCCATTGTCCACACTGCCCAAAATTATGGTATTTGAACCATCTGATTGATCAAAGATTAGGGATATATTTACACCATCCTTGGCTTTGAGAGCAAGATTTGTAACATTTTTAGAAGAAAGCTCGATTGTAGCTACTGTATTGATTTCTACCGGATTATCGGGGCTACCCAACTCATTATCAGGAACAACGACTTTAGTTTTAGCCGAATCGGCGAGAATAGTCAGGCCGTTGAATTGGCGTCTCCCCAAATAAATTCGTTCTACACTATTACTATTATAAAGAGAATAGTTTGTAGTATGAGCACGAAGGTCAAGAATGTTGTAATCATACAACCCGCCAAAGTCACTCAGCTCTTCCAGGGAGCATTCCTTGCCCTGAATGCCGACCTTACCACCTTTAGCCAAACCAGTGGCCGCAATATAGCCTAGATAGTTAGAAATAATATCCGGGTGATAACTAAAACCATTTAATACAATTTCATCTACGTTGTTTCCTTCTGTGGCAACAGCTGTTATCTGACCATTATTTATTATTAACTTCCTAGTATGATTATCAATAGCGTT
>JAGADH010000132.1 GCA_017613715.1 Desulfovibrio sp. | reverse complement strand
TACCTGTTGTTATGTATAATGGTGAAAAGCCTTGGACAGCCATTCAATCCATGCGTGAAGTTCACGATCCAAGAGAGACTAACACTGACAAAGATTTTCAGCTACAGATGCTCTTCGACTCTTTTGTTGTTGACATAGGTAGACTTGATCCTAAATCGCTTGAACAAGACAGTTTACCAGGCAGGTTGTTTAGGCTGGAGCGAGTGAAGGATGAAAAAGAGCTGGTTCTGACAGTGAAGGATGTCGCAGCTCGCTTTAGGGAAGAAGCAGGGCATCATGAATTAGCTCGCATACTTTGTGGCTGGGTCAAGCGGGTTGGGCTTAAAAGGCTTAAAATAGATGCAACGCAGTTTGAGGCAATCTCTGAGCTGCAGGAGTTCGGGACCATGTTAGAGAATGTGCTGCCTGATTGGGAAGCCAGAGTAGAGAAAAGAGCAAAACAAGAAATCGCTAAAAATCTCATAAAAATTGGTTTAGCAATTGATAAGATTATGGAGGCAACTGGCTTGTCTCAACAAGATATCTTGGCATTAAGGCCTGAAAATGCTTAACCTAACATAAGGGAGCTTTGCTAAGAGGCTCCCTCTCTTGTTTTCTAAATTGGCACGAGATTTTGCTTTGATTTTTTAGCTTGTAGTTCAGTCTGCTAAGTACTTGCGTGTGAGGTCGTTTAATTAAGTTGTATAAAATTTTAATTAAAATTCGTAATTTACTTGAAAAAATTTAATTAAATTCTGTAAAGCTTAATCCTTATCTCTATGCCTGCTCCTCTTTTAAGAGGCCTTCTACATAGCCCGTAAGTATAGCCAGATCTGTTTCATCAGGATATGCCGCTATGGCTTTTCTGCTGTATTTACGGGCTTCTTTGATCCCCATGTTGAATTTTTGGATTAGATTTTGCTCTAATTCGCTTTGTAGGGTTTCCTTATCCTCTTTTTTATCCATTGCTGAGACTGGCTCAGCACTTCCATCTGTTGATGTCAGTGGGGTGAGTGCCGACCACAGGTACTTATAACAGTTCAGTTCAACATCGGTGCCAGCGAGCATATCCTTGCGCATCTTTGACGTTAAGCCAAGCTTTCGTTCCGCCACATTATGGATATCGATTTCACTGAACGTTTCGGTCTGGTTTATGATCACATCATCTTGGACGGTTTTATAGAGGATTGCTGCGATGAACGGATTGCCAATACTCTCTTCGAAGAATGCTTTCTTTATGGATGGGGTGAGGATAACCTCATTTGCTGTGAATTGATAACGCCATAGAACTTTTAAGAAGACTTCCCACTCACGACTTTCCTCTTCCATAAGTCCCATTCTAATTTCCCCTTCACCTGTAGCCCTTTTTGCCATCTGAAATTCGGTCTGCAACATTCTTATGATTTTTGGAGTGCCAATCATAACCACTGGAATTCTGAGATTGTTCGTGAGAGCCACCATGAAACTCAACAATTCGCCAGAAACATCAGACTTTGCGGAAACGAGGTTCTGAATGTCATCAATGAGCAAAATGCCAAGGTGCAGGCTGTGTAGCAGTTTGCTAACTTTGATGAGGAGTACGTCCTTGCTCATCCGGTTTTTCACAATTTTACCGGTGTAGTCTTCTTCAAGCGACATATCGATGCTGTTCAAAATTGAATGGCACAGTCCCTTTGGGGTGCCATCACCTGGACACTCTACCTTGAGCCATACCAATTGCCTCGTATCGAGCTTTGTTCCGAGATATTCATCATGTTCTATAACCTGTGAATAAAGGCTCAAGATATTGTCAACCGACGTGGTCTTGCCCACACCAGAAATACCAAGGATGGGGAAACCGTAAATTGGGGCATTGAACCTGCGAAAGTAGCGCAGCAGATTTTCATCCACATCAAATCCTCGTTTTGAGAGAGCCTCTTTCACAGGGCCAAAGCTCATGGGATTGCGCGAGACATATCCCCAGTTGAGACAACGACGCAAGCTGAGCATTATGAGAGAATCTTCCTTAGTGGGAACATGGATCTGTGAAATACGTTGAAGAAGCTGCAGTCTTTCAGCGGGAGACCTTTTGCGATCTTCCTCGCAATATGGGGGACGAACAAACAATCGTTTTGGATATTCTGCGGGCTGGATCTCGGCAGGCAACGCCTCAATAAAAGGATTACCCACAAACTCAATATTGTTGACAGTGTTGTATTTCGCTTGCATCAGATCAAGCATTATTCATCCTCCGTAAGCATACCCTCTTGTCTGAGAAAGTCTTCTATGTAGTCGTTCAACACATCATCAGTAGTATTTACGGAAGATTTCTTTCTTGTGTTCTTAGTACTTTCCTTGCTACCGTAAAGTTCTTGTTCTCTCTTTGCTTGAGCCTTGCCAGATATTTCATCTTTCTCGGCTGTGCGGTTCTCCAGAATATGCGTATTGCCAAGTTTAGAGGCAACCGCGTCATGAGCTGCAGCACTCTTTTCTTTTTGACAATAAGAAACTTCTTTCTCGATTTCTAAGATCAGATTCGTTTTGGCACTTTCGTCTTTCTGCGAGTAGGCAGCCTGTTCTTGCAAATCGTCCTCGTGGTAACGATTCATATCCTCTTCAGAGGCTCCTCCGTACGACGCAGATTTGGAAAGCAAAGTGCACTCAGTAAGTGCTTCGTTCCCACGGCAAATATAAATTACTGTAAGACAGGAGGGATCATAGGCTATCGTAACTTTAAACCGCCCCGAGATTCGAGCTTTAGAAAACCAAAAGTTGCTTTCAGCATCTTTGCAGCTGTAGCTAAGACCTTTGAACTGAATGCCGCTTTCAGTGACCGTGGCCTCACTCTTTGGCAACAATACTCGATTGATTTCATCTTGCGAAAGAACCCTGAGAGCCCCACTCTCATACTGCACACCATAATTCCACAGTTCGAGCGGGATGGGCTTTATATGATGTAATCTCATCTCTGGAGTCTTCTCGTATTTTTTCATGTACCATTTATTGTTGTAATAAAGCACACAGCGGATCATTAGCCGAATGAAGGTGTGCAAGTCCACACAAGCTTCCTTTTTTCGATCAATGGCACCGCGCTCACCGGCATCCTTATCCACATGTCCTGGAACCAGATAATGCAGGTGTATATTCAAGGTATTGAAAACCGATTCAATGACAGCCTTTAAATCTCCTCGATAAGGCGGCATGTTTTGTACCGCAATGCCAAGCTTTACAATAACAGACTCTATACCGTAGTCGGCCATCTCCCCGTTGTCCCCTATAAGGAAGCTTGGAAGATGCTTGCAGGGCCAGTCTTCAGGCTTGATTTCAATTCCATACCGACGGCAGAATGCCACCTTGTCCTCTG
>JAGADH010000131.1 GCA_017613715.1 Desulfovibrio sp. | reverse complement strand
TCGTGGGCCAGAAGCTTATTCCTCTGAAATACGATCAGCAGAAATACGAGGCCAATTTCCGTTTCAGCATGATGCGTGTACGCGAAAACAGCGAAAGCATCGCCTTCTACGGCGGTGAAAAGATGGAGCTCGTGAGCTTTGGGGAATACTTCGGGCACTGTGTGAGCAATTATCTGCAGCTGATCCACAGGCATAAGCTTTTAAGCTTCTATACCAATAGCTATGATCAGAGCGCAGCCCTGATGCCCATTTTAATGAGTGCGCCGCGTCTTTTTGCCGGCACTTTCCAGATCGGTCAGTTCATGCAGCTGACCCACGCCTTTGCCAGTGTCAAAGATGCGCTCTCCTTCTTCGTCTCCTCCTACAGTACCATTGCTTCGCTTGCTGCTGTGGTGCAACGTCTTGGTCTCTTTACCGAGCATATCGATCAGAGCCATGCCCTGCAAAACGGTGTGCAGCATTCTGCCGGCAAGGCCGAGAGCTTTGCCGTGCACGACCTGACCGTGGCTTTGCCTGACGGCCGTGTCCTGATGGAGAAGTGCTCCCTGCGTCTTGAACGCGGTGATCGCCTTTTACTCACAGGCCCGTCAGGTTGCGGCAAGAGTACCCTTCTGCGTTCCCTTTCAGGCATCTGGCCCTTTGGTCAGGGGCGGGTTGAGTATGCCAGAGATGAGCAGATCCTCTTTTTGCCCCAGAGACCGTATCTGCCGCTGGGGAGCCTGCGGCGGGCCATCAGCTATCCGCTGCAGGAGCTTGGTGATGCCGAGATCATTGAGGTCCTGCAGGCTGTTGAGCTGCCTGAGCTTATAAGCCGCCTGGATCAGGACGATGACTGGAGCCGTATTCTTTCTCTTGGTGAGCAGCAGCGCATGGCCTTTGCCCGCGTTCTGCTTGTCAAACCCAAGTGGGTCTTTCTCGATGAGGCCACCTCAGCCCTGGATGAAGAGCGCGAGCGCGCCATGTACAGGCTGCTCCAGAGCCGTCTGCCGGAAACCGGCATCGTCAGTGTGGGACACCGCTCCACACTCTTTGCTTTGCATCACACGGAACTGAAGATGTCTGGCAGGCACTGGCGCCTTGGGCCCATTGTTCAGCCGGTCTGACAAGGAGCTGGCATGCGCGCTTTGACCTGTCTTTTTGGGCTTTGGCTCTTCTTGAGTGCACACGTTTCTCTGGTCTTCGCGAGATCAGGGGCTGCCCATGCTGGCTTTGACGTCGAACTCGATGCCCTGGCTTTTCTGCCCGAGCCTCCGGCTTTGACGAGTGCGCTTTTTCTGCACGATAAGGAGCTTTATGAGCTTGGGAAAAGCCAAAGGGGGAGCCAGCGCGCCTCTCAGGCAGCCAGGGATGCCGATCAGAGGCTTTTGCCTGAGCTTTTTTCCGAAGCGTTTGGCTGCAGCATCAGCCAGGAAACGCTGCCTGTGCTCTATGCCTTTCTCAGGCGGCTTCGCAAATCCTTTGGAAAAACTGTGCGCAGGGTCAAGAAGACCTACGAGCGTTTGCGACCCTACACTCTGTATGGGGATGCAACCTGCTATCCTGAAACCGAAGCTGTGCTCAGGCAGCAGAGTTCGTACCCGTCAGGCCACAGCGCCCAAGGCTGGGGGATGGCCCTGGTCTTATCCGAGATCAATCCTGAGCGGGCTGAACAGATCCTGGCACGGGGACTGCAGTTCGGGCAGAGTCGGGTGATCTGCGGTTATCACTGGCAAAGTGATGTGGAGGCAGGACGGCTTCTGGCCAGTGCCATAGTTGCCAGACTGCATGCCAATGCCGTTTTTTTGGCCGAGCTTGAAGCGGCCAGGCTTGAGTTCGCGCGCTGGCAAAAAGCGCAGAAACCCTGAAGCGTGCTATTACGCTCACAAAGACTGAGATGGCTTTGAAGAAAATAGCTCTTGATACGCTTCTTGAAGAGGCCGGTCTGCTCAAGGCCCCTTATGCCGAGCAGTATGCGCATATCAGCTCACTCTGCAATCAGGGCCTGGTCAGACCCATTAAGGCCTCTGCGCAGAATGGCAAGAAACCTCCCTTGGCGACCTGGTATTTTCTGGCAAGTGAGAAGCGGGATGACAGTGCCTATCGCAGAGAACTGAACTATGATCTGCACCCCAGAATCCGTCTGGACTTCTACCGCAGGCATCTTGCCATTTATGCGCGTGAGCGCGGCTTTGTGCTTGCACTCAGCGCCTTTCTGACCACAAAGCAGGCTCTGCTTGAGCAGGCCATGTCCTGCAATGAGCGCAGTTTTCAGATCTGGCACGATGAGAAATTCCTCGATGAGAAAGGCGGCAGAACGCTTCTCACCCACTGCGGTCTCAGTGCTTGTGATCTCAATTTCTATGAGACGGCAGAACCCCTGCCGGCCTTTACGCTTGAGCGCAGCACGCCGCAGGCTGTTCTGGTCATTGAGAATCTCGACACCTTCTACAGCCTGCGCAGGCTGCTCTCGCAGGGCACGGAGAGGCTTTTGGGCAGGCGTTTCGGCACATTGATCTATGGGGCGGGAAAAAGTAAAATACCCAGTTTTCAACAGTTTTCCGTGAGTGCTGAGGCCTATCTGCAGGATGTCCGCAATAGTTTTTTCTATGTGGGCGATCTTGACTACGAAGGTATTGGCATTTTTGAAGCCTTTGCCAAAAATTTCACCCAGAGTGCCATTATGCCCTTTATCCCGGCTTATACAGCCATGCTGGCCATGGGCCGGCAGCTTGAGCTGCCGCTTGCCCGCCCCGGACAACATAAAAAGCACAGCGGTCATTTTATGAGCTTTTTTGAGGCTGATTGGGTTGCGGCCATGGAAACGATCCTGCAAAGCGGGCGTTATATTCCCCAGGAAATTCTGACACCTGCTGACTGGTGTGCTTAGGGCTTTGTATGAAATACCCATTCTTACGTGAGTTTTCGCGGCGCATGAAAGTCGTTGGCATGTACGCCGTCCTGCTCTCCAACAGCGGTCAGAAACTCAAATGGAAACAATACGGTTTTGAAACCGAAGACGAGCAGATCACACTGCTTTTTGCCACGCTGCTCTTCATCATGGAGCAGTCGCTCAGAGAGGAAAACTGCACCCTGGACGAGGTGGCGGCCTTCATTGACGATCTCAACGGCGAGTATCTGCATAAGCCCATGACTGTGGATGATTGTCACGATCTCGGCGACTTTCTGGTGAATACCGTGCTCTCCAACGACGGCCTGCAGATGCATTTTCAGGGCTATGATTTTGACAAGGCGGCCTATCAGGAAATCTATATCAGCTACGTGGCCAACAGGATCGTCTATGATGCCCTTGAAAACCGGCGCACCTCCTATTATCTGACCGATAACGGCTATTCGCTTTTGCTCGGCACCCTGGAAGTGGAAAACAATATGCGCCTGACCATTCAGGAGATCATTTTTAATGAACACCTGAAGAAGCGCAATTTCGACAAGGCCCTGGATGATATCAAGAATATCTTTGAGCTGATGCGCATTGAGAAGCTGAAAAACGACGAGGCCATTGCCCGCATCCGTCAGAATATCCTGAATTTTTCCGTAGAGGACTACAGCCGGCGTCTTGACGAGACCTTCGGGACCATCAAGGACACGCGCGCTAAGCTTGAAAAGTACAAGAATCTGGTCAATGACCGCGTCAAGGTCATTGAAAACGAGCACATTGATCTTGAGCACATCAGTGAAGAGGATGTGGGCAAGCTTGAAAAACTCAGGGAAATCGTCAGCTATCTCGACCGCACCATCGACTGCCATATGGGCATCATGGACAGCTATAATAAGTATCGCGATATCTGTGCGCGCGAAATGGAAAACTATCTGCGCATGACGCGGGTGGAGCGCTTTTCGTTTTCCCAGGATATCTTTGAGAAGATACTCGATGACGCAACCCTGCTCGCACACTGTGATCGCTTTCTGCATCCGCTTCTGAACCGCAATCCCTCAAAGATCTTCAATCTCAATAAGGTCTTCACGCCTCAGCGCAAGCGTGAGGAGCGCAGTCAGCAAGGGACGGTGGAGGAATTTGATTTTGATGAGGAAAGCTGGCGCCGTGAGCAGCGGCAGAAGGCCGAGCTGAAATTTTCCCGCTATCGCAGCTGTCTTCTGGCTGTGCTGGAAGAAGCCGGGCGCAGAGGCAGCGTCACGCTTGCCGAGCTTGGCCTACGCTGCGCTGACGATGGCGCTTTTCTTGAGCGCCTGATTCCCGCCATCAGCGTCTTTAAGGAAATCATGGTGGATCTGATTCGCGGTGCTGTTTTTTCCGTCGAACGATTGCGCGAGGAGCATGCGCAGAGTCTTCAGGTCAGAACGACGGATGCCCAAGAGTCGGCAGCAATTGAAGGGCTGACCATCGGAGAACTTTTGCTCTCCATTGTGGAGCATGAAGCGGGCTGGCATACGCTGGAAGAGCTTGTGGTCCGCAAGATTTCCCATGTGCCTGATGTGCTTTTCCATGGTCTTGTGGACGACGAGGGGCGGCCCAGGCAGCTGGCGTGTACTGATATTCGTTTTTCCGTCAAGAGGGGGCTCTGATGGCGTACAGTCTCGAAGAAATCGAGCAGAGTCAGGCGATTTTCGCCTATCTCCTGGAACACCATGAACTCGAGCAGACGCGCGAGCCTGAGCTTTACCGCGCTTTTCTTGATGCCGAAGCCGTGCAGGTCCTTTTGCAGCATCAGGCGGGCTATCTTGGCGTGGATATTGCCCGCTACGACGATGTCATTTACCTCATACCGGCTGAGGACAACTTTTTCCTTGGCTTTTCCAAGTCTGAGCTCAAGCAGCAGCTCTGCCGCAGTAATACCCCTGAGGCCGACTATTATCTCGCGCTCTTTGCCATCATGGTTTTGATCCTCAAGTTCTACGACGGCTACGGCAATAGCAGCAAGATGCGCGATTATCTGCGTTTTGGCGAATGGCAGAACAGCATTGCCGAATATCTCAAACGCGGCATGAACCGCTATGACGAAGAAGAGCAGAATGCCAGCGGCGTGCTTTTTACGGCCATGAGCCAGTCCTATGAGAGTCTGCGTTCCGATGAAAAGCTTTCGCGCAAGAAAACCACCAAGGAAGGCTTTTTATACGCCATCATCCGTTTTCTGCAGGAGCAGGGCCTGATCATCTATATTGAAAAGGATGAGATGATCAAAACAGCCCGTAAATTTGACCATTTCATGGACTGGAATCTCCTGGACCGCAATAATTACGGACGCGTGCTGAGGCTGATGGAGACGGTCAAGGGCGAGTCCCAGGCTGACTTAGGGCAGGAGTCTGAGAAGGACTCTGCAGCGTCGAAGTTCTCTGAGGACGAGGCTGAAGAAAGCGACGATCAGGTTGAAGAAGGGCCTGACGAGTTGAGCGGGTCTCTACGCTCGGCAGAGGAGGCCGGCCAATGAGCAAGATCAATGCCATTCGTTTTATCAATGTCAATTACAATAATGACGCTATCCGCATTAACGACGAATGCCTGTATTTCAAGGGTGACAGCACGCTGATTTCTCTGGAAAACGGCGGCGGCAAGAGCGTGATGATTCAAATGCTCATGGCGCCCTTTGTGCAGAAAAGCTTCCGCGATCTCGCAGACCGCAAGTTTTCAGGCTATTTTCGCACCCCCCAGCCGTCCTTTATTCTCGTTGAATGGCTGCTGGACGGAGGGGCCGGCTATCTTCTGACAGGCATGATGGTACGCCGAAACCAGCATGTGGATGAGAATAATGAAGATGAGCTCGAGATCTTCAATTTTATCTGTGAATACAAAAGTCAGTGTGAGCACGATATTTATCATCTGCCGGTGGTGGAAAAAGACGGCAGACGCACGCAGCTGAAGAGTTTTGCCGATTGCCGCGCCCTTTTTGAGTCCTTCAAGAAGGAAAAGGGCGTCAAGTTTTTCCTCTACGACATGAACGGCAATCATCAGGCGCGCAACTATTTTGACAAGCTTAAGGAATACGGCATCAATCACAAGGAATGGCAGACCATCATCCGTACGGTGAACAAAGAGGAGGGCGGTCTCTCCAAGATTTTTTCCGAATGCAAGGACGAACGCCGGCTCATTGAAAAATGGCTTCTGCCGCAGATTGAAACCAAGCTCAACCGTGAAAACAGCCTGATTGCGACGATGCAGAAGCAGTATGAGCACTATGTGCGTCACTACCATGAAATGGAAGCGAGCATAGCGCAGAAGGAGGCCATTGTTCAGTTTCAGCAGGATGCCACGGTGATCCTGGAAATGGCCGGGGTTCTGAAAAAGGCTGAAGATCAGAGCGAGGAGGCCTTAAAGCGCGTGCGCCAGGCACTTTTGGCCATTGAAGCGCTTTTTGGCGAGCTTGCCCAGCGACGTCAGGCCATCAGCCAGACGCTGGAAAGCCTTGTCCAAAAGATGGCGGATGTGACCTATGCGCAGCTTTCCGTGGACTATTATGCGAGGCTTGCCGCTCATGACGAGCTTGCCGCCCAGCTTGCCGCCCAGAAAGAACAGCTTGAGGCCCTTGAGGCTGAGATCGGAGGCCTGATCAAAATCGAGCAGATCCGCAATTGCCAGTTTCTGAAAAATGCCCTTGACAATGAGCGTTCCGAGATCAGCAAGCTTGAAAAACAGCTGGAAATGGCCCACTCCGAGGCCAAGAATTTCAGTGATGAGCTCTTGCGGCTCGGGGCCCAGATCAAGCGCTATTGTCGTGAGGCAGAAGCCAGGGCCAAAGCCAGGGAAGAGGAGGCTTTGGCTTTAGAGACGCAGGCCGGTCAGGAGCTTGAGGCCAATGCCGGCCAGAGACAGGCGTGTGAAGCAAGGCTCATGGCCATTAAAATGCGGCTTGGTGAGCTGTCCAGTTTGTGCAGCGCCTATGAGGCCATGGAAGACGCGTATTTCTCAGGCTATGGCGTGGTCTTTGAAACGACGCTTTTTCAGACACGCTACACCTTTCCCCTTGAACTTTTTTCCGCCCATGCCGCAGAGCTTGAGAGCAAAAACGAGGAGCTGGAAACGACACGCAGCCGCAAGGAGGCTGAGAGCGCCAATCTGCGCAAGGAAGCGGCCCTGCTTGAACGCCGCATCGAGGACGGTCAGGAGCGCCTCAAGCAGGTTGAAATTGATCAGAGCATGCATGCCCGCGAGCTGAGTGATTTTGAGCGTGAGCTCGATGAACGCCGGGATATTCTCAAATATCTCGATCTTGACGAAGAGGCACTCTTTGATACGGCCAAGCTGGCAGCACGTTCAGGCCTGCGCATCACAGAGCACGAAACCGAGATCGCCCGTCTGGAAAAAGAACTGCGTGAACTTGCCCTGCGGCGTGAGCGCTACGAAAAGGGCTTTTTGACCCTTTCCGATTCTTTGCAGGCATTTTTCCGCAGACTGGAAATTCCCGTGGTCTACGGCATGGAATGGCTGCGCACCAATCCCGCACCGCTTGAGCAGAAGCTCGTTCTGCTTGAGCGCAACCGTTTTCTGCCCTATGCGCTTTTGCTTGAACCCGGTGAGTTGACACGTCTGAAGGAAAGCCAGGAGAAAGTGGAATGCTTTGCGCCCATTCCCCTGATCAACCGTGAGAGTCTGCAGGCTGAGTCCGCTCCGCCAAAAGAGCCGGAAGAATCGGGTCTTGCTTTTTACACGCACCTCAGTACGGAAATCTTTGATGAAGAGAAATGTCAGGCCAAGCTTGACGAGATTGCCAGCGCTGCCAAGAAGCTTGAGACGCTTTGCCAGGAGCGGCGCAAGGAGCTTGACGGTTACCGTGAACGCCTGACACGTCTCTGTGGCCATAAGGTCAGCCGTGAGAACTATGCGAACTGCCAGAAGGTGCTGGCCCGTGACAGTGTCCTGCTTGAGGAGGTGAAGGCCGCTCTTGCCTCTGACAGGCTTGCCCTGCAGAAAATGCGTACGGATGAGGCTGCCTTGCAGGAAGAGGTCAAGCGGCTGCTTTTGGCCAAAAGCGCCCTTGGCAAACAGATCAGCGAATTTGCCGAGCTTTCCAGGCGCTATGTCAGCTACCGCGAGGACAGCAAGGAGGCCGAGGCCTGCAATCGCGAGTTTGCGGCCTGCCAGAAGCAGCAGGCTGCCCTGCGTGAAGCCCGCGTCAAGTTTGAGCAGAATCTGCAGCTGGCCCGCGAGAACAGAAAGGCTGCCGAAGCCGAGCAGCAGCGTCTGCACAATGAGCTTGAGGTCACCTATGACAGTTACGAGGATCTGGAAGCCCTTGATCCGGATTTTGATGCGGTAACGGCCAAAGGAGCCTATGCGGCCATTGTCAGGACCATGGAGACCGAGACAAGCATCAATATTTCGGCTCTGGAAGATGAGCTGACACGGCACAGAAGCTCCATGGCCTCGTGGAGCAGCGAGCTGAACAAGACCATGGCAAGTTCGGCGATTTCCGAAGAAGAGATCGCGCGCAGCCCGATTACCGACAATGAGCTTGAGCTCTGCAAAAGCGAGCAGACGCGTCTGCAGAAGAAAAAGGCCGAAGGTCAGGCTTTGCTCATGGATCTTACGGCCAGGACCTCCCAGGCCAGAGCGCGTGTGGAGCATCTGCTGGAAGAAATCAAGCAGAGCTGCGGCTGCGACCAGGCCATGGAGCGGCAGCGGCTTGAGGCTGAGGGCTTTTTGGAGCAGGATTTTGCCTATCAGCTGGCGGAGCTTGGCAGGCAAAAGGCCAAGGCCCAGGCGGAGCTTGCGGCAACGCAAAAAGACGAGGAAGGTCTGCGCGCCATTGTGGCCAATAATGAGTCAGAATTTGGCAGCGGCGGGGAGGAACCCTGCGATCTGCCGCCACTGCCCGAGTATTTTGCCCTTGAGAGTCTTGCCATTACTAAGATTACGCTCTTTATCAAGGGGAAAAAAGAAGAGTACAGTCAGGCCCTGGCCACTTCCCACAGGGAAAGGTCGGCCCTAAGCCAGCTTGTGAGCACAACCTGCAGTCAGCCGGTCTTTGATCCCATTCGCAGGATTCTGCCCGATCTGCTTGCGCTGATCTCCCAAACCAGCAATCTTCTGCAGGAGCTGCCCCTCAAACTGAATATTCTGGCCAGCATGGCCGGGAAGCTCGACAAGGATATCTCCAAGATCGACGAGGAAAAGGATGTCCTTGCCAATATCTTCTACGATTATCTTGAACGCGTGAACGTTCAGATGAATCTCATCGACAATAATTCCTCCATCAAGATCCGCGATAAGGCCCGTAAAACCCTGCAGATCAAGATACCCAGCTGGGAGGAGAACAAGGACATCTACCGGCACAAGATCGGGGATCTCATGGACAGCGTACGTACACTCTGCCTTGACGAGCTGCATGCCGGTCGTCCCGTGCACGATCTTGTGGCCAGCCGTCTGACCACGCGAGAGCTCTATGACAAGATCGTGGGCATTGGCAATATTGCCATTGATCTGATCAAGGTCGAGTCGCAGCGTGAAGTGGTCATTCCCTGGAAAAGCGTCACCACCAATTCAGGCGGCGAAGGCTTTTTGTCGTCGTTTATTGTTTTGAGCTCACTCTTGAGCTATATGCGCCACGATGACGGTGACAGCTTCCGTGCGGCACTGAGTGAGGGCAAAACCCTGATCATGGACAATCCTTTCGGCAAGACCAATGCCAGTCACCTGCTCAAGCCCCTGATGGAGATGGCCAAAAAGAACAATCTTCAGCTCATCTGTCTCACAGGCCTTGGTGGCGATTCCATCTACGACCGTTTTGACAATATCTATGTGCTGAATCTGATTCCCGCAGCCGAGAGTGGGGTGACCTTTGTGCGCAGCACCAAGGAAAAGGGCGGCAATCCTTCTGTGCTTTCTCTGGCGCGTCTGCAGGTGACGGATGAGAATTCCCTGATCAGTCTCTTTACCGATGCCATTGATCTCGATACATCAGGCGGGTCTTTGTCCAGGGCTTAGTTGCTGGCTTGCTCCGCCGGCTGGCCGGGATAGCAGACAATGCGGATCTCCTCGCGGCGTATGCTTGGGTCCACGCATTGTACGTACTGGATGGAGGCGGGGTCCCTGAGGGTAATGAGGCGGAGGCCGGGAAAGCAGGTGCCATTGGGGAGAGTGAAGTCACAGCGCCATTGAAAGGCTTTGACATGGGCGAAAAGCCTGTGGGCCCAGAGGCGGTTGAGGATCCCGGGCTCCTGGCTCAGCAGGCTTGTTAAGCTATCGCGTTCAAGGGGAATGGCAAGAATTTTCTGCACAAGGGCACGCACGAAGTGGCTTGTGCAGGTGTCGAGGGCGACCATTTTTTTGCGTGCCAGGCTTTCCAGATCCTTGGGATGGGGCTGCAAATCGCCGCCGTCGACATAGAGGGTGAAGAAGCGCAGAGACTGATTGGCGGCAAGTGAGCTGTGGATCTGGGCCATAAAGGGCGCTTCACTGCCAAAAAATCCGCTCAGTCTGCCGGGTACGCCACGGGGGGCAAGCAGGTCAATGGAGCGGACCTCATGGGGATCCCGGGCAGAATGAATGATCTGCAGGCTGCGGAAGCGGGTCAGGCCTTTTCTTGGTGGATTGCGTCCCGGTTCCATACGGCGTCTCGCACAACTTCAGAGAGATTGACAAAACCCTGGCAGCGGGCCTCCTCATTGAGCACCCTGAGATAGTAGAGCAGGCCCTGGTGTTCACCAAAGAGATCAAAGAGCAGGTTGAGCACATAGGCCAGGCGCTCCGATTTGCGTCTGGGGCGTTGCTTGACCACCTGCCAGTGGGAGATGCTGCCCTGACGGACCAGCATCAATACGCAGCAGCGCCAGGGTGAGGTCTTGAGCAGGGTCAGGCAGTCTTTGAGCCAGTCTTCGCAGTCACCTGGCTGCACAATGTTCAGTACGGCGTTTTCAAGGCGCTGGAAGACCTCAATGACCGATGGCATCAGAGGGAAAAGTTTGATCTGGGGCAGCCCGCTCATCAGGCGGCAGAGAATTCTGTGCTCGAGTTTTTTCTGCGTGCTGCCATGGGTCTGGGTGATCATCCAGCGCGATTCAAGCTCGTTCCAGCCCTGTTTGAAGCGCATAGTGCGGATGTGATCGGCCAGGGACATGGCGCAGGGGAAATGTTCAAGGCGCAAGGCTGTGCGCAGAGGGCTCTCCAGGCCGAAGAGCCACCATGACAGGGAGAGCCCGGCTCTGTACAGACCGGCCAGTGAGGGAAAACTGCCGGCCAGGGCTTCGCCTGCCTTGGGCGGCACAAGCATCTCCGTGCAGAGCTTTGGTACAAGTTCCGCACTCTGCATACCGTTGAGTTTGATATAGAGCTCAAGGATTTTGGGATAGCGCAGAGTGATGGCCTCGTTATAGAGCGTTAGCTGCTCTTCACGTGTCAGCCGGCAGAAGTCTGCAGGCAGCGGCGCTGCCTTTTTGTCCAATTTGAGCAGGGCTTCCGGCCTGAGCATCTGTTCACAGCAGGCTGAGAGCAGGGCGGAAAGTCTGGTCGTGGGCAGAGTATCGACAAGGTCATGGACCTTGGCTTCTGTGTCTGCCTGTGAGGCTCGTTGTTTTGGCATAAGCATTTCCAGGGAAGCGTAGACGTTTTGGCGTGCCGAAGCTTTGCTTACGTACCTAACGGGAAAAGCCCTGAATGGCAAGGTTTTGCAGAAGATACCAAGCTCCGTCCAGGTCTGGCAGAGCTTTTGGCGTTTTTGCTTTTTTTTTCTGGCTTGAGCCAGAGAGGCCTTGCAGGAGGCCAGGGGCTGCTTAAGTATAGCAAGAGTCTCTCCGGGGTTCACGTTTTTTGCCCGTTATGCTATGCTTGCTAGTAATCTGCCGTATGCGAAGCAAAGCAGCCCTTGTACCATTTGGCCAGTGCTGAGACAATTTTGTACCTTCAGAAGGGGAAAGATCATGCCCGAAAAAACGCCGCTCTATGATACCCGTCATTATCCCCTGCTCAAACTCTTTGCCATTCTCTGCATTGTCGTCAATCACAGCATCCGTTACGGCTGGCCGCCATTCAAGATCCTGACCAATGATTTTCAGGTGCCGCTGCTCTTTTTTGCCTCGGGCTTTGTCTTTTCCTTCTGTCTCTATGATCTTCAGAAATACCGCTCCATGGGCGAGCTGGCCGCCAAGAAAATCCGCCGTCTCCTTCTGCCCTATGCCGGCGTGCTTGTGCTCTGGTTTCTGCCACTTTTTTTCATTTCCGGTGATGTGCGCTATGCCGGCCGCAATCCGCTCACGATCCTTGTCTGCGAATACCCCTTTGGTGTCAATGCCGATGCTCTTTGGTTTCTCATGGCCCTCTTTACAACCTATATAGTGGCCTATGTGGGGCGTGAAGCCTTCCGTTATGCCAAGATCCCGGCCAGTGGCAGAATCTGTGCTCTGATTGTTCTGGGTCTTGTGGCCGTCCATCAGGCGGCACAGCTTTTCCCCACACAGTTTCACCTTGACCGTTCGGCTCTCTATGCGGTGCATTTCTTTGTGGGCTATCTTCTGAATATCGGCAAAATGACCATCTCTGAGCGACTCGAGGGCCGCAGCCTTTTGCCGTGGCTTCTGGCTGGCGTTGGCATCATCTATATTCTTGACGGGCTGAGCGGTTTTCTGGCTGGCGACGATACCTCAGGTCTACCGCAGGCCGGTCTCTTCCTTTTGCAATTGCTGGAGCTCGTCAAGCAGTTTGGCCTGATTGCCATCTTTGTGCTCTGCGCGCGCAAGCTTGTGCGTGATTGTCCTGGCTTCTGCAACAGCCGTCTGGTTCGCTATCTTGATAGCCGCAGCTTTGACATTTACCTTTATCACTGGCCTGTACTTTTGATTTTGCTCGACTGTCTGACCATTCAGGATCCCTTGCAAAAGGCGCTGCTTGCCGCTTTGGGCTGCTTTGTGACGGCCTTGCTTGTGGGCGAAGTGGTGCGCTATGGCAAGCGCCGTTTTCTGGGTACTCGTTCATCTGAACGCTGATCTGACGCTGGCGTCTGCCGTAGACACTGTGTCCCTGAACTCTTGAAAAACGCCATGGAGGCGGCAGTTCCTGGTGTCCAAGGAATTGCTGAAAACCCTGATGAGTGGAATTCACACGCTTGCTTTTCTTCTGGTGGCTTTCGTCATTGTCGTCACGCTGCTTTTTGCTTATCTGAAGTTCAGACATAAACTGAAAAACCGGCAGAAACAGCAGGCCAGCTTACGCAAGATGCTGGAAGATGCGCAGCTGCAGAATAATATCTTTGAGATCAATCTGCAAAATCAGGAAATTCGTTATCATACGATTTCCTGTCTTTTGGGAAAAATCGGTTCAGAGACCCTTGAGCTGGAGGCCCTGAATCTTTTGCCGTCGGAACTTTGTCATGAGGCGGTGGAGATCTTTTACCGTATTTATTCCAAGGAAGGCGTGACCATCCGCAAATTTCGATCCGTGATCAGGGAAGTGCGCAACTTCGAGAGGCAGACTGTGCTTGTTGTGCAGTTTCCCGATGAGATCGGTTCAGGTGAGCGCCGTCTTTTTCACCGCATTGAGCCGCCCAAGGACAGGGTGCGCGTCATTGCCTTCTGGGCTCTCAACCCTGATCTGCCTCTGCCCAAAGAGACCAATGAGCTGGGTTCACCTCTTTTGCAGTATCGCCACGGTGTGGACAAAGAGACCATTCAGGTTTCGGATGTTTCGGCCTCGGGTATGGCTGTCCAGATTGCCACAAGTGTCCTGGGCGGCATGGAGCAGGCATTCCAAAAGGATGCCAGGCTGCTGACCTTGCTTGTTTACTGTCATGCGCCGGACAGACCACTGGTCATTTACTGGAGTACCTGCAAAATCTGTAATGTCAGAAACCAGGAAACGCCTGAGCCCGCTCTGATCCTCGGCATGGAATTCACCAACTGGGCTTTGCTGGAACGAGGCAAATCGGAAATCCACTGGCTGGCGACCAGACAGGCTGCCGGGATTTCACCCATGTCACAATGGGTTATGCAAATGGATCGGGATCAGCAGCATTTGTCGACGTAAGGCAGCAGGCGCTCAGTATGACCCGCTCGCTTGCAGCTTTGTATGAGACCAGCTGCGCTTTTTGGCCTAGCTTTGATGCTCTATGGACTTTTTTGCGCAATGCTATCCTTTTTTTCACTGCTTTAACGTTAAAAATGCCTGAGACAAAACACTAGCCTGAAAAAAAGTAAATGCTGCAACCCTGCAGGTATGTCTTTGTCCTCTTGCTTAAAGGATCACAACCTTGTACAAAGCAAAATCTGTTCTCTGCATGGGCAGTTGGATAGAATAACAAGGAGTTTAGGAATGAAAACGATCGTCTCTTCTCTTATTCTGGCTCTCAGCCTTCTTTGTGGTCAGGCTTTTGCTGCACCGCAGGTTTTTACCTCTCCGGCCGGAAAATTTTCCATTGATGTGCCTGCAGGCTGGACAGCCAAAGCCGTGGACAATGGCTGCCAGCTGACGGACGCCAAGGGCGAGAATTCCATGAGCCTGCAGTACAGAAAGGCCGACGTGGAACCCAAGGCGCTTGCCAAGGCTGTGGTCGAAGGTATGAACGGCAAACTGAAGAAGGAAACTGCGGAGAAGGACGGAACTGTCTGCATGGTCTGTGATGTCGATGGCACGCAGGTCATGGTTGTGGTGGCTCCTGTGGAGGACATCCTGACCTGCGCCATCCTCGGCGGGTCAGACACGCAGAACATGTTGAAGATCCTTCAGACTGTAGAGGAAGTTAAGTAAACGAAAGCTCTCTACACTATTCAGCCCCTGAAGAAGTTTTTCTTCAGGGGCTGTTTTTTGGCCGAGATACTCGTGGCTCTTCTGAAAAGAAGTAAGCGTTGCACGGGGGGATTGACTACCCAGATGTACCTTTTACTCAAGTTTCGATCCAAAAATGGCAAAAAAAGTCAGGATGGCCAGGCGTAGAGCTGGTTTTCAGGCTTTGAGCTTTTTTCATTTTGTAGAATATTGATTTGCTCTCCTAGGAGAGCTTCGGAGCACTCTTTTAGCCTACCAGTAACAAGTTCGTGCACGAGATGGTCAAATGAGTCCGTAGACAGTTTTTGGCACGAGCATTCTTCAAAGCGCTTAAGCAGATTTGTTCTGGCTGTACGACGTCAACCTAATCAGGTTATCCTCTGAGTTTAGGCGTGTCGGAATCAAGATGCTCTGACATCAGGCACTGTCAAGAATGAGGAAGATGGGGTGCAGGTAGCTGCTGGCTTCTTAGTGTGCAGATCTTCACGCTGTGGAGCCGTGATTGTCATTGGTCAGGAATCGTCTTGCAAAGCCGATCTTCGCGTCTCTTTTTGATCTTTGTCGCTGATCTGGCCATGACCACATCAGCAATGCCAGTTGAGCTTGTCTCCACTCTTGGGAAGAAAGCAAAAGCTCCTCAGAGGCGAAGTCTTTGTCGGTACGCCCACAAGCTCGGTCTCAAGCGCAGAGTCCAGGCCGTGGCTGCACTTTTTGCCTGTGCCTTACCCAAACAAGCAGAAGTAATAGAAATGATATGTTAAAAATATCGGCAGTTTTGGTAAGTTGTTCGCAGTTTACGGCAGGGCCAGTGAGGCTGTGATTTTGGTCCTGCTGCGACTCAGAAATAATCGAGAAGAGACGCAGACGGTTGAGCGATTTTCTGTGAGGCGCGTTTTTTTTTCACAGTATTCTGTTTGGGAAAAAAGAGCTTGCTGGGATCAGAGGCTTGAGATGATGGGCTGGGTGCCTTAGGGGGTGTAGCAGAAGCAGCGGTCGTATCAGAAACGCTTTGAGGGCTCTGTGGAGTTTGAGGATCAGAATTGGCGGGTAAGACGCTATTGGTAGCAAAGTTGGGCAAGACTCTGCTTTGTTCTTTTTGTACGGGCTCTGTGACCTGGGAGTCTTGGGTAGCAGGGGTCGTATCAGAAACGCATTGGGAGCTTAGCTTTGCCTTTGGATCAGAATTGGCGGGTAAGCTGCTATTGGTAGCTAAGTTGGGCAAGGCTCTTTTTTCTTCAGTTGCTACGGGCTCTGTGACCTGGTCATGTTCCAAAGGCATCTGCCTCTCTTCTGTCAAGAAGTCTTCTTCAGGCTCCAGGATCTGTGACTTTTGGTCATAGGGATTGCGTCCGAAACGAAAGGGCCAAAGCGCGCATTGGTCCATGACGCATTCTTTGACTTCAAGAGTGCTGCCGCCACTGCAGTCCAAACATTTGCGGCGAATAGCCCTCAGGGGATTTTTGGTCGGTCTTTTTCCCGCATTGTCTGCGTCTTGAGCGGGTTTCTGCGGTTTTGTCTTGACAGATGCAGGCATGGAAGATCCTTTGAGGGAAAAGCGCAAGGCTGTCCTTGGGGCTGGATGGCAAAAAAAAGATCCCCTTGGGATCTATTGCCGCCCTTGGCCTGCCAGACGTGTCTTGGAATGCTTTTGCGCCTTGCTGACGGAGATCGTGACGCAAGCAGTGGCTGTGCGGGAGGTTCCTTAGTCACTACGCCTTGATGATGGAGCAGCAGAGTGCCTTAGTGTGATGCAGAATAGCCAAAAAGGCAAGGATTTTCAGGCAGACAGCAGAAGCTCTGTCGCGTTCAATGCTGCTTTGCGAGCCCGGGCTTTTTAATTGACTTGAAGTATCAAATTTATTAAAAAGGCCTGGGAGGCAGCATGGAAAGCACAATGCATGTGCCTGTGGGCTGTGTGGTTTTTGATGAGACTACGCAGCCTGATTGTGGCTGGTATG
The DNA here is from genome assembly GCA_017613715.1 of Desulfovibrio sp. Taxonomy (GTDB): domain Bacteria; phylum Desulfobacterota; class Desulfovibrionia; order Desulfovibrionales; family Desulfovibrionaceae; genus Desulfovibrio. The sequence goes on along the minus strand of JAGADH010000131.1, from coordinate 9,711 downwards.
CACGGGATGAAGAGGAAGCCAGGCGATTTTTTTCAGGTCAGGACCTGCCTGAAAGTGCGCTCTGGCTGACCAATGTCAGCTATGAGCTTGGTCGGGAAGTCTTTCAGGCTTTGCCTGAGGGCTTTTGCACGCACGACTATCTGCGTGAGGATCTGGCGTCCTTGGCCGCAAGGCATAGAATCAGCGACAGCAGGATTCTTGCGGAAACCGGGGCAAGACTGCTTTCCCGGGTTCTGGCACTTTGCCGGGCTTTCCTGGGTCAGCAGCAGTTTTTGCCAGCGTTCAATTTGCGGCGCGGGCTTAAGGAGCATTTTGGCCCAAGCGACATGCTTGTCAGGCCGCATCTGGCGAGAATGCTTGAGGAAGCCACGGTGACCAATACCAACTGCCGCAGCTCTTCTGTCGGTGCGGCCAAGGACAAGGTCATTTTTTGTCTTGAGCCTCGCAGGCATTGTCTCAATGTCCTGGACCAGATTTTTCCCTACGGACGTTTTGCTGAGGTCTCGTCGGCAGAACTGCCCGGAGAGCATGCCGGACGTGCAGATGTGCAGGCATTTCTGCGGGATCTCGAGGCTCGTCCTGGCTTTTTTCACATTTCCTGCCTTAGCCTGGATGCGCCCTGGGATAGTCTTTTCACCTTTGCTCCAGGCCGAGGAGAGCGTCTTGGCCGGGGCCGGCGCCTCTGGGTGAGTCTGCCGGAGCTCAGCTTTCTTGCTGAACATGCGGATCTGACAGTGCATGCGGCTTTCCTGTCGGCCTCTTCACAACGCCTGCATTTGCCGCAGGATTTGCAAGCGTTTTTCCCCGAGTCAAGTTTGCTTTCCATCAGCTGCGGCGTGTTTTTTGAAAATCTGTGGAACGCTCTGGCCCAGACAAGCCGCCATCAGAAGAGTTTTATGCGGGAGCTTGTGGCCGTTAATCCCTTAACAGCCTACCTCAGGGCAAAAGATCGTGTCCTGCTCTGTGAGACAGCCTATGCGCTGAAAGAACGCGGACTTGCCGTCACAGGCTATGCCAATGGTCGCATCCGTGTTGACAGTAAGGGACATGAAGAGCGCGAGCTCTACAGCGCAGCCTGTGCAGCAGGCTGTCTTCCGCCCTATCTCGCGCTGGCAGGCCAGGCAGAGCTTGATGCGCAAACACCGCTTGCGCTTCTTCAGATGTGGTATGCCCAGGGGGCTTTGGAGCGGCTTCTGGCTGCGGATAAGCTCATACTGCAAAAAATCACAAAGTTTGCGCAAGAACATCCTGCCAAGATGTGTGAAGCCGAGGAGCAGGGCGCGTGAAAGAATCGATGTCTTATGCAGCATGTGGCCTTGACGGGGTTGTGCACGGCATTCGTCACTATGAGGCCATGAGTCGGAAGCTCTTGAAGCTCTGTCTGCTTTTGCTGCTGACGCTTTTGCTGAGTCTTGGCGGTCTTTTGACGCTGGCCCTGCGGGAAAAGCAACCGGTCTATTTCGGGGTCAATCAGGAGATGCAGATCATGCCCATGTATCCTCTGAGTGAACCGCTGTATACCGACGCAGCTCTCACCTCGTGGGCTGCCCAGACTGCCATTGCCATCTTCAATCTCGATTTTCTGCACTGGCGGGAGCAATTGGCCCAAAGCCGCAGCGCCTTCACCAAGAAGGCCTATCTTGGTTTTCGCCGTTCGCTTACGGATGAAGGGCATCTGCGCATTCTTGCGCAGTACCGGGCCCTGATGCACGGCATCATCGCCGGCATGCCGGTCATTGTGGCCAAGGGCCTTCTGGATGAGCGCATGACCTGGGAAGTTGAGGTGCCCTTTGAACTTGCCTTCGAAACATCGGACAAGGTGCTCTCTCGGCAGTCCTTCCTCATCAGCATGCGCATCCAGCGTGTTTCTACAGCTCAATACGTCAAGGGTATTGCCATCTGCCAGATGATTGTGGCTGAGAAAACAGCAGGAAGCTGAGTTCTGGCAGGTCGTTGATGGTCACGTTGGGGAAAGCATCATGGAGCAGTTTTTTTCCTGGCTGAATAGTGCCGCCTTTGGTCTGATGTCCACCCTGGGTTTTACCGCCCAGGCCCATACCAGGCTCTACACGGATGATCGAGACGGCGTGCTTGTCTGTGACGATGCCTCTCTGGTCTCCTTGCTGCGTGTGGAGGGCAGTCTGAGGCTGATCGGCGAAGCGGAATTTAGTGATCTTGTGGCGCATCTGAGTACCATTCTTGCGGTACCCCTTGGCAAATCCTGTCACAGTCTGCAGATCGTCATGCACTATGATCCCCAGGCAAGCCACAAAAAGGTGCATGGCGAGTTTCAAAACTATAAGCGCTCAGCCAGGCATCTGCATCTGGATCTTACGGCTGTTCTCGATGACTGGGAGGCAAAAATCGCAGGCTATACCGCTGAGGAGGAAGTCTATCTCGCTTTTTGGACAAGACCCTGGGCACTTGCCAAGGCGCAGCTGAAAATGGAGCGAAAAAAGCTGGCAGGGCAAAGGCTTTGTGCGGCAGGCGAGCGCCAGGGCAAGGACTGTGTCATTGCCGCCTTGCGAGACAGCCATTGCTCCCAGGTCAAAAAGCTTGTGGAATGCTTTGGCGAAAAGCAGCTCTTGGTGCACTGGCTCTCATCAGCCCAGGCCGTAGCTGCAGTGCGCAGGCTTCTCTGTCCTGATCTGACCCCGCCCGCATGGCGGCCAAGGCTTGCCGGTGATTTTGCTCTGCTTGAAGCTGCTGAACCCTGGAAAAGCCCCCATGATCTCTCCCATCTGCTCATCCCGACCTTGGCCCGTCAGATCTGGCCGGGTGATGTGCGGCTTGTGGGCAGCCGCTTTGTGCGTGCCTGCGGCCGCCTCTATGCGCCATTTGTGCTGTCGCTGCCACCGCAGAGTCTTTTGCCGTTCAACCGTCTTTTTCAGAGCCTGAAAGGGGAGATGCCCTGGCGGGCCAGCTTTCTTTTGACAGGCAACGGGCTGGCCAGAAGTTCCCTGAAAATGCTGGCCAGTCAGGTACTCTCCTTTGCCGGGCAGCATAATCGCATGTACAGCCGGGCCTACCAGCAACTGGAAGAGGCCGCCCTGGCCGGCACCTGCATTGTGGGCTTTTCAGCGACCTTCTGCACCTGGGTGCGGGAATGGGCAAGCCCAAGACCCCTTGAGGATCTTGCCAGGGCAAGCGCTCACGTCCAGAGCATGGTGCAGGCCTGGGGCAGCTGTGAGACGCTTGCTGCAACTGGCGATGCCCTTTTGGCTCTGACTGCCACGCTGCCCTGTCTCTTGCCTGTGCAGCCGGCTCCCCGTGCGCTTGCGCCCTTGCCCGAAGCCATTGCCCTTCTGCCCTTCACCCGCACGGCTTCGCCCTGGCAGAGCGGGGATCTGCCCCTGCGCACACCTGATGGCAAATTCATGCCTGTGGGTCTCTTTCATTCGCTGCAGGCCTCCTGGAATGAGGTGGTCTTTGCCGGCATGGGGGCCGGCAAATCCTTTTTTTTGAATACCCTCAATTTCTTCTTCCTTGTGCGCAGCGGCCAGAGCCGCCTGCCCTGGTTGACGGTCATTGATATCGGTCCTTCCTGCGCAGGTGTGATCAATCTTCTGCGCTGGGCTCTGCCCAGGTCTGAACGGCATCTCGCGGTTTTTGCCCAGCTCAAAAACCTGGCAAGTCATGCCATCAATCCCTTTGATACGCCCCTTGGCTGCCCCTATCCTCTGCGCAATCATCAGGAATTTTTGAACAATCTCTTAAGTCTGCTCTGCACTCCCCTTGATCAGACCGCACCTGCCGATGGTGTCAGCTCGCTTTTGCGTGAGGCCTGCGATCAGCTCTACAAGCGTCTGGCCCCTGATGGTGCCGCGCCCAGGCGCTTTGACCCGTATCTCTTGCCAGAGCTGAGCCAGAGGCTGGCTGAACTGGACTTTGCCGTGGACAGCCAGACCACCTGGTGGGAAGTGGTGCAGGTACTTTTTGCGCATCAGGAAATTCTTTTGGCCCTGCAGGCTCAAAGGCAGGCCATGCCGCTCATGGCCGATCTCGCCCAGGCTGTCACCTGGCACCATGTGGCTGAAAACTATCAGGGCATTCAGGCGGGAGCAGGTGGCGAGACCGTACCTGAAGCCTGTTCACGCTATCTGATCAGCGCTCTCAAGGAATACCCTGTGCTCTCTCATCCCACGCGTTTTTCCCTTGGCAGTGCCCGTGTCATCGGCCTTGACCTTTCCCTTGTCACACCCAGGGGCGGGCCGCAGGCCCAGAGGCAGTCTGGCATCATGTACATGCTGGCACGCTTTGTGGGAGCAGGGCACTTTTTTGTCACTGCCGACGATCTGCTGGAGGTGCCGGAAGCCTTTCGCAGCTACCACAGGCCGCGCTTTGAAAGCCTTTTGGCCGATCCCAAGCGTCTCTGCTATGATGAATTCCACCGCGCCTCGTGTCAGGATATGCATAATCCCCTGTCGCGGCAGATCATCAGTGATCTGACCACAGCCACGCGTGAATCGCGCAAACGCAATCTGTCCATAGGTCTTTACAGTCAAAGGCTTCAGGATTTTCCCCAGGAGCTGGTGGCGATGGCAACGGCCATTTATGCGCTTGGCTGCGGCAATGTTCAGGAAGCCAAGGAAATTGCCGAGCGCTTTGGCTATAACCATGCAGCCTATGAGGCACTGCGGGGCATCGGTAGGCCCGGCGAGGCCGGCGCGGACTGCATCGCCCTTTACCGCACAGCCCTTGGTGAAAGCATTCTGCATCTGACCAACTGTGCCGGAGGCTATGCGCGTTGGGCCTTTTCCACCACAGCCGAGGATATGCGCCTGCGTAACCGCCTCTATGATGCTCTTGGTCTGCCAAAAGCTCTGGCCTGTCTGGCACGCTGCTATCCCCAGGGCTCAGTGAAGGAGGAGATTGAGCGCAGAAAGGCCCTGGCTGAGGAAAGGGGTGGAAGAGGAGCTGGCATGGCAGGAGCAGGAAGAAGGTCCGAGGCTTGCCACTTCCGACAGAAAGAAGATGGGCAGAAAGCCATCTGCGACAAGAATGCGTGGCCTGACGAGCAGGCAAAGAGCTGTGACGAATGGTCTCAGGAGACTTGCGATATCGAAGAGAGCATTTTTAGGGAGCTAATGGCTAAGGCGCATTAGGCCCGACAAAGGGGAGCTGAAGCAAGCCATGACGATCGAAAGGCTTTGTCCCAGTCGCAGGCCGTAGCACCATAGGTCTGGGGAAGACTGTAAGGCTTTCTGATCGCTGCCAGAGGCAAGGCATATCAACAGACAAGGCGTGAGGAGTCTAGGCGAGAAAAGCAGCAGAGCCTGCAGAAGCCCTAGTCAGGCAAGGGACTCCCCGGGCTTTGGGTTGTGACAAAGTTTTTGGCGAGCAAGGGTTTGGGCTCTGCTGGCTGATAGCGGTAGCAGGCCAGAGGGCCGCCATGGCCTGCGCTGTAATCGACACAGGCAACCATGGGGGTCAGGGGCTTGGGAAGAGCATCCGGGGGAAGCCAGTAGTGGCCGATGATGACAGGCCTAAGGGGCTGGCAGGTTTCCACAGTGCAATCCAGGGGCAAATCCGGCAGTTTGACGCCTGGCTGCAGCGCTAGGCTTGCGTAGGTTTTGGCCTGATTATCCCACCAGCGGATGCGGATGCGTGTACGTTGGCGTCCATCGTTATCAATAAAGGTATGGGGAGGTGGCAGTGGTATTTCACGGCCTTTCAGTAAGGTATCAAGAGCGTGATAAGCCTTATGTTCCGGAGTGCCTTTAGGGGCGTTTTTGCCCTGGATGGCGAAATGGTAGAAGGCTTTATCAAGGGTATGAGACTCAGTGACACCTGCCCCTGTCAGTTGCTGCATGGAGCTTTGGTCGTAACAGGCATGCACAACCGTAGCGCCTGGCAGATCAAGCCAGACAGGAAGAGTCAGGAACCAGGAGAGACAGTCGTGGTAGCAGGCACTGCCTTTGGGAGCCTCTTGGAGAAAGGAGTGGTGAGGATCATCGGCTGCCAGAGTACGCAGTCCCAGGGCATGACAGATGGCATTGAATTCATGATTGCCCAGGCAGCAGAGAGCGTGGCCTTGTTCGACCATGCGGCGTACCGTGACAACGGTTTCCACCTGTTGTGGACCGCGGTCAATGAGGTCGCCCACAAAAACCGCCATCCGGCCCTCAGGATGTCGCCAGCAGTCTCCTAGGCGTCGGTAGCCCAGTTTGGCAAGGAGACGCAGGAGGAGCTCAAGGTGGCCGTGGATATCACCGATGATGTCAAAGCCCGTGGCTTGGGGAAGGGAAGAGGACATAAAGGCTCGTTTGTGACAGATAATAATGACTTTGCAAAAAATCCTCCCAAGGTTTGGGAGGATTTTTGGTTTGTATGGTCTTGGAAATCTGGCACCTAAGCGTTTTCAAAATAGTTGATCTGCATTGCCCGGCGGACATCAGCCAGTGTTTCGGCTGCCTTGGCATGGGCTTTGGCACAGCCCTGGCGCAGAATCTCCACGACATCATCCCAATGCTCTTCCCAGTGCTTGCGGCGTTTTCTGATGGGAGCCAGTTCTTCCTGAATGACCTGATTGAGGAATTTCTTGACCTTGACGTCACCCAGGCCGCCGCGCTGATAATGCGCCTTGAGTTCGTCAAGATTGGCGTATTCGGGGAGGAATTGCACAAAGTGCTCGTCGCGGCAGAAAGCGTCAAGGTAGACAAAGACCGTATTGCCTTCGAGATTGCCCGGATCACTGGCTCTGAGATGATTGGGATCGGTGTACATCGACATGATTTTTTTCTGTACAGAGTCGGTATCGTCTGAGAGATAAATGCAATTGCCGAGCGATTTGCTCATTTTGGCCTTGCCGTCCAGACCTGGCAGTCTGAGGCAGGCTTTATTGGAGGCCAGAACGATTTCCGGAACTACGAGCGTTTCACCGTAGACCGCATTGAATTTGTGCACGATTTCCCGGCACTGCTCAAGCATCGGCATCTGATCTTCGCCCACAGGCACAGCCGTGGCGCGGAAGGCCGTAATGTCGGCGGCCTGACTCACGGGATAGCAGAAAAAGCCCAGAGGCACATGGGCTTCGAAATTCTTCTGCTGGATTTCGGCCTTGACCGTGGGATTGCGCTGCACGCGCGCTACGGTGACCAGATTCATATAATAGGCCGTGAGCTCGGGCAGCTCAGGAATGGTCGACTGGATAAAGATCACGGATTTTTCGGGATCAATGCCGCAGCCGAGATAGTCGAGAGCGACCTGGCGGATATTCTGGTGGACGCGTTCGGGATGTTCCGCATTGTCCGTGAGAGCCTGGGCATCGGCGATCATGATGTAGATTTCTTCAAAGCGTCCGGAATTTTGCAGGGCGACGCGTTCCTTGAGAGAGCCCACATAGTGGCCGACATGAAGACGGCCTGTAGGGCGGTCGCCTGTCAGAATGATCTGTTTCATCGAAAATTTCCCTAAGGCGGATACCCCGTTTTTTCCGACGGGGAGGAGCCATGTCTTTTGTTCTTTTCGCAGCAAGTTTGACTTGCCGCGTAGCCTCTAAGGGCCTATTAGGCGTAGCATACGCGATCTTTTTGCGCCAGGATGAACGTACGGCATTACGAATATCCCGTTTCCCCGACTTCGTCGGGCAAGCGTCCGTACCTCGCATTGTCTGCAGCTGCTTGCGGAGTTCTTTTTTCCGAAGCATTCCAGGCTTTGCAGCTTGCGCTAACGTCGTCTAAAATGACTTAGCCGGTCAAGCTGATCTGACCGTGCCCGGGGATTCGTGCAAGCTTCAGTTTGCATGCTGAGCAGCAGACAAGATCACAGGCTTTTGAGCCAGGTCTTGCAGGGCTGAGCCTGCAGGGTAGCCTGGCTGGAATCTTCGGGCGAAAAAAAGGCGCCTGCAGCCGCCTGAAAACTGCCTTCCTATAGCAGAGAAGGTCAGGCCTCGTCCAGCTTATAGGCTTTGCTCTCAATACCCTGCATACGGCTGACGATGGAGCATGGGCCTTGCTGCAAAGGGTCTTAGCCTTTTCCACGAACGTTTTGCCAGTTGTGCGTATCGGGGAAAGAGATGTGAGAAAATTGACAAAATGAGGATTTTTCAAATATGAGACGAAATCATCTAGGAAAATTCAGGAGGCAGCGTTCCCTCGCTCTCGTCAACTGCGGGGTTTACACGCTGAAGATGTCATGAAGAGTGTATTCGACAAAAGTCAGTCTATGTTTCGGCCTTTGCTGGGCTCAAGGTTTAAGCCGATCTGCCTGCTCCTTGTGGCCAGCATGTTATGCTTCGCGGTCAATGCGGAAGATTCTCTGGCCAGGGAAAAACGGGAAGATCAGAATTTTCTGAGATCGTTGAGGTCGCCAGGCAATTCGGTTCTGCCGATCTGATCAAGGCCAGCGATGACGATCCCTATCTTGACGGCAAGATCAACGGGATCTTCTATTCAGGTCTTTTGCGTGATTGCGATGACGACAAAAGCAGCTGCGGTTCCCTGACGCTTAGGGCGATCTATGAATTGGATACACCGCCCCTGCAAAAGGTCAATGACTTCAATGTCACGACCAAGGTCGGAAAGCTTTATCTGCTTGAGGACAAGCTGGTTTTCGACTATTTCCTCTCGCTGGAGGGCGGGGTGCGTCGGGAGAATCTGCATTCCTGTTTTGAATGGTTTATTCTGGGTCTTGAGGATCTTGACAAGGCGTTTACAGCCAAGCATTCCCTTTCGCGTACGCTTCTGGACAAGCTTAGGGAGAAGCTGCATTAGGTTTTTTGGCAAAGAGCTTTGGCTTCCTCTCCTGGCAGAGACTTTTTTTGCCGTTGCTTCTCGTGCACGGCCTGGCTTGTGCTGACAGCAAGGGAGATCGCTTGAGCTTCTGGTCGCCAAAAGCGCTAGATCAGTGGGAAAAAGTGACTTTGGCCATTTCCGTCAAAAAGAGCCTTTTTTGGAGCAAGGCTCGTTTAAACAGGAGTTCGTATGTGCAGCCTTTTGCGTTTTTCTCCCTTTGTCTTGGCTTTTGTGCTTTTCTTGGCTCAGACACCGGCTCAGGCTGAGCCCAAGGCTATGGAGCTTGGCAGCCAAGAACGGGTGGATCTGCAGGAAGAAGCGCTCAATTCCACCTACCGACGTATTTTCGCCAGCTATGCCGACGATCCCGTTTTTCTGGCGCGTCTCAAGGAATCCCAGCGGGCCTGGTTGAAGTTTCGGGATGCGGAACTGAAGGCGCTTTTCCCCCATGCCGATAAGCCAGGCTTCTATGGGGATCTTGATCGTGCCCGCAATATCTGGCGTGAGCGTTTGACGGGAACGCGCACGCTTGAGCTCAGCCGCTGGCTTCAGGGCACAACGGCGGATGATCCGGCCCGTGGCTCCATCAAGATCGCACCGCTTGGCCAGTGATGGCAGTACGTTCTTTGCACGCTGCGTAACTTTCGCCTTCAACGCATTTGTGTCTTTGCGTCATATACCTTTTTTCTCAGGCCAAAAGAATTGTCTGGCCTTGCTCGTAACGTTTGCTCTGACACTCCTGGCCTTAAGTGCGTACAAAGCAAGGTCAGGATCACAAAAAGGCTGCCTTTTGGGCAGCCTTTTTTGATCTTGGACGATGCTCTTCAGCACTTTTTCGATATTGCTTCTCTGGCAATTGCCGTAAAACGTGTAAACGTTGCAGAGGCTCATAATCGCCAGTCGTCAAGCTCACGGCAAACGACTGACTTTTTCCTGAAAATCTTCCGTGTCTATGGCTAAAATCCAGCAGAGATCT
>JAGADH010000130.1 GCA_017613715.1 Desulfovibrio sp. | reverse complement strand
TTTATCAATCACAACAGCAAGGTTCTCGATGTAGTTTTGCTTGATTTTGTACGTTTTTCACCATCCACTTCATTTTTTACGCGGACTGATTCCACCAAAGTGGCGTAAACAGCGTTATTGCGCGAGGTGTAGAGGATGAAGGGCATCGGCAGCTCCGTAGCGTTAAAATTAACACTACTAGAATACGCCAGAAACTCAAAAAAATCAAGAAAATTCTACATAGTGTTAAAAAATCCGGAAACTACAGTTAACGAGTCTTTCAGCTACTTCACAGATATATGGTTTAAAAGTATATAAATTACCAACATAGATGCTTGTTTGCTATAATACTTATTTATTATAATATATAGTCATTGCTATAAAATTAAAAAATTTGTATAAAATATTGAATATCAAATGCAAGAATATATGATATCTTTGTAGTATAACACATTCTTTCTTATGAAAGAGGACGACTATTTTATTTGACAATTATCGCGCCTTGTGTGTTCGTGGTTTGGATGATCTTTCAAAGTATAGTGTTAGGGATTATCCCCGATTTTTTGTCTTTGTGAGGAGGGGCTGTGATTGAGGCCATAGAGATCAAAGGGGCTAATGTTCACAATCTGAAAAACCTTGATGTGAATATCCCTCTGCAGCGTATTGTTGCCATCTGCGGAGTTTCAGGTTCAGGCAAGTCGTCACTGGCTCTCGGCGTGCTCTATGCCGAAGGCTCTCGCAGGTATCTTGAGTCGCTCTCAACCTATACGCGGCGCAGGCTGACCCAGGCCTCTCAGGCTGATGTGCAGAGCATTCTGCATGTGCCGGCAGCATTGGCTCTTCATCAAAGGCCAGCAATACCTGGTATTCGTTCAACCTTTGGAACGCAGACTGAACTTTTGAACAGCTTGCGTCTGCTTTTTTCGCGAGTGGGGTCCCATCGCTGCCCCAATGGCCACAGAGTCCCTCCCAGCCTTGCCGTTGCCCGCGAGCAGGAGCTTGTCTGTCCTGAATGTGGTGTGCATTTTTTTGGGCCAGGCGCAGAAGAACTTGCCTTTAACAGCCAGGGGGCCTGTCCTGTCTGCCAGGGAACCGGGCTTGTGCGCAGCGTCGATGAATCAACGCTTGTGCCAGATGAATCCCTTTCCATTGACCAGGGGGCTGTACTTCCCTGGCAGACGCTGATGTGGTCGCTCATGAAAGATATTGCAAGAGACCTCGGTGTGCGCAATGATGTACCCTTTTGCGAACTGAGCGAGCATGAGCGGGATATTGTCTTCCGGGGACCTGCTGTCAAACGCCATATGGTCTATCAAAACAAGACCAACGGGGCAGCCGGTGAAATGGACTTCACCTATTTCAATGCCATCTATACCGTGGAAAATGCCTTGGCCAAGGTCAAGGACGAAAAAGGCATGAAACGGGTTGAGAAGTTTTTGAAGGAAGAGCCCTGCTCTGCCTGCCATGGCAGCCGTCTTTCAGAAGCGGCAAGAGCGCCTGAGCTTTTGGGGAAATCCCTGGATCAGGTTTGCACCATGACCCTAAATGAGCTCACAGACTGGGTTGCCAAGGTGCCTGAGAGTCTCCCCTTAGCCATGCGCTCTATGGCCAGTGCCATCTGTGCTTCCTTTGCCCATGTTGCCAGGCGTCTCCTTGACCTTGGTCTTGGCTATCTCACTCTTGATCGGGCAGGCTCAACGCTTTCCACAGGCGAACTTCAGCGTATGCAACTGGCCAGAGCTGTCCGTAATCGAACAAGCGGTGTGCTTTATGTGCTTGATGAGCCTTCCATTGGACTACACCCCTCCAATATCCAAGGTTTGACAGCTGTCATGCACGACCTCGTACAAGACGGCAATTCTGTTGTGCTTGTGGATCATGATCCGGCCATTCTCAGGGAAGCGGACTGGTATCTGGAGCTTGGACCGGGAGCAGGTGCTCTTGGGGGTGAGATTGTGGCCCAGGGGGTCTTGCAGGATGTGACAGTTAATCCCCGCTCATTGATTGCGCCCTTTCTGACACAATTGGCCCCAAGAAGAACGAGGCCAAGATACAGGGACTCCGAGCTTTTTGCATTGGGCTCTATCAGCCTTTCTATGGACAGTCTGCATACGGTTAAGCCCCTTGCTCTGCGTATTCCCAAAGGACGCTTAACAGTTGTGACAGGTGTTTCAGGTTCTGGGAAAACCACCCTTGTCCTTGAGAGCCTTCTGCCGGCTATCGCTCACCTTGTACAGAATACGCCCCTGCCAGCTCATATTAAGGCTGTCGAAGCTTGTGGGCTAAAGCATGTCAAACTCATCGATGCAAGCCCCATTGGCATTAATGTGCGTTCAACCGTTGCCACTTATGCCAATGTGCACGATGAGCTGCGTAAGGCCTATGCCAGAACCGCAAAAGCCAGGGCTTTAGGTCATAAGGCCTCAGATTTTTCCTACAATACGGGAAGCCTTCGTTGTGCGACCTGTGATGGTACCGGCAGCATCAGTCTTGATGTCCAGTTTCTGCCGGATGTCACTATCCCCTGCCCTACCTGTCATGGTACGCGTTACGCCAAGGCAGCGGAAAACATCCGCTATGAAAGCCCTGCTGGCGCCTACTCTCTGCCACAGCTGATGGCCATGGATGTGCGCAGTGCTCACGGGGTCTGTCAGAAGCTTAGAAGTGTCAGCGATCGTCTGGCCATTCTAGAGCAGCTTGGGCTTGGCTATCTGACCCTTGGTGAAGGCACTCCAGGCTTATCGGGAGGCGAGGCGCAGAGGCTAAAGCTTGCACTGGAAATCGGCAGACGTCAGGATGAGAGCATTTTTGCTTTTGACGAACCAACCATTGGTCTGCATCCTTTGGATGTGGAACGCTTGATCACCGTTTTTCAGACGCTGCTGGACCTTGGGGCAACCCTTGTGGTCATAGAGCATGATCTGCAGATGATTGCCAATGCTGACTATATTGTCGATATGGGGCCTGGCGGCGGCGAGGCAGGAGGCAGGATTGTTGCGCAGGGGACCATTGAGGAGATACGGGCAAATCGGGAGAGTGTGACAGGGAGATATCTTTGAGAAGGAATTCTTAGAGTCCGTGACTTTGGCATTATTTTATACATAAAATTCGCTTTATCCTTGGAGAGAACTGGAATGATCGCTTTTGCGAGGACGCCCTCGTTTCCCCAGGTATTATTTTCGATATGACTTTCCAGTTTTTGAGAGACACCTACCGCTAGAAAGAGTGTCTGCAAATGGTGTCCATTGTCAGGATGCGGATGCATCTTGTACTCGGATTGTGGATTTCTCGGCCTTCCCCTCATACGCCCCTCACTTTATGTGTATAGCAATACACATAATAAAGAGGTTTGTTCAAAGAGAATCCAGCTCAAACAAAGGGTTTTATAATTTTGTGTATAAAAAATGCAAAACTCAGGATAGTGACTAATGAGTTGTCAAATCGCCCAGCCGAGCCATTCCAAAAAAGGTAATGATTATTGACAACTACGTGAACATAATCATGTGCTTGTCTATAAATTTCTTGCAGATCCATATTTTACGTAGCAGATTGTAAACAATCAAAGTGAGTCTTAATAATATTAAGATATGTATCACGCGCAGCTTTGCGTTGAAAAACCGGTTCTGTTGTTGGTTTGGTGGTATAGTTAATGTTTCGCAGCTCATCTAGACGAACAAGACATGAGACTGTATCTCGATATCGTAAACAATTGGGAGCGAGATCTGCAAGAAAATCGGGACAAAGTATGGGGATGCCAATAGCTCCATACATTTGCAATTTCATGGGATCCATAAAGCGGGAAACGCTATCCTGGACATGAGGCACGATCGCGGCATGCATTGTGGAGAGCAAAGACAGAACGTCATGTTCGCTGAGCACGCCGTGATAGATAACGTGCTTTTCCTTGATGAGTGATGAGAATTCTGAAGGGGCACGTTGAGCAGTACCGGCAAGATGAAGTCGAAGATTATGCTGTTTGGCAAGTGCATGCAGCAGTTGCCAGTCTATTCTGTCATTCATATTGCCAGAATAGAACACTCGTAGTGGGTTGCTTGATTTTTGCTTCCACATACATGGTGCCCGTTCAGGGAATTCATACCAGTTTGGAATGATATGCGCTGTTGTCTTTTCAGAGAGGAAGCCATGGGTAGCAAAATATTCCTGGTTGTATGCGTTGTTGAATATAATAGTATCATAAGTGTGCATAAGGAGATAATACTGTCCATTGATAAATAAACGTCGTTCGGCAGAAGAAGCCCATGACAACTGGTTATCAACGACATCAACAATAGTAGGATACTGACAAAGAATATCTTCTATGAAACTGTAATCTTGAACGATAGGAAAAATAATTATTTGAGAATTTTTTGGTGTAAGATTTCGAACTTCAAGAAAATCTAGAAATGTATTACGTAGACTTATATCATCCGTATAAAACAAGGCCTGATAAAGCACGCCATCCTGTTGAAATCCGTAGCGCTTTTTTGCCAGAAAGGCATCTCGCAGGGAGGTCTCATCGGTATAGAATTCGGGCTGTATCTCCTCATCCTTTTGGGACAAAGTTTCATTGTATAATTCAAGCACAATGACCCTGTAATCTGGATATGCACGGGCATAGCTGCGAGCCAGCTGATCCACACGTCGTCCGTAGAGTCCAGCATCGTATTGTTTCCATAGGAGTAAAAGAGTGGGAGGAGAATCTTGGTACGCTGCAACAGGCATGAGATCCCGCAGTACCGAAGCTGATTCGGCCTTTTGTTCCGCTTGTGCGAAAGCCTTATACGCTCCGGTCGGGGTAAAGTCCTCCGGCAGCGAAATAGAAGTTGAATGGTGCAACGCTGCCAGGAGCTGATCTTTGAAATTTTCCAAGGTAAAAGGATAGATACCGGGAATGGTCCGGATATCAGCGATGGAGGGCGTATCCGGTGTCAGTACGGGGAGACCCACGCTTAACGCGTCAGATATTTTGGCAGGTACTTGGCATGCTGTTATACGCTGAGTAAGGGCTTCGTCTACCGGATAGGAGGTAATAACGGCATCCATATCAGCCAGAGTTTGAGCCAGATCACACATGGGAATGATGCCACCGGTTACGATGACACCGTTTTCAGTCAGAAGTTCCAGGTAATCAGGCTCTCGTATATCACCATATACATAGAACTGAATAGCAGTACCGGTTGAGGCCGTAATGTCACGGAGAGCCTTAGCTAAGGGCAAAAGACCTTTATGCTTTCGCACTGTACCCAGAAAGACAACTTTTTTTGCCCCCCCTTCCGTGTTGTGTGATGGCGTATTACGTTCTTGTATGCGCACGTGTCGTACTTGTTCACCTCCATATTGTTTCTGTAATGGGGGGCTGACGACCGTATGAGCGGACACGCAGCGTATAAGTTCTGTCGCAAGACCCTGTCCTGGCAGATTATAGTCTGTCGGGTCAGTCTGCGAGAGCATGAAGGCTTCCTCATCGTCGTCGATATCCAACACCAGACGAGTAGCAGGACCGGACACAACTGAAGCCAGATAAAAGGAAGGAAGGCGTGGTTTGCAAATCCAAAGAGTGTCAAAACGAACATTCGCTTGCTGCAAGAGTGCATGGCAGAATGAGCGTCGTTCCCAAGGAATGGCTACTAACGGGAAGTTGCTGTTTGCCAGAGGGGGCCAAAGCTCGTTACCGAATTCACGATGCAAATAACAGAGGATGACACAGGGACGACCTGAGGATACGACGACATCATACAAGACCTTGGCTCGCCCAAGAGGATTATGTGCACCGTCCCACAAGGTAATACCGACAGCGTTAGGTTGTCGTGCAATGTGGGCTGCCCGTTCAATCTGTTGAAGGAAATGTTGGTTACAACAGGTGATGCTAAATTCCTTGCTGGTAACTTGGAGTACTTGCTTGGGCGATGCTGCAAACAGAGTGAGAGTGAGAGTTTTGGTCTCTTTCGTATAAGGAAGGCGAAAAATATAGCCAGTATCGGGTCTTACTCCCAATTCCTTGGCCACATCAGGCCGTGGTACATTGTTTTCGACAAGTGTGGCAGGCTTCCCGTCTGAAAAGAGAGCAGGGATTACTGTGGCGTCGTCGTCATAGAACCAGCCATGTACCAGGTTTCCCTGGATTACATCAATAGCACCGAGTGCCACTTGACACCTCCAAAATACAATGAAAAATATCTTCTTTTTGTCATGAATATTCAATTTTTTAGCAAACCTATGCTGTATACATAAATAATACTAATATATTTTTATGATGCTTTTATTTTTATAGATTATACTGTATTCAATAATGACAATCTAATATATTATTATAACTTTAATAAAACCAGTAAATAATAAATCGTTATCTCATATAAAATACTCTATTTAATTATTTTCTTGTTGGTATTTGTTATATATAATATGATATATTTATAATTTACATTAAATATTTTTATAAAAGCTGCAACTGACAAAGCTAGGCTTATCAAAGTCAAAAGTGAAATATATATTTTTATAGCACTCATCATTCGTCAATAGTAATTTGTGTGTGCATGTTTTACTTGAACAATCAGTAGATGTGTTATAAGATTGCGATTTCTATCTACTATTTTTTATATATTTGCATAATATATTAAATAAAATTATATTGCTCTGCTAAATATTCTGTATAAGTGAGTCATATAACAAAACAGATATTATTTTTCTCAATTTTGAACAAATAGAGCAAACGTCGTTATTAATTTTTGCTCTTAAAGAAGCAGAATTTTGCTGGTCTCTCGTTTAGCTTTCGATATTCCATGAAGTAGTCAGCAAGCACTTCCTGCAAAATATCTTCATTGGGAAAGCAGGTGTTATGCGGAACATCCCGTCAAGTAAATCTTCTTTGCTGGTTTTGTATACGTGTGCAGGTATTTCTTTCTCACCCTGCAGCGACCCTATAACAACAAATAGAAGGTCTCAAGCACGATTATTTAAGCCGTTTCCTATAAATAGTGCTGTCAGTCTGAGATTTTTTTAGCTGTACTAATCAGCTTTCTTGAAGCAGTTCCATACCATCTCAACGTACTCGCAAAGCGGCTTGGCAGGCGTTTGGAGAAGCGCGGGAAAACAAGGTGCGTGTCCGACATTATCCTCACTGCTTGTCTGCAAAAAAGCGTGCTCCCCAATCTTCTTTAATACGTTAGGCAGGCCTCTATGTCAAAATGTACCCGAGAATCATAAACGGGGTCTCATGGCCCATCTGGCACACTTAGGCGCCCCACTCAACTCTATGAGCGCATGCACCTGCGTGACGCATAGCTCTGGGAGATGAAGAAGGGGAAATCGTCGAAATTGCTGCAAGGCCAAGCCTTCCGCTATCAACACAAAGCTTTTCGGAAGCGTTTTGCTCATTGCCTAAGTTCTCGCCTTAGGCTACCTTGCGCAGAATCTTTGACTTTGCCAACCAGAGAGGAAACGATGTCCGAATTTGTCCATCTGCACTGCCACACCGAATACAGCCTCCTTGACGGCGCCATCCGCCTGAAAGACCTCTGCGCCAGGACGAAGGATTTTGGCATGGATGCATGTGCCATCACCGACCATGGCAATATGTACGGGGCTGCCTATTTTTTTAAGGCGTGTAAGGAGTATGGTATTAAGCCCATTTTTGGCTGTGAGGTCTATGTCTGTCAGGATCACCGGGACAAAGAATCGGACATGGCCAAGCATCGCAATCACCTGATTCTCCTCTCGGAAACCATTGATGGCTACCACAATCTCGTCAAGCTTGTCTCCCACAGCTACATGGATGGCTTTTACGTCAAACCGCGTGTCGATAAGGAGATGCTCAGAAAATACCGTGAAGGATTGATCTGCTTATCAGCCTGCATTGTCGGGGAAATTCCCGAAGCCATTCTCGCGCGTGATATGGACAGTGCCAGGCGTCTTTGTGAAGAGTACCGTGCCATCTATCCTGAGCGTTTCTATCTTGAGCTGCAGTCCAACGCTCTCAAGGAACAGGAGATCGTCAATACCGGTCTGCTTGAGCTTGCCGAAAGCCTTGCTTTACCCATTGTGGCCACCAACGACTGCCATTATCTCAATAAAAGCGATTACAACGCCCATGAGGTGCTTTTGTGTATTGGCACCAAGAAGCTGATGAAGGATGAAGACCGTCTTTCCTTCACCACCAATGAGTTCTACTACAAGTCACCTGAAGAAATGGAACAGGCTTTTGCAGATCTGCCTGAAGCCATTGCCAATACGCTGCGTATTGCCGAAAGCTGCAATGTGGAACTCGACATGGGGCATCATTATTTTCCGGTCTATCCGCTGCCAGAAGGCGCAAGCATTGAGAGTGAATTCCGCAGACTGGCCGAAGAAGGTCTCGAGCAGCGTCTGGCACGGCATCCGCAGCGCGAGAGCCTTGATCTTGCCAAGTACCATGAGCGCTTGCAGCACGAAATCAAGGTCATCCTGGACATGGGTTTCCCAGGCTATTTTCTGATCGTGCAGGAATTTATCAACTGGGCCAAGAATCACGGTATTCCCGTTGGGCCGGGTCGCGGTTCGGCTGCAGGTTCCCTGGTCGCCTGGGCCATGCGCATCACCAACCTCGATCCCATTCCCTATAATTTGCTCTTTGAACGCTTTTTAAATATCGAACGCGTTTCCCTGCCTGATATCGACGTTGATTTCTGCGAACGCCGCCGCTTGGAGGTCATCCAGCATATGCGTGATACCTACGGCGTTGACTGCGTTGCGCAGATTATCACCTTCGGAACCATGAAGGCGAGAGCTGTGGTGCGCGATGTGGGCCGTGTCCTCGATTTTCCCCTGGCCGAAGTGGATAAACTGGCCAAGATGATTCCCGCTGACCCCAAGATGACCATTGCCAAGGCCTTGGAGCAGGAGCCGGATCTCAAAAAACGCTATGATGGAGAAAAAGAGGTCAGACAGCTCTTTGATACGGCCTCCTGTCTGGAAGGCCTGACACGTCACGCCTCCATTCATGCTGCCGGTCTTGTGGTTTCAGACAAGCCCATGGAAGAATATCTGCCGCTCTGCGTACAGAAGGACGCCGTGGTCTCCCAATTCGACGGTCCCATGACCGAGCAGACAGGTCTTGTCAAATTCGATTTCCTTGGCCTGAAGACGATGACGGTGATTTTCGACACCCTTGAAAATATCCGCCTTGAAGGCAAGGAGCCCCCCAATCTCGATGATCTTTCCCTTGAGGACAAAGCCACCTATCAGCTTTTCTGTCAGGGTGACACCGATGGCGTCTTCCAGGTGGAAAGCTCAGGTATGCGCCAGTATTTGCGCATGCTGCAGCCTTCCTGCTTTGAAGACATCATCGCTATGCTCGCCCTCTACAGGCCTGGTCCCCTGGGCAGCGGCATGGTCGATGAATTCATCAAGCGCAAGCACGGGGAAATACCCGTGGTCTATCCGCATGAGTCTCTCGCCAGCTGCCTCAAGGATACCTACGGAGTCATTGTCTATCAGGAACAGGTCATGCAGATCGCTCAGATCATTGCCAACTACACGCTTGGCGGTGCAGACCTGCTCAGGCGCGCCATGGGCAAGAAAAAGGCCGAAGCCATGGCCCAGCAGCGTTCGACTTTTCTCAAGGGCGCCCAGGCTAACGGCATAGGCGAGGACAAGGCCAATGAAATTTTTGATCTGATGGAGAAATTTGCGGCCTATGGCTTCAATAAGTCGCATTCGGCAGCGTATGCGCTGGTTTCCTACTATACGGCCTATCTCAAGGTACACTACAAGGTTGAATTCATGGCGGCCCTGATGAGCTCGGAAATGGGCGATCAGGACAAGCTTTTGAAATACATTTCCTGCTGCAAGGAGCTCGGCATCGAGGTGCTGCCGCCGCTCGTGAACACAAGCTATTCCTTCTTTACGGCCCATCAGGGCAAGGTGGTCTTTGGTCTGGGCGGCATCAAGAACGTTGGCCAGACGGCCATTGAGAGCATTGTCAAAGCTCGCAAAAAAGGCGGAGAGTTCACTTCCCTGCTTGATCTCTGCGAGCGTGTCAATCTGCGCCTTGTGAATAAGCGAGCCCTTGAGGCCCTGATCAAGGCCGGAGCCTGTGACTGCTTCAATGTCAGCCGCAAGGCCATGCTCTCGGCCATGGACAAGGTCGTTTCTAAAGCCCAGCGTTCGCCCAAGAGTGTCGTCAACAGGGAAAATTCGCTTTTATCCTTTTTGGACATAGATGAGAAAATGCTCAAGAAAGGTGGTCTTGGTTTTGACTGCCCGGAGGGCTCTATGCCTGAGATGGACGATGAGGAGAAGCTATTGGCGGAAAAGGATGTTCTGGGCTTCTTTTTGACAAGTCACCCCCTGCAGGTCTGGGTCGAGGAAATGCGTCGACAGCATTTGACAAGGCTTGAGGAAGTGAAGAATTCCGTCAGGAGTGAAGTGCGCTGTGCCGTGCTTGTGGTGGGCATCAAGGAAAAGGTGACCAAGGCCAAGGGTTTGAAAATGGCCTTTGTCAACGTGGAGGATCTGACAGGACATGCTGAGCTTGTGGTCTTTCCCAAGGACTGGGAACGGGTGCGTGAAACCTTCATCAATGCCGGTCAGACGCCTCTGGTGATTACCGCCAATGTGGAGCAGAACCAGAAAAATGAGGCTGCACAGGATTCCGACGATGACAATACCCCCCTAGCTCAGGATATCAAGCTGATCCTGCGCGATGTGAAAAGCCTTGAAGAGGCCTGTGCGCGCTGTGATGATCCTGTGATTGTGCATGTGCCGACCAATCGTCTGGGGGAGGAGCCGATCAGGGGTCTGCAGGCCATTTTTGCCAAATACCGGGGTTCACGCCTGGTCAAGCTCTATGTGCGTCTCAACGATTGCGAATGCCTTCTCGGTGTGCGTTCCAATTCTGTGAACCCATGCGCGAAGTTCTACAAGGACGTCCACGCCTGGCAAAAAGCGCAGCCCCTGGCTTCATAGGGGCCCTTGAGCAGCTGGCCTGAGAGCGTAGACTACGTCCTACGCCTATTTTTGATCGTTTTTTTCGAAGCTCTTGACAATATATTCATTTTCTGTTTTCTTGATATAAGTTCGAATGACAATCCCTGCTGCCCGTGCAGCATCACTATACTTTTGTTTGCATCCTTTCTCACATTGCAAGCCAAGTTCGTACGTTCGCGTTTTTTAACGACTGGCTTCGTGTCATCCATGAGACAGCGAAAGACTCTGAGGTCTTCGTTGTTCTCATCCAGCCCTTGCGGAACTCTTGGTGAAGCACCAAGAGGACTTCCCTTCCTTTGTACAGCGCCGTTAGGTCTCACCTTTCCGGCGCTGCTCTCTTTCCGGCACTCCCTTAGCCTTTACGCTTTTTCCTCGTAGGCTTTTTTGCTCTTTTACGGCTTTGCTTAGGCATTGCTGATGATACTCTTTGCTCTCAGCAAGAGTTCTCGAGCTGATGCCTGCCTTTTGCTTGCGATGAGTAGCATTGCTTTCTCATGCCTGTCTTCTAGAGTATTACCTTATTGCTTAGAGTGCTTTAGCGTCAAGAGATAGGTTATATCACGTTTTCATGCTTTACGCTTGAGGGTACTACTATGCTTGCAGCTCATAAAGATTCTGAATATCTTACACAGACAGAACTTTTGCAACGAACTGGCTGGACCAGAACAATTCTTAAGAAGCTTGATTTTCAACCAGATTTTGTCAAAAATCATTATCTTTATGGTAAGTCTTGTAAAGTTAAGCTTTTTTCATTGAAGAGGATAGAGGCTAAAGAGAAGACCTCTGAATTTATAGAAAATAAGTATGATGTACAAAAAAAGAAAGATAGAGCAAGACGAGCCGTGCAAACAAAAATTAGGAATATTTTGCAAAAAATAACAACACTACCAATTAATGTAAAACGCGTAGAAAAAGTAACTTTATTAGCCCTGAAGAGTTATAACGATTGGAATGAGCAAAGGATGGCTTCTTATGTTACATTGGCTGAGGCTTCTGAAGCGTTTCTCGCTCGTATTTCTGTTAATTATATACGTCATAATTTAACAAAATACGGAGAAAATATAGAAAAAATATGTGGAAAAACGGGCAAGGTGCTGGCTTATGATTTAGAGCGATATATCGTTTTGAGCGAGATTGCAAGAGTATATCCAGAATTTACGGAAGAGTGTCAGCGGCAATATTGGCAAAAGTCTCTTTCTTTAGAATTACCGAGACTCGCCTAGGAGGGCCAGGTTCGTTATGATAATCCCCGTAAATATCATTAAGACATATCCGGTTGCCTGGAATCGTTATAAAGTATTTCGTGATTTTATTCAAAATTTTTATGATTCTGTACCACAAGCTGAATGGAATAAGCGTTTCGTTTATAAATATAATGCCAAAAAAAGAACTCTTGTGATGTCTGTTTCTGGTGTAACATTTAGTTATGAATGGTTGTTGCATATTGGCGCATCGACAAAAACGAATAGTTCTGAACAAACAGCTGGTTATTTCGGAGAAGGATTTAAAATTGCCTCGCTTTGTGCTGTCAGAGATTTTTCGTATAGTATAGTGATGCAATCTGGCAATTGGAAACTTCAGGTCATCTTTATAGAATCAAAAATTGATCAGCAAAAAGTTTATATGCTGGCTTATGATGTCGAAAAAATACATAAAAGAGATAAAAGTGTATTAGTTGTGGAAAATGTTTTTGAGCGTGATTATCAAAGTTTTACAACTGCTATGGCGAGTTTTTTGTATCCTGAAAATCCAATGTTGGGCGAGAAAATTTGGGAAGGCAGAGAAGGCGCTCTGTATTATCGTAGTAAAAATCCAATTGATAAAGGCCTTCCTTATGTTGACGAATACGGAAGAGTTGGCGCAGTCTTTTGTTCTTACCAAATGTTAGGAACAAATCCCTTTGATTTAGTTGTTTGTTTTAATAACTATAAGAAAAATGACCGTGAACGAAATCGTCTCTACAGATCTGATATAGTCGATATTTTTGAACGTATTGCCTCTTATATTGATGCTCAAGGTGCATTTAAAATGCTTGAAAAGATGCGAAGATATTGGCATTCATACCAACATAAACGGATTGACCTTTATAGCTGGAGTGATACAATCAGTATTCTTGTACGTAAAATAGCAGGTGATGAGGATTATAAAAAAATTTTTGTCGAAAAATACCCTAATATTTTGTGTCTCAAAAAGATTTATTCAATAGATGATGCTAATAGGAGAAGAACAGCACGCGAATGGTATAGTGAACAAAAAGATTTACAATGTATTTTTGCAAAAGACACATTTAGGCTTTTTGGCTATAAAACACTGGAAGAGGTTTGTGAAGAACATGGCGGTTTTGCTGAAAATGATGCAGCCCGCAATAGTATAGAAAAACAATGTTTTGAACTATTATGGCAAATATCTGAGACAATTTTTGAAGGTTTTTTTCTCTTCGAAAGTAAGCCCTTAATAATGGTCATTAGAAATGATACGTCGATTGCTCAGGGTGTAGCTTGCTTGACAAACTTTTCAGGAAAACACGTCAATCACTATAATATGCGTATTCGCTATAAACTGCAGCGTGTTTATTTAAAATATACAATTTTAGTTAAAGAAAGATTTTATCAGGCTTTAGCAACCTATGTACATGAATTGTGTCATATGTTTGGCGGTGACTCTTCATCTTCATTTAGTCGAGCGCTAACGTATGCTATGTCAATATTGCTCGTGAACAGCGAAGCGCTTGATCTTTTTAAGCAAAAATGGATTGCCATTTTTGCTCAGAATGAACGTGTGACAAATACTCCGGGTGAGACAGAGCCGTGAGTAATCTGGCTTTGTTGGAAACTGAAAAAGGAAGGCGCTTGGCGAGCTCTGGAAAGCTCACAGCTCGCAAGAACCTCAAGCGTGCCTTTTCAGAGCTTCTACGGCCCATTGCTCAAGCTCTCTGCAGCCCTGCAAAACCTGAGCAATTTCTTCCTGGCTGATCGAATCATAATGGATGCCGCAGACCACACAGACAGTACAGGCGCCTGCCTTGGCAAGGCTTTGAGCCATCTTGTGAGCAATCTCCCCTTCTCTGTGGCCCTGGCACTGATGGGTGAGCACACTGTCCTTTTCGGCAACGGCCACAGCACCGATGTGAGCCGCGCCTCCAAGCACGGTAACCAGAAGATCGCGTCCTGTTGGCTCGATAGCCAACGTGACATGGATTCTGCCAGCTTCAAACGTTGCTTTTGCGGGCTTGATTGTTTGGGCAGGAGTTTCAGGCATGGGAGAATTAGGGCGTGGTTTGAGGCTGTGGGGACTGAAGGCTTTGCAGGTCACGCGAAATCTGAAACGTTTCAAGTTCTGAGCGTGCAGCCTGAGCATAGGGAGAATCGGGGAAATGCCGGATGATCTCCTCAAGCAGAGCTCTGGAGCGGTTGGTATCGCCGAGCTTGCGGTAGAGGCGGGATTCACGGTAGCGCAGCGCAGGATAGTCACCTGAATTTTCAGGTGCATAGGGGCGAAAGCGACTGGCCCATTGCAGGGCTTCGGGAATATGATTAGCCACTTCGCAGATGTCCATGATGGAGAGCATGGCATTTTTGATGCGTTCCGGATCGGCCTTGTCCGAGCGTTCTTCAGCAAGCTGCGTGAAGTATTCTACGACTTTCAGATTGGCAGCATAGGCTTCGCGGATATCCTTTCTGCGCTCGGCATCCTGGGCAATGAAGACCATTGCCCAGGCCTTCTGATAGAGCTGGGCATCAGGATTCAGGGCGATTTTTTTCCAGAAGGCCAGAGCTGTTCCCTGCAGATTAAGATTCTGAGCTGAGAGCGCCATGGCATAGTCGAGATCCTGCCGGCTTTCAGGCTTGAGAGGCCAGCCTTCCACAATCTTGCCAAGATCAAGAATGGCGTTCCAGTTGCCTTGAGTGAGATAGTGATTAAAGAATTCCAAAAAGGCGATTTCCCCGTATTCGGGATCCATGGGCGATTTCAGGAAAGTGCGCATAAGATTCATGGCACCCTGCTCATCGCCACGCTCCTTTTGCCCCTGCGCCAACGCGTAGCGCAACTTGGAGTCTGGGGCACCGTAGCGCTTGCGGACAAGCGGAAAGCCGTTCCAGAGCGTCAGGATACGTGCGTAGTTCTGCTCTGAGAGCGCCATGGCCAGTTCCTGCTCAAAGGCCTTCCAGATGATCTCCTGGGCCAGGGCTTTGTCACTATGCTCGGGATATTCGTCGATAAAGTCCGCAGCTTTGCCCATGGCCTGGGGATACTGCTTGTCCCAGAGCAGCCAGAGGGCAAGCTTGAGTCTGCAAAGCACGGCATCGGGATTGGTGCGCGAGCGCGCTGCGAGATCCTGATAGAGCTCGCGGAAGGGAGGCTTAGAGCCGCGGCCAAAGAGCGCAAACATCACGTCCATGGAAAGCGGCGCTTCATAGAAGCCTTTTTCTGCAAGACGCAGGCTTGCTGTCAGCCCTTCATCACTTTCAGGGGCACGCTTGAGGATTTCCTGATAGAGAAATTCAGCAATGGGGAGATTACCGGCCTTCAGATAAATATCGGCCATTTCAAGGAACATGGGCACTGTCTGCTCATGCGACGGCTGCAGATTGTAGAACTGCCAGAGGGTCGCCACCTGACGCTCAGTCTGCTTGAATTCTTTTTCGATATTGGCCTGGAGAAGCAAAAAGGCTGGATTATCCACATAATGCCTTGGCCAGCGCTTGTTGACAAATTCGAGAATGAGGCGGGCGCGGTCGAACTTCTTTTCATGGTAGAAGGCATCGATCAGACCGATTGAGGCGTCCTTAAGCTGCGAGGATTCAGGAAATTTGTCGAGTACCAGCGAAAAGAAGGTCTCAGCTTCCTTGTAGCGCTTGTCTTTGAGAAAAGCATGGCCAAGGGCTGTGAGACCGACGGGAGTACCGGGATAGCTTGGATAGCGCCGCACAATGGCCATGACATAGCCTTCGGCGTCCAGCGTATTGCCGACACTGAGATTGATCAGGCACAGACGCAGGAGCGCATCCGGTACCCTTTGCGAGCGCAGATTGAAATTGAGCGCCTCATTGGTCGTTGAGAGGATGACATCAAAGCCCGCAATGGGATCTTTTTCGTAGCGGTACCAGTAACAGTCACTGATGGCGTAAAGCACCTGCTCAAGGGTCTCGGCATCAAGGTTGGCTGCATTCTTGAGCTTATCGAGGATGACGAGGGCATCGTCGTATTTTTTCTGCTCCATGAGCGAATGCATTTCACTCATCATGGCCTTGATATCAAGCGGCTTTTCCACGGGATTGCCGCTCTCGTCTACGTAGATGACCTCTCGCTGCTCAGGCGCCGCAGGCTCCTTGGACGCTTCGGGAATGACACCGGGCTGCTCCGTGTTGACTCGGCCATGGACTTGTTCATCCTTACGGCTCTGTACAGCTTCGTTGTCTTGGCCAGGTTTTGCGGGCTTCACAGAAGCCGGTGTTGCAGGCTTGGGAAAAGGCTCCTCTGCTCCTCGTACAGCAGGCGTCTCATTTCTCGGGAAAGGCTTGACATCACCTGCATCGTTGACAAGAGGCGTCTCATTTCTCGGGAAGGGCTTGACATCACCTGCATCGTTAACAGCAGGCGTTTCGTTTTTGGGGAAGGGTTTCTCCTGTCCCTGATCCGCAGCCTGAGGCGTTGCATTTTTGGGGAAAGGACGATCATCTGCCGGATTAATGGCCATGGGCGCTTCATTTTTAGGGAAAGGGCGCCCTTCATCCTGAGTTTGCGGGCCTACGGCAGCCGGGGTCTCATTCTTGGGGAAAGGACGCGACGGATCATCGGCCATGGGCTTTTCATCACGCGTTTCCTGTGAGAGCGGCTCGGAGATGAAACTGCTGCCAGAAGCTGCCTGACGTTCATTGGGATTGAGATAGGTTTCTTCAGGCGTGAGTGGCTTGGGCCTGGGTGGGGGAGGCGTGGCATCAGGGTCGGGCATATCCGTGCGCGTTTGCAGACTTTGCTCTTCTGGCCAGGACTCAGGTCCAGCCGTATTGATGCGGGCCCGGATATCCTGGGGGGCAATACGCACAATACGATTATCGCCAAGATCCTGAGCTGCGGCTTCAGGCAGGACAAAGGCAGAAAGCCAGGAAAAAAGCTTGTCAAGTATGCCTGCTGGCTCTTTTGCCGAACTTTGTTTGGGCTGTGCTGCACGCTCTGCTGGTGCCATTTTTTGCAAAAGCTCGGAATAGGGAAGCTTTGTCACATTCTGCAGGGCATGACGCAGGTCTTCTGAGGCAAACGGAAGCTGCGC
This sequence comes from Desulfovibrio sp., assembly GCA_017613715.1. GTDB lineage: Bacteria > Desulfobacterota > Desulfovibrionia > Desulfovibrionales > Desulfovibrionaceae > Desulfovibrio. Next base: position 4,487 of record JAGADH010000130.1, on the reverse strand, counting down.
TTCTGCCCTCCCCTGCTCCGCCCTGTGGGTCAGGTCCGTGTCACTTGTCAGCACAGAGCTCTTTTCCCTAAGCTCTGGCTTCAGTGTGAGCCTTGCCTTGGCGTTTTCAGGCTTTGTTGTGCTTAGCGTTTCCCTGGCCTTGGCCGCGACGGTTTGGGGCTCTGAGAGGGTCAGGATCAGAGCGTCTTTTTGGCGCGTCAGCTCAACACATACCACCCCTTGAGCAAGCTTCAGTCGTAGCCTTGCCTCTTCAAGAGCAAGGGCCTGGACCTTGGATGGCAATGTTTTGGGTAATCTGAGAGAGGTGAAGGGGATATCGTTGGCAAGCGCACAGAAGAGATTCTGGCCTTCTTGTGTCACGCTGATAATCTGGCAGGGATGGTCAAGGGAAAGAGTGAGGAGTGTTGTCCCTTCCTTGTCGCTGGCGCTGAGGGACAAGGCGTGGGCGTTGGCGTGGCAAGAGACAAGGCTCAACGCCAAAAGCAGTGAGCGCGCCAAGCGGCGTGCACTGGCCTTGGTATCCTGGCGGGCATGGGTTCTTTGAGGAAGCGTCTTCATGTGCGAAAAAAAGAGTGGCAGAATAAAGCGAATCGACGAAACCTTGCACACGGCGTGCCCATTCGCCCCAGGAATCTGCGCTTCTTTTGAGCAATCCTTATTGATGGCGCTTTTTGAGCTTTTCAATAAAGGTTGTACGCTTCATGCCCAGATATTCGGCGGCGAGATTTTTGGCACCTGAGGCTTTTTCGAGAGCTTGATCGATAATTCTTGTTTCGACCGTATCCAGGAAATCCTTAAGGCTGAGTCCGAGCTTTTCAAGGTCTGCGAGATCGGGCCAGACAAAACCCTGCCTTGGCTGACTGGTTTGGGCTGCGCTTGCTGTGGGCGCGGCAAGCTGCTGAGCTGCCTCCTCGAAGGCTACTTCGGCCTCGTCGTCAAGATCGGCGACCTGATTGAGGATCTTGTCCGGCAGGTCACTGGGGTTGACCACATCGCCGTCAGTCAGAATGCTCAGCCGCTCCATAAAGTTTTCAAGCTCGCGGACATTGCCGGGCCAGGCATAGGCTTGAAGAATACGCACAGTTTTGGGCGCGAGATCAAGAGGTTCGCGTCCCTTTTTTTCGCAGAACTTGTTTAAAAAGTGTCGGGCTAGGAGAATGACATCCCCGCCCCGCTCACGCAGGGGAGGAAGATGGAGGGGAATGACGTTGAGGCGGTAGTAGAGATCCTCGCGGAAATGGCCGGCTTTGACTTCGTTTTCCAGATCGCGGTTGGTGGCAGCCACAATGCGCACGTCAACTTTTTTGACGCCTGAGCCGCCCACGCGCTCGATTTCTTTTTCCTGCAGGACGCGCAGGATTTTCACCTGCAGACTGAGATCCATCTCACCGATTTCGTCGAGGAAGATGGTGCCGCCGTCGGCGAGTTCATAGCGGCCGGCGCGGGAGCGGATAGCGTGGGTAAAAGCCCCCTTTTCATGGCCGAAGAGTTCGCTTTCCAGGAGCTCCTTGGGAATGGCGCCGCAGTTGATGGGCACAAATGGCTTATTGGCCCGGTTGCTGTTGGCGTGCAGTGCCCTTACGAGCAGTTCTTTGCCGGTGCCGGATTCTCCCGTAACCAGTACCGTACTGTCGGTGGGTGCAACCTTGACCAGCATTTTAAAGACACCAGCCAGAGTGGTGCTCTGACCAATAATGCCGTTTGTGTTCAATTCCATGGCAGTCTTCGCTCCGCTGGCTATTGCATACACTCTGAGAGCGAAAAGATCTAGCAAAACCTTGGGATTTTCAGTATTTTTTGCAGAAGAATGCCTGGCATGCGCCTTTGGCGCCAGAGAAAGATGTTTTGAGAGCTGTCAGAGACAGACTGATTGGCTTAGGCAAGAGTGTACTGCATTTGTGTCATCTGCGCTTTTTGCGTAAGCAGGGCCAGTTGCCAGTTCTCTACGCCAGCATCTCTTTCGTCTTCTATCCCGCTGGCCGAAGCTTCTGACGTTTCAGCCTGTGCTGCCAGCTCTTCAAGGCCGTTGACGCTTGCCTCAAGGCCGTATTGAGCTGTCCACTCGGCATAGCTTGGGAAATGCTCGGCCAGGCTTTGCAGATCAAGATCCTCAAAGCGTGCGCTGGAGTCACCCGTAGCTTTTTGGGCAAAGGTGTCGAGCGCTACGCGGCCGATGTGAAAACCATCAGTGTGAGCGAGAATAGTTTCTCTGTCCGTGAGCGAGGCTGTTGTCTTTTCTGTGCCTTCTGCATCATAGAAGCCAAGGCCTGAGACCTCACCGCTTTCGTTAAAGGCAGGCAGAACCTGGCCCGGATTGGTCACTTCCGGCGGATCGGGTTGCACATAATCATTGCGAGCGCCGTAGCTGCCGTCGACCATGCTCCTGGCACCACTTTGCCGTTCAGCCTGCAATTGCTGCTGAGCCTGCGAAAGATCGGGGATGCTCCTGTTTTCATCGTTCAGGTAATCCTGCCAGTTTTCATACTGATAGAGGGCACGTGTTGCGGTTTTGAAGTCGCAGCCGGTCATGACCATGAACTGGGCGATGCAGGGCTTCTCAAGACTGCTCTCGCTGATCTCCGTTTTGCCCTCGTCGCTCTCAGCGACCGCTGCCTGGTTGAGTGTTTCCGTGGCTGCTGAAGCATACTCGCTTGCTTCTGCGAGTGTTGCCGTTTCCGCAAATGCTGTATCGTTTGCCTCTTCCTGGGCGAGCAGCTCGGCAAAATCGCCTGAACTCTTCTGCTCGCTTTGTGTGGCCTGACTTTGCTCAAGTTCGTTGGCTGTGGATATTGCGTAACTTGCTTCAATGGGCATTTTTTTCCCTCCTGGCTGTCATACAAGGCATAATGTGCATATTGTATGCCAGGCGTCTGCATACTTCTGGTACAGGGGAAAGCTCAACGTCTTGGTCATCGTAATGACCAATTGCCTGACCTACACAAACTCGCACATTTCAGTCTCAGCAGGGAAATCACAATGGATGAGCAGGACTGCCCCGCAGAGGGACTGCTTGCTTCTCGATCTGCTGCAACGGAAAGAAAGCCTGTTTTTTTGTGCCCTGGAGCGCAGGGAAGCTTTGGGCTGAGAGGCAAAGGAAAGCTTGACCGGGCAAAAAAAGGGGAATTTTGCAGAAATCAGCTTTCCTGCTATAAAGAAAACTCATTTCGACCGATATAGGCTAACAAGAGCAGTCTCCTGCTCAGATTTTTCACCGTAGCGTACCGGCCTGCCTGCAAGTCCGGTGTCCCCTCGATATGTTTAGACAAGGAGAAGGAAATGCGGCTTTCCATCATGTTTAAATGCACTGCCGTGCTTATTCTCAGCATTTTGATTGGCTCTTTGGCGATTTTCTTCACCTCTCGTCATTTCATGCATGAGGGCTTTGATCACACCATCCACACGCAGTTGCAGACCGTGCGCCAGGTTGTCGATGACACCTACGCCAATAAGAAAAAAGCTCTGCTCCAGGAAGTGAAGATGCTGGCTACAGAAGGCAAACTGATCCAGGCCTTGCAGGCCAATGATCAGAAAGAGCTCTCTGCCTTTGCCAAGACAGCCATGAACGAATGCGAAGCCAATTTTGCCATGATCATGGACAATCAGGGCACGGTCCTGGCTCGCGGTCATTCCGAAAACCGTGGCGACAGCTTTGCGGAGTTTGATATTGTGCGCGCGGCAATGAACGGCCAGTCTCTGGCAGAGGCTGTGGAGCTGAAACAAAGCGGGCTCTCGCTCGGTGCTGCGGCTCCTGTGCGTGCTGACGGCAAGCAGATTGGCGTCATCCTTCTGGGCAATCGCTTTAATACCCATGCCTTTGTCGATGAAGTCAAGAAAGTCACGGGCATGGAGATGACCATCTTTAGCGGTGATCAGCGTATTTCCACAACCATCACCAATAATGGCAACCGCGCTGTTGGCACAAGTCTCAACAATCCCGCTGTGCAAAGTGCAGTTTTACAGGGTGGCGGTATTTATGCCGCTCCGGCAACCATTCTGGGCAATGGCTATCGCACGGTCTATTGGCCCATCAAGAACAGTACCGGTAAAATCCTCGGTATGTGGTTCATTGGCGCAAGCGTTGATGTCATTGAAAAAACGGTCAACGACATAGCCTTCTACTGTCTGATCGCATCCCTGATCGTTGTTGTGGTTTTAAGTCTCCTTGGCTATCTCTTCTTCCGCAACCTGGTGACACCGCTCAAGCGTACCGTAGACTTTGCCACGGCTGTGTCTGCCGGCAATCTTGATGCCAATCTGACGGTCGGACCCCGCCAGGATGAAATCGGGGATCTGGTCACTGCCCTGCGCAACATGGTTACCTCTCTGAAGGGCAAGATCAGTGAAGCTGACGAGGCTACTGCGCATGCGCAGGAAAAGGGCAAAGAAGCTGAAGAGGCCATGCGTAAGGCAGAAGCTGCAGCCCTGGAAGCACAGAATGCCAAGCGTGAAGGCATGCATACCGCTGCCGAACATCTTGAATCTGTTGT
>JAGADH010000129.1 GCA_017613715.1 Desulfovibrio sp. | reverse complement strand
TATGCTCCCAAGCCTGCCCTGCGCCTTTTGTCCATCCAGAGTGTCAATGGCCGCTATTCAGCAACAGTCGGCACAAGCCAGGGGACACGCATCGTGCGCGTCAACGACCCCATTGCCGATGGCCATGTCGTCTCCATCTCCAGAAGCTCCGTTGTCATCAACCGCGGCCATGGCAATGAAACGTTGACCATTCAGGACTAAACGTGGCAAGCGATCAGTCTGCCGATCTCTCCGAGCATTTTGACGGCCGAGCCCTGCTTGTGGGCAATGTCCTGCACGCCTCAACTGAACTGCGCGGCAATATCCACTTCGAAGCCTTCTCAAGCCTCAAGACCCGTCAGGGCTGTGAACTTACCTGGCATAAACCCGCGGACTTCGACAATTTTCTCCTCCATCTCGACACCTCGGCCAATCCTGCCAATCCCATCCAGGGTCAAGCCATAACGCTTTTGCGTGACGCCTTTGCCGCTCAAGCCAGTGATATCCACATGACCTGTCTGGCAACCCATGGCAGCATTGCGCTCAGACGCATGGGCATGCTTGAGCCCTGGCGCGATCTGGGCGGACGCACCTTAATGACGCTGATGCGTGCCATCTATCAGTCCATGACCGAGGCAGGCTCACCGCGCTTTGATCCGCTCAAGCGCCAGGAAGGCCGCATCGTTAACCGCAGATTTCTCCCGCCTACTGTGCATTCGGCACGTGTCCACACCGAACCCCTGCAAACCGCCAATGGTCAGGGCCTGCTCATGACCATCCGCCTGCTCTACGATATCGTGAAAGCCGAAGGGACACTGAGTGAACGCCTAAGAGCTCTTGGCTACGCGCAGGAGCAGATCCAGAGCCTCAGCAAGCTCTCCCACAGACCTGGCTTAACCCTTGTGGCAGGACCGACCGGCAGCGGCAAGACAACGCTCCTGCGTCATGTTTTTGAGGCCTTAGCCTGTGAGATGCCTGACCGCTCATTCTTAAGCATTGAAGATCCCCCTGAATACCCCATGCAGCGCATAGCCCAGGTGCTTGTGGACACCTCCGCCGACAACCGTGGAGCAGCCTATGGCGCAGCCATTGCCGGTGCCCTCAGAGCTGACCCCGATTACCTCATGATTGGCGAAATCCGCCACCCTGAAGCCTCCTCGGCAGCCATGGATGCAGCCTTAACCGGCCACCCGGTCTGGAGCAGCATTCATGCAGCCAGTGCGCTTGGCATTTTCCAGCGCCTTTTATCCCTGCTCTTTGTGGCAAAATTTGCCGATCCCTTCAGCAATCTGCAGGACCCTTCCGTTCTCTCTGGCCTCGTCTATCAAAGGCTTTTACCTAAACTTTGTCCTTATTGTTCCTTGAAAATGGCACAAGCTTTGCAAGATACTGCCTATCGAGGCGATTCAGCCTTTTTGGATATGCTCAGACGCCTCAAAAGCCAGGGCATTCAGCTTCCTGCCGTGCGGATACGGGGTGCAGGCTGCGAGCACTGTCAGGGAACGGGCAGAAGCGGCCTTTTGGTGGCCTGTGAGATTGTGCCCACAGATCAGACGCTCTTGCAATATCTGGCCAATCGGGATCAGGACGAGGCCCTGGCCTATGCCAGGACGCTCGGCTTACAAACCACAGGGCAGCAGGCACTTCAATTCATCGGCCAAGGACACCTTGATCCAAGGGATGCGGAGAACTGCCTGGGCTTCTTTCCCGAGCCTTGAGGAATGCCATGCAGCTTTTCAGCAAGCTATCCTTTCTGGGAGGAGCCGCACGTGCCAGACTCTATGAAGCGCTCGCAGGCCATATGGACAATGGTTTGCCGGAACTCGAAGCCCTGCGCCTTCTGCGTACCCGCACGCACAAGGACGATAAAAAACAGCAGCGCATTTTGGATGCCGCCATTGATGCCATGGAAGCCGGTGCGCCTCTATCCCGGGCCCTGAAGAACAATGTGCCTGACATGGAGTACATGCTGCTTGCTGCAGGTGACAGTAATGGCCGACCCGCCGAGACATTAAAACACCTGGCAGAGCTTGTGACCATGCGCGGACGCGTTTTGACTGCTGTACGCGGAGCCCTGAGCTATCCCCTGTTTCTCTTCTTTTTCTTTGTGGGTCTTCTGCTCACCGTATCCTTTTTTGTGGTGCCGGCCTTCACCACACTGGTTCCGGCTGAGCGCTGGTTTGGCTTTGCAAAGCTTTTAAGGGATGTGGCAGCCTTTACAGCCTCTTGGAAGTCGCTGGCGCTTTTTCTGATCATCTTAGCCGTTATTCTTCTCATGCTCTGGTCTCTGCCCAGATGGACCGGAAAACTTCGTGCCATTGCCGATCACTTGCCACCGTGGAACCTGTACCGCCTTCTGACCTCAGCAGTTTGGGTCTTTACCCTGGGAGCTCTTTTACAGGGAGGTCTGCGAGCTGATGATGCCATCAAACTCAGCCTTGAAGGCAGCCCAAGCTCCTGGCTCAGAGAGCATCTCACAAGGCTCTACGCCTTCTTTGCCCAGGGCAATGACCTTGGGGAAACCTTAGCCCGTGCGCCTGAATCCTTCATCGAAAAGGACATGGCACAGGAATTGGCCTTTTATGCGGCGCTGCCGAACTTTGCCGAGCGTCTGCCCCTTCTCGCCGATCAGTGGCTGAAAAGACGGGTTGCGCAGGTTGAGGTAGCCTGCAGAAAACTCAATGCTTTCGGGATCTTATGTATTCTTTCACTCCTCACGCTTGTAGGTCTTGCCATTTCTGATCTCATCATGATACTAAATCAACATGCAAATATTTTTTAAACTTAAAAAAAATCTACCTTCCAGCCCTAAAGAAATCTGCAAAATGGCCGATAGCAATGAGTGAAAGGAGAAACAGTTCAACGACTCTTCGATTGCCCTTGACCGATAAATCCCAGCACTTCTTCTCCAAAGGTCTAGCGGTAAAGCAAGCTGTGCTCATGGAAATTCCAACTGGAAAAGTCAACATTTAGACGAAAATGGAAATCTGGCGTATATCGTATAGTACGCCTGACAACAAAACCAAATCCCGAAGCATTGGCGTGTGGAGGATCCAGAGCCTCAAAAAAGTGGGCTGACCAAGGGATACTTCGATTTTTGGCTATCTGTCATCAATTTCAAAAAAAGCTCCCGCGCATCAAAAGGCGAGCGATG
>JAGADH010000128.1 GCA_017613715.1 Desulfovibrio sp. | reverse complement strand
ATGAGCTTCTGCGTCGCCGGGAGACCCTGGCCACTGCGGAATCGTGTACGGGTGGCCTCCTCTCCAAACGCATCACCGACATTGCAGGCGCCTCCGACGTCTTTGGCTACGGCTTTGTGACGTACGCCAACGCGGCCAAGACGCGTCTTCTGGGCGTACCGGAAGCCATGCTGGCCCGGCACGGGGCTGTGAGTGCGGAAGTTGCCAGGGCCATGGCCCAAGGCGCACGCAGACAGGGCCTTGCAACCTACGGACTTGGCATTACAGGCATTGCAGGACCTAGCGGCGCAACGCCGGACAAGCCTCTGGGCCTGGTCTATATAGCCCTGAGCGATCAGGAAAGGACCTGGCTGCGCTGCATACGGCCCATGGGACGCTATCTGGGACGGGAGCGGACGCGCCGTCTGGCCACAAGCCACGCCCTGGACATGCTGCGCCGCCGCCTGACCGGACTTGACGTTGAAGCTCTCTGGGCCGAAGCCGTAAGTGAAAGCCCAGAAACCTAGTGTAGCGTCTCAGGCATTTTTAACGTTAACCCAGTAAAAAAAATGAGCATAGGTTTGGGAAGAAAGCTTTCGTCAATTACCTTTACATCCATCTTCTCTCTTTGCCTACGCTCACGCTGGCTGTGATTCTTCCCTATGTCTGGATAGAGACTTTTCAGCTTGACTCTTGAAATTTCGATGCCGAACTGCCAGTTTATCTCCGTCGGATCTCTATCGTACGCTTCGTTCCATGCCTTGAGTTCTTTTCTGAGCTCTTCCATTCCACCTATCCGACGGTTGAGACATTCTCTCGTCATGATGTTGATGCCGATTTCCGCTATGTCGAGCCAACTGCCGTGCTTGGGCGTATAGTGAACCTCAAGCTTTCTGGCGAGCCTTCTGGCCTCCTCAGGGGGAGCAAGAACGAAGCGCTTAGAAAGGAGTTGGAGGCTAAGGCCAAACCTAAGAAGCAAGAGAAAACAGAAGCCTAACCACATACATAATAAATATGAAGCCCAGGTACAAACACCCGGGCTTATTTTTTTGTTACCGTGCTATCATGGTATCGTTATTTTTGCTATTTATTATCAAAAAAGTCTAGAAACAGCCAAGGTTGGCGGCGGCCAAGCGCTTTGGAAAGGAAAGAAAAGCCCCCGCAAGGCGGGGACGCGGCTTGCGCCGCCTAAAGCAGCACGAGTTTTGGGAAGGGCAAAACGTGCCCTTCTACTAGTAGCTAAAATTAGTAAAAAGTGATACCTTACGTAGCGAGTGCCGCATTCAAAGGCCAAAGGAGATGTATGAAAAATCAAATCCATGCCAGCATTAAGTTGTCAAATGACCTACATGCACAGTTAGTTAAACTTGCTGAGTTACGTCAAAGGAGCGTTCATTCGTTAATGTTACAGGCTCTCGAAACGTATGTAACTCGTGAATTAAAACGGGAGGCTTGGCGAGAGGAAGGTATGGCAGCTTGGGAGGAATACCAACGGACAGGCCTTCATCTAACAAATGATGAAGTTTTAGACTGGCTCAGTCGAACTGCAGACGGTGAGAATGTGGAGATGCCAGAATGCCACCTGTAGCAGTTATATGGACTCCAAATGCTAGATTATGCCTCAGAAGAGTCTACTTATTTATGGCAGAGAAAGATAAAAAGGTCGCTCAAAATGCCATGGCTTTCATGCATGACAAGGTCAAGAAGTTAAGCGAATTCCCATGCATAGGGCGTCCCGCGAAAGATCTGGAGCCGGAATATAGGGAGCTTCTCATCCCCTTTGGAGTGGCAGGTTATGTGGTACTCTACCGCTACGACAAGGAATCAGGCCTTGCCGTTTTAGCGATTAAACATCAGTTAGAAGCCGGATACTAGACGCTATTGACATCCTCCCCTCGCCTTCCGGGAGGGGATTCCTGCTGAAGCACGGTACTGCTACCGGGCTCCACAGGCGGGTTCCTGCGGAAGCTGGGCCGCTTGAGCCTTTCCCGCGGACATCAGACACGGCCTGCCCGGTCGCCAAAATATTCTTAGCCGCATTGAAATCGGCATTATCCAGGTGACCCAAATGACACATTTGAACTGTGCCTGAGATGTACGATTCCCTTTATTATCAATGCAGCCGCAGTTGTTGCACGTCAGGCTTGTATTTCTTGACAGAAGACAGCTTGCAAGCGTCAATGCTAGACAGGACGCCAAGGTTGTAGGTTAAAAAAACTACTGTGGATTTTAGGTTTCAAGGACAAGCCCATGCAGCATTCCGACACCGTTGAGGCTGTCAAAGCCCGCATCAATATTGTCAGCCTCATTGGCCGCTATGTGCAGCTGAAGCGCAATGGTACGCGCTGGTGTGCGCCCTGCCCTTTCCATAAGGAAACCAAGCCGTCCTTTTACGTGGATGAGGATCGCGGCACCTTTCACTGCTTTGGCTGCAATAGCTCAGGCGACATTTTCGCCTTCTATCAGCAGTACCACGGTGTGGACTTCCGCAAAGCACTTGAGGAGCTTGCGCGGGAGGCCGGCGTGCCTCTGCAGGGCGGGCGTCGCAGCGATCTTGCCAAACAAAAAAAGGAACGTGACCGTAAGCTTGTCATTCAGGAAATTTCCACGTATACAGCAAAGCTCTTTGCCGAGGCCCTGGCCAGCCAGCCGGCTCAGGCGCCCTGCCGCCGCTATCTTGAAAAACGCGGTCTCTCGCAGGCCATCTGCCAGACCTTTGGCCTTGGCTGGGCGCACGACGGTTGGGACAATCTCGTCACAGCCCTCAAAAAGGCCGGCTATCCCGAAGATCTCTGCGTGGACGCAGGACTGCTTGGCCGCAACAAGCAGGGACGACTCTTTGACCGCTTCCGTGCACGCCTGATCTTTCCCATCACGACCATTCCCAATCAGGTCATCGCTTTTGGCGGCCGCATCATCGAAGACATTGATGCCCCCAAGTATATTAACAGTCGCGAGACCCCCATTTACCACAAAGGCAGCCATCTCTACGGCCTCCCGCAGGCCTCGCAGGCTATCCGCCATAAAGGCTTTGCCCTCTTAACCGAAGGGTATATGGATGTGGTCACGCTGCACCAGTTTGGCTATAGCCACGCTGTGGGCGTGCTGGGCACAAGCCTGACCCAGGAGCAGATTGACAGGCTCTGCGAGCGCTTCACGCAGAACCTGGTCCTGCTCTTCGATGGCGATCCGCCGGGCCGCAAAGCTGCTCTGCGCGCCTGTCAGATGATTCTGCCCAAGGGCCTCAACTGCAAAGTCGTGCTCCTGCCTGAAGCCGAAGACATTGATAGCCTTCTGCGTCTGCCCAAAGGACCTGAACTTTTCGATGATCTCCAGGCCAAGGCGCCTGACGGCCTAAGTTTTCTGGCCGACTGTCTCAGACAGATGGCGCCACGCGCCATGATCACCCAGACGCATGAATTTTTGGCCAAAATCACACTGCCTGAACTTTTCAGCCCCATGGCCAGCCGTCTGGCGCGCCTTCTGGGTTTATCCGAACGTGATCTCAGACTCGCTGAAACCGACCGGCGCCTGCATCAGGCCAAGTCCGGCACCGTGGTCTACCGGCCAGAGCCGCTGCATGCCAAGAACGCACAGATACCGATCATTGAACGGCAGATTCTGATGTTTGCCGTGCGCTACAGAAATCAGCTGGCCATACTGCAGGAGCTGGGCGCTGTCCATCTCCTCTCCAGCCAGGCGGCACGCGAGTTCTGGGAGAAACTCCAGGACCCCGAACTTGACGAGGAGCTCTTGACTCCCCATGAACGGGAATTATGCCAGCTCTGGAGCGGCAAAGGCGCTCCGCCCTGCACGCCCGAGGCTTTCCAGCGCGAAGTGACCGCCCTGAAAAAAGCCGTGGAGACCTATCACCTGATGCGTGACAAAAGCTTCGTGGCGCGTGCCATTCAGCGCAATGCAGAAAATGATGACTTTTCAAGTGACTTGGTATATCTTCAAGCGTTACAGCAAACGATAACCAGTCACAGCGACCAATCGGCCAAAGCCGCGAGCTTGTCCCGGGAAAAGGACTAAGCCGCACTATAAGGAGGGCACGACAGCCTGCGCCAGGCGCAGGGGTCGTGGCATGATCATGAGTAATCTTAAGGATATTCCTCAGATTCAGACGCTCATCGACAAGGGTAAAACCATCGGCTACCTCACCTTTGAGGAAGTGAACAAAGCCCTGCCGGGGGAAATGACGCCCTCCCCTGAACTCAGTGACGAAATCATCGGCATTTTCGAACAGCTCGAAATCGCCATTGTTGACTCGGAAAAAGACGGCAAGCGCATGTCCAGCGCCACCCCCACCGAGCCCGACGATATTCTGCCTGAAGATCAGCTGGGCCTTGCCGGCGAGGATGAAGAATCCGTGGACTATTCCTCGCGCAGCACGGATCCTGTCCGCATGTATTTGCGCGAAATGGGTTCCGTGCCCCTGCTCGACCGTGACGGTGAAGTGCAGATCGCCAAAAAAATCGAAACCGGCGAGCAGGATGTGCTCTACGCCCTTGTGGAAGTGCCGGTGGCCGTGGAAGAACTGGTGCGCGTGGGCGATGATCTGCAGCAGAACCGCATCAAGCTCAAGGAAGTGGTCAAGACCATTGAAGAAGACGATCCCACCGAAGATGAGATGAATCAGCGCACGCGCGTCATCCAGCTGCTCGAGGAGATCCGTCAGGTCTACCGCAAAAAGCGCAAGATCTACAAGAAACTGGACGACTGCAATACCCTTGAACGCAAGGTGGCCGGCATTCAGAAGGAAATCATCAATTACAAGGAACAGATTGTCACGCGTCTGCGCGACATCAAGCTGGAAAAGACGCTCATTGACCGGATCATTGAGACGGTTGACGATTATGTGCGTCAGATGCACAACTGCCAGCGCGATCTCTCAGCCTATATCATTTCCACAGGCCGCAAACAGGACGATATCCGTCAGCTCTTCTCAGATCTGGACGAACGCAAGATCAGTCCCGACAAGGCCGCCAGTGAACTCCATCTCACGGTGGACGAGTTTTTCTCCTTCAAGGAAATGATCAACGGCAAGATGGAAATTTTGAAGAACCTGCAGGAAAAGTGCTGCCACAATGTCACGGACCTTGAGGAAGTGCTCTGGCGCATCAAGAACGGCAATAAAGCCGCCATGCGCGCCAAGCAGGATCTGATCCGCTCCAATCTGCGCCTGGTGGTTTCCATTGCCAAGAAATACACCAATCGCGGCCTGCAATTCCTTGACCTGATTCAGGAAGGCAATATCGGTCTGATGAAGGCCGTGGACAAGTTTGAGTATCAGCGCGGCTATAAGTTCTCTACCTATGCCACCTGGTGGATCCGTCAGGCCATCACCCGGGCCATTGCCGACCAGGCCAGGACCATCCGCATTCCCGTGCACATGATTGAGACCATCAATAAGCTGATCAGGACCTCGCGCTATCTTGTGCAGGAACTGGGACGCGATCCCACGCCCGAAGAAATTGCCGAGCGTATGGAATATCCTCTGGACAAGGTCAAGAAGGTGCTGAAAATCGCCAAGGAACCCATTTCCCTTGAGACCCCCATTGGCGATGAGGAAGATTCCAGTCTGGGCGATTTCATTGAAGACAAGAAAGCCGTGGCTCCGGCCGAAGAAGTCATCAATACCAAGCTCTCAGAGCAGCTTTCGGCTGTCCTGGGCGAGCTGACCCCACGCGAGGAACAGGTGCTGCGGAAACGTTTCGGCATTGAGGAAAAAAGCGACCATACCCTTGAAGAAGTTGGCAAACTCTTCAATGTCACGCGTGAGCGCATTCGTCAGATTGAAGCCAAGGCTCTGCGCAAGCTGAGACATCCCGTACGCAGCCAGCCGCTCAGGTCGTATTATGAGAATTAAATGGCCTTTTGCCCTCTTGCTTGGGCTTTGCCTGCTGTGCTTGTGCCTGTGCAAAGACACATGGGCCCAGGCAGAGCCCGCGAACTCGGCCGTGGCCCGCTGTTTTGACGGAGATACCGTCAAACTCACGGACCGACGCGTTGTGCGCCTGGCAGGCATTGATGCGCCTGAACTTGCCCATGAGAAAATCGCCGAGCAGTTCTACGCCAGGGCCGCCCAGAAAGAGCTTGAAAGTATCGTCACAGGCCATAAGATCAGCCTTGGCGAAGCCAGTGTGCACAACAAGGACCGCTTCGGCCGCGTGATCGCCGAGCTTATGCTCGAAGATGGCCAGTCCGTGTGCGAGCTGATGGTGCGACGTGGGGCAGCCTTCTACTATCCTCATAAGGACCTTCTGCCCGATCTGCAAAAACGCCTTCTGGAAGAGCAAATAGCCGCCATTGAAACGCGTCAGGGCATGTGGGAAGAACTTCTGGCAAGCCCTGTGGCCAAGATGAACTATATTGGTAATCGCGATTCCCTGCGTTTTTTCCCCAACGACTGTCCCCAGGCCCAAAAGATCAAACCGCGTAACCGGGTCTATTTTGAAACGCTGATGGACGCTTTTCTCGCCGGTTTTGCCCCGTCCCGCGTCTGTCCTTTCTGGCCCGATGCCCGTTAAGGATAGCCATGGCCCAAAAACCTGAACCCAAGGCTCCCCCCAAAGCTTCTGCGAAAGCGCAGCAGGAAAAGATGCCGCCGCCACAGGCTTCGGATGCGGAACTGCGCGACATCACCGACGATCTGCACACAGAGGCGGAGTTTGCCGAACGACGTGGCTTTGCCTGGAATCAGAAAATCCGGCTCCTTCTGGCGATTCTTGTCGTGATTGTCTCGGCCTGCCTGCTTTGGTGGATGGTCTCCTGAATAAAGGCAGGCTATGCCTGATCTCTGTCTTCTGCACGCCAATTGTCAAGGAGAGGCACTGGCTCTCCTTTTAAACGCACACGCCCCCTTTAGCCGCCTCTTTCGCCTCAAACACTACATCAATTATACCCGCGAAACGCTTCTGCCTTCTGATCTGCAAAACTGCAGGCTCTTTCTCTACCAGAAGCTTGATGCCAATTTTGGCGATCTCGCTTCCAACGTATTGCTCAAAAGGCTGCCAAAAACCTGTCAGACCATCCAAATTCCCAATCTCTTCTTCAAAGGCTACTGGCCCTTCTGGATGAGAGCGCCGGAACGCATTGACTTTGCCGACTCCGTTCTGGAGCGCTTGATTGATATCGGTCTGCCGATGCAGGAGATCCTGCGCATCTACCTTTCCGGCAGCCACCCGGCCTTCAAGACTGTTGCCAAGATAGCCCAAGAGTCCCTGGCCCAGGAAAAAGCCAAGGAAAAAGACTGCCCCATTGGCTGCGTGCATCTGCTTCTGCAGTTCTGGCGTGAGGAACCACTCTTCTATACGGTCAATCATCCGGGACCGCGCCTGATCATCGCCGTGGCTGAACGCCTCCTGCAGCTTCTTGGGCTGCCCCCACTTTCCCCAGCCTGCAAAGCAAACTTTGTCCATCCTGACCGGGATTTTTTTCTGCCCATCCACCCTCTGGTCGGCCAGGCACTTGGTCTGAACTTTACCGGACCCAAGGTCAGCTACGAGATCTTTGGCAAGCGTCTGACGCACGCCGAGTTTATCGCAAGCTACCTTGCCTGCCGCAAGGAGCATGTCACCAATCTTGCGGCTTTTCTGCATGGCCGAAGTAAGGCGGCCAGCTGATGCTGCGCACGCTCTGCCTGCTCCTCTGCCTAGTTCTGCTCTCGGCCTGCGCCGGTCAGCCTGCCCGCGAACTGGCCTGCGACCTGGCGTGTCCCCTTGGCTTTCAGGAAACACTTCTCAGTTCCCCGCCCTTCACCCTTTTTGCCCTGGTCAAAAAAGGCCAGGGTCCACGCCTCATCGTCTACCTCGAAGGCGACGGCCATGCCTATCACTCGGCCTATCAGGCCTCCGACGACCCGACGCCCAGATATCCCTGTGCTCTGCATCTTGCCCTGCATGATCCGTCAAAGAGCCATATCTGCTATCTGGCACGACCGGGTCAGTATCTTGATCTTAGGCAATACCCGTGTGCGCAGCGCTTCTGGACAGATGAGCGCCAAAGTCCAAAGGTCGTAAGCGCCTTAAGTCAGGCCATTGATCAGGTCAAAGCCTTATGCTCCGCGCAAAAGCTTGTGCTTGTGGGCTATTCAGGCGGAGGCGGACTTGCCGCCCTTCTGGCCCAGACACGCCAGGATGTGGAATTTCTGGCAACGGCCGCCGGCAATCTCGCCCTTGACTGCTGGGTCAGGGAAAAGCAGATCGCACAGCTCACAGGCTCTCTTGATCCCATAACCAGGGCAGATGCCTTGCAGAAGCTTCCGCAGCGCCATATACTGGGCACAAACGATCAGATCATTCCAAGAACGTGTTCTGAAGCCTTCTGCCGCAAAGCAGGCGCAAAGCTCACGCTCCTGCAGGACTTTGGCCACAGGGAAGCCTGGCACACGCTCTGGAACTACAACTATGAATAATTTCCTACCTGGGCTTTCTGCTAGGCCACGATATCGCAAGCCACAAGCCTTGCGGCACAAAGCCCCTCGCGCCAAAGCTTTTGCCAGACTGGACGCCAGACAATCTCCCCCCATACAGGACCTAGAAGAAGCCTTGCCGAGCGCTCATAACCGTAAGTTGCTAAAGCCAGAGTTGAGGCCATGGCACTCCCTGCTCAGGCTTGCGAGAGTGCACAAAAACAAAGAACGCCACAACCAGACAGCACCTGGCAAAACCTTGAGCCAAAGCGCCGTCAAAGCAGTCCGAAAGGCACGAGGCTACAAAGCGCATGGGGCTAACCGACTGCAATGCGGCTAAGAATATCTGGCGGCCGAGAGCTCGCTTGCTCCGTGTTTCAGCAGAAATCCCCTCCCTTTTGAGAGTCAATACGTAAGCCGCTTCTACGTCCTTTTCTGTCGCTCAGAACAGAAATACCTTGAGGTCACAATGACTCAGCGCTCAAAGCTCCCTCTTGGCATCCAAAGCTTTGCCAATCTCCGTCAACGTGGCTACGTCTACGTTGACAAGACAGCGCTTCTGCAAAAACTCATTCAGGAAGGCGAGTGGTATTTCCTCGCGCGCCCGCGACGTTTTGGCAAATCCCTAACCATCTCAACGCTCGAGGCCATGTTTGCCGGTCGGGCCGAACTCTTCAGAGGACTTGCGGCCGAAGCCTGGGTCACAGCCCAGAGCAAACGACCTTTTCCCGTTTTACGCCTGGATATGAGCGCCTTTGGAGAAATCGACTCTCCGCAAAAACTGGAAAAGGGTCTCACCTATAGCCTGCAAAGCTTTGCCGACAGGTATGACGTCACGCTCCCCAAGGAAACGCATTGCGACCTGCTCCTGCCCCTGCTTTTACAGGCAGTCTGGCAAAAGCACGGGCAATGCGTCGTCTTGATCGACGAATACGATAATCCCCTGCTCAGCAATCTTGAGGATCGCCATCTCCTCGAAAAGATCAGGAAACAGTTGCGCTCGTTTTATATGGTCATCAAATCATGCCCGGACTATATCCGTTTTTTGCTGATCACGGGCATTTCCAAATTCACGAAAACAGGAATTTTTTCTGCCCTCAATAATCTTGTCGATATCTCGATGGAAGAAGAATTCGCAACGCTGTTATGAGTGGCCCAATGTCAAGTTCAAAAAATGGCTTGTACATGCCGGTTTGCGGACTTTCAAAGCCTTTCTGTAAATCACAGGATATGGAAATTTCCTCTTGGAGCCAGCGTCGCAAGCCCAAGGGACCATGGCACAGGGCCCTCGTCAAGGGCGCGTAAGCGGCGAAGCTTCCCTTGACGAGGGCACAAGCCATGGTACCTTAAGGGCGACGACGCATTGGCTCAAGGGAAATTTCCCTGGTGCCTTAGACAGGCTACCTCTAATTCTCTTCAATTAAATAAGGAGTATTGTAAAGAACCTTGGAATCTACAGTCTCCGGCATTGGCCAGTCTGTTATTCGTGGATCAACAATTGCTTGTTGCCTACAGGTCAATGGTCCGCCGAGAGTCCTTTCCTCTTACTGCGTGGATCACAAAAGTGCCAACAAAGCGTTATCAAAGATGACTCGAACCTTGATCTTTCCAAGGTTCTCTACAATACTCCTGTATTAATATACAATATTCACTTATGCTATCTTAGCGTTCATCATACCCCAAATAAAGCAAGTTAGCTCCCTGGCAATTGCAGTGACAATTACGTTTCTCTTTTTCTCTCTTCGTACCATCCGATAGTATTTGCTTCTCATGCGTACATTCGCTTTGTCTGCATAGGCAACAACCTCCTGTGGTTGGCCAGACT
>JAGADH010000127.1 GCA_017613715.1 Desulfovibrio sp. | reverse complement strand
AGGTCTCGACACCTCCGTGATTCTCAAATGGCTCATTGAAACCTATCACTGTGAGGTCATCACCGTAACCGCCGACCTCGGCCAGCCGGAAGATCTTTCGGGCGTGGAAGAAAAAGCCCTGAAAACAGGCGCCTCCAAGGCCTTTGTGCTCGATCTGAAAGAAGAGATGGCCAAGGACTTTGTCTTCCCCATGCTGAGGGGTGCCGCCATCTATGAGGGACGCTATCTTCTGGGTACCTCCATTGCCAGGCCGATCATTGCCAAGGCTCTGGTGGATGTGGCACGCCGTGAAGGCTGTGATGCCGTGGCCCACGGTGCCACGGGCAAGGGCAATGATCAGGTGCGCTTTGAACTGTCCGTCAATGCTCTGGCCCCGGACATCCAGGTTGTTGCCCCCTGGCGGGAATGGGATCTGATGAGCCGCACAGCCCTCACAGCCTTTGCTGAAAAGCACGGCATCTATATCCCCCAGGAGGCCAAACGCTACAGCATGGACGCCAATATGCTGCACACAAGCTTTGAGGGGAGCGAACTGGAAGATCCGGGCAATGAACCCCATGCCTCCTGCCATCAACGCTGCGTGCCTGTGGAGGACGCTCCGAACACCCCGGAACGTATCACGGTCAGCTTTGAGGCCGGCAATCCCGTGGCCGTCAATGGCAAGCGGCTTTCACCCTATGAGCTGATCAGGACCCTGACTGAGATCGCCGGACGCCATGGCATTGGCCGTCTCGACATGGTGGAAAACCGCTTTGTGGGCATGAAATGCCGTGGTGTCTATGAAGATCCCTCAGGTGCCCTGCTCTACGCCCTGCACCGCGATCTTGAAGGTATCTGCATGGACCGCGAAGTGCTCGGCATCCGAGACATGCTGGCTGTGCGTTATGCCCAGTGCATCTATAACGGCTTCTGGTATGCGCCTGAGCGCTACGCCCTGCAGGCCTTTATGGATAAAAGCCAGGAGACTGTCACAGGCACAGTCACGGCCAAGCTCTACAAGGGTGGTGTCTGGCCCTTAAGCCGCACCTCGCCCTATTCGCTCTTCTCGGCCGATCTTGCGACCTTTGAGGGCGGCAATTACGATCACCATGACGCTCAGGGCTTCATCCGCCTGAACAGTCTGCGTCTCAAACTGGCTTCGACCATTCAACAGCAACTGGCCAAAGAGGCTCAAAACTAAAGCAGAGCCCCGGAAGTCGAAAGACATGCCGGGGCTTTGCCATCAGGGAGGCTGGAAAGCACAAGGCTTTCCAGGGAGTTATGGGAACCAATCAAAGCTGGGGCGGACGTTTTTCGCAAGGGCCTGCGCAGATGGTGGCCGATTATACGGATTCGCAGACTTATGACCGCCATCTCTACGCACAGGATATCCGTGCCTCTCAGGCACATGCCCGCATGCTCGGCCGGCAGGGCATTCTCAGCATGGCCGAGGCCGCAGAACTTGTGAACGGCCTTGAACGCGTGCGCCAGGAAATCGAAGACGGCACTTTTGTCTGGAAGCGTGAGCTCGAAGATGTGCACATGAATATTGAAGCGAGGCTCACTGAACTGATTGGCGATACGGGCAAAAAACTGCACACGGGCCGCAGCCGCAACGATCAGGTCGGCCTGACCTTCAGACTCTTTGTGGCCGATGCCTTAAAAGACTGGCAGAAACACCTCTCAGAGCTTGTGGAGGCACTCTCAAAGCAGGCCCAGGCCCACAAAGAGACACTGCTGCCGGGGCTCACGCATCTGCAGCCGGCCCAGCCCGTCAGTCTCGCCCACCACCTTCTGGCCTATTGCTGGATGCTGATCCGAGACAGCGACCGCATTGCCGACTGTTTGAGTCGCGTCGCCATTTCGCCCCTCGGAGCTGCAGCCCTTGCCGGCACGACCTATCCTCTTGATCCGCTCTCTGTGGCCTATGATGTGGGTTTTCAGGCTATCTACGACAATTCCCTTGATGCGGTGTCCGACCGCGATTTTGTGGTGGAAGCCCAGAGCTGCGCTTCACTGATCATGGTGCATCTCTCACGCCTCTGTGAAGAACTGATCCTCTTCGCCAATCCCAATTTCGGCTACCTGCGCCTGCCAGACAATTATTCCACGGGCTCCTCCATCATGCCGCAGAAAAAAAATCCTGATGTCTGCGAGCTGATGCGCGGCAAAAGCGGCCGCATCTTTGGCCACCTCATGGGCATCCTGACCGTGCTCAAGGGCCTGCCTCTTGCCTATAACCGTGACCTGCAGGAAGACAAGGAAGGCTTTCTGGACACCCATACCACCATCACAAGCTCCCTTGCCGTCATGGCCGGTCTGATCCGGGAACTGATCTTTGTGCCGGAGCGCATGGCCCAGGCCTGCAAAAGCGGTTTTCTCAATGCCACAGAACTGGCCGACTATCTCGTGGGTCTCGGACACCCCTTCCGCGAAGCCCATCACATCACAGGCAAAGCCGTGGCCATGGCAGAAGCCAATGGTCTGCGCCTTGAAGAATTGTCCATCAAGCAGCTGCAAAGCCTCTCAGCCGACATCACAGAAAGCGTCTACGAGATTCTCGATCCGGCCAGGGCTGTCAGCCGCCGTGAAACACCCGGCGGCACCGGTCCCAAATCCGTTGAGACACAACTCGGCAAGGTCAGACAATGGCTTGCCAGGAACTAGGTCTTGCCAGTGCCGGCCTGGAATGGCTTGAAGAGCTGCGTCTGCCTGATGAGCTGAGTGCAGCGGCCTATGAAGCGACCTCGCAGGATCTGCGTGCCCGTCTCAAAGGCGGTATGGCCTATGCGCAACGCGTTTTTGGACAGGCCGAGGGAGGCGTCGAACGCCATCTCCTTGAGGCAGGCCATAGCGCCATAAGTAGAGAAAGCCTTGTCAGACCGGTTGACTGGGTCATGCTCTACATCGCAGAGGACTATGCCGCTGCGGCCAGAGTGCTGGCTTGCGCCATTCTGCCAAGGCTCTGCGCTGTGCGCGATGTCTTTGCGGTTTTTGCAGGACCAGAGCCAGAGCAGGCTGCCCTCGTAAGCCTTGAACTTTGCGGCGTGCAGGATCTTTACTGCTTGGGCCCTGAGGAGCTTAAGGCCTGTCTGGCAGGCCTGGCTGGCTCAGGTCGCCTGCTCAATCTCGGCAATAGCCTGCCGGACTCTCTGGCCAGCCATCCCATGCTCTGCCTCAATGAAACAACCAAGCCCAAGATCCTGACCCTTGACCCGGAAGCCTTTGCCCCGGATCTTCTCTGCTTTATGCACGGTTTCTGCCCTGAATGTGCTCAGAACACAAAGGATCTCTCGGCAAGCCGCGCCCTCTTTGTCTCGCAGGCTCGCGCCGATGGCCTGCTCAAGGCAGGCGGATGCGCCGATTGCCTGCTGCTCACGCCAGGCAGCGAGGGCTGCTGGCGCTTTCCGGGGCTCAGCCGCCAATCCTTCAGCAACGAGACCGAACGCATCAGCCTCTCAATGCCCTAAAATCGGCTTGGCCAGCGCTTTTTTTGGCAAGTCAGCCCTTGTCTCTAAAGAACACTTTGCCAAGGCCGATATGGCATTATGTGCACGCATGGCGTGGCACAAGCAACGGCAGAAGAGACCAAAAGAGGATGGGTGGATTATGCAGCTTTTTCATAAAATCAAAGAGATCAGCGATCTGTTCGAGGCCGGCAGCAACGAACAGGCCAGGCATCTGCTTCGCGAAATCCTTTCCAACTATGTTGCTTTGCATGATGAAACCGAAAGGCAGCATCTGCGCATTGAGACGCTGGAAAAGATTCTTGAACCTGAGAAGAATCTTTTTTATGCCCAAGGCTTTTTCTGGTTGACCTCGGACGCCAAGAAAGTGCATGGCCCCTTCTGCCCAAAATGCATGAATACGGAAGGCGATCTCATTTTACTGGAAAAAGACGCTCACGGTTTTCTCTGCCCTTACTGTAATTGCCGCTATCCCGCCCTGCGTGAAGCCGTCGGTGCCCCCACAGGCTCAGTTCAGACGCAGCGTCAGGCGCATATCATCAATTTCAATCAATAAGCAAACGTAACGCCAAGCTCATGTCCTCCTCTCGTCAGGAGGATTTTTTTTGCCCAAATTCTCCTGACATTTCCGGACAAGCTGAAGTCAGTTGTGGCTCAGCTCTTGCCCAAGCCAGAAAATAAGGTTGCATTTGCTCTTTTCTTTCAAAAGCCTGTCCTTGCCAAAATTTTCGGCCATATGCTATAAAAAAAGCTTCAAAGATACGCCCAAAGCAAAACAAGGAGAACGCAAGCATGTCGCAAAAGGCATTGCAGAAAGCATCAGATCAAGCCAAGAGCGTGGTGGACTGCGATCAGCGCAAAGAGCGGACCGCCCTGATGAGTTTTTGCTCATGTCTTCTGCTCACGCTGCTCAAACTTTTTGCCGGCCTCGCCACCAATTCCCTCGCCCTGCTCTCTGAAGCCCTGCACAGTGGCCTGGATCTGCTTGCCTGTGGCATGACCTGGCTTGCCGTACGTTTTGCCAGGCGGCCTGCGGATCAGGATCATACTTACGGCCATGCCCGCAGCGAAAACATTTCCGCACTTTTTGAATCGCTCCTGCTCTTTGGCGTCTGCTATTATGTGGTCAGCGAAGGCGTGCACCGCCTGCTTGAACATGAGGCCAGAGTCGAGCCGACACTCTGGGCTCTGGCTATTGTCGTGATCTCCATTGGCGTGGATCTCAACAGAGTACGAGCCCTTAACAAGGTTGCCAGAGAAGCAAAAAGTCAGGCCCTTGAAGCCGATGCCATGCATTTTTCCACAGATGTTCTGTCATCGTCTGTGGTCCTGGCCGGACTTCTGGCCGTATATCTGGCGGGTCTTCTTGATCTAGGGCCTATCTGGCACAGCTGGCTCACGAAGGCTGATATTGCTGCGGCATTTGTGGTGGCTGCCATCATCTTTGTGGTCAGTCTCAAAATGTGTCGTAAAGCCATCCATGTGCTCATGGATGGCTGTCCGCCCGAGGTCGTGGCTTCAATCAGAAGCCTTGTGCAAAACGTCGAAGGCGTCTGCAGCATTCAAAGCCTGCGCATGCGTTCAGCTGGAGCCGTCTATTTCATTGACCTGACAATTATCGTCAAGGCCAGCATTCCCGTCTACGCAGGCCACGATATCTGTCAGCGGGTGGAAGAGAGCATCAGGCAGCGCTATCCTGACAGTGACATCCAGATCCATGTGGAGCCAGGCTTTGGCTAGCGCAAAATGTTTACTATGAGAGATGGAACTCCATTCTTTGCTAAAGATACATGGGTCGATCTAAAGCGTGAGCCTTTTCTTGTAGACGACGAACAACTACAGAAGGCGCTTAAGAATAAAAAAGCTATCCTCCACGGATCGCTTCCACAACAATGCACAAGGTTGCACTCTGCATCCTGCAAAAAGCAAAAGACGCTGCTCACGGTATGTCGTAAAGATTACTCTGTAGAAGATTGTCACACCAATCCGGAAAATATTCTGAAAATACTGCTTTTGAGGCTTTGTGCTAGAAGAACAAGCAAGATCACGGCCTTTCTTTTAGGCTTCTTTGTTTTACCGCCCATGCCAGTCCCAAGGGAAGATTCACCCGAGCAATGGAGGCTCACGACCAAGGTCCTTTGCAGAGTTTTCCCTTCTTTGCACGCCATAGAGCGTATCCATGCAGGCATGAACCCTGTGAGATGCATGGGGGGCTTGGCATGCGTGCCATTTTTTAAAAAACCCTTTGGAAACCAGGGAGAGGTGTCAAAGGTAAAGGCTGTGACCGTGGGGAAATTGCCTTCTGACCTTGCTTTCGGTGAAGGGTGACGATAAATTGAGGAAAAGGCTATGCCACCCACAACGGCGGAGCTTGCTACATTATGCCTTCGCTTCTCGCGTTTGACACACTCGCCTATAGCAAGGCCCTTCAAAATGCAGGGATGGAACCCGCCCTTGCAGATTTGATATCTTCAAAGCAGCGGGAGGCCATTGCT
>JAGADH010000126.1 GCA_017613715.1 Desulfovibrio sp. | reverse complement strand
GCCAGAGACACGAGCAGATCGCGCATCTCTGCGACGATGTCGTGAGAGGCAAAGCGCAGACTTTGATTGAGGCTGAATCTGACGCCTGCGCGTTCACAGATGAGGCTGATTTCCTGACTGTCCGTCAGGACCACGATGTCCTCTGACGGACAGACAGCACGTGCTGTATTCAGCGCACGCGAGATAAGAGTCTCGCCCGCCAGCTTCTTGACCAGCTGATCAGGAATAACAGCATTTTTCTTAATGGCAGGAATAACAAGGCAGCGTTCTTTCACATCAGCCTTCAGGAAAGAGACCTGAGAACGTCTTTACTGGCCGCAAGCATATAATCGAAGTCCTCGTCTGAGAGCCAGTGCTGGAAGGGAAAAGAGATCATACTGTCGAAGAACGTATCGGCATTGGGACAATTGGCCGAGCCAAAGCCTAGCTTACGGTAAAAATCATAGCGATTCAGAGGGATGTACTGCACAACGCATTTAATGCCCTTGTCGTCATACATACGCCGCATAAAACGATCACGCTTTTCAGGGCCACTCGTCATGCGACAGACAAGCAAGTGGTAATTATGACGACTTGTGGCCTCGCGATGAAACTCAAGCTCAGGGAAATCCGCAAGTCCATCAATAAAGGCCAGAGCCCGCTTGCGTTTTTCAGCATTGATAGTTTCGATGCGCTCAAGCATTTTTGCCCCAAGGGCGCATTCGATTTCACCGAGACAAAGGTTGGCTGGCATGAGCATCCTGCCATCCAGCATGGGCACGTCAACGTTGCCCATAGCGGGTTTCCAGTAATCTGTACGCTCAAAACCGTAGTCGCAATGTCCATTATGCCTGAGCATGGGCACAAGCTTCTGCAGATCTGGGTCGCGGACATAGAGCATGCCGCCTTCGCCCAGTGTTGTCAGATTCTTATGTGAATGAAAGGAAAAAATGGCCATGTCGCCGAAGCTTCCGGCACGTCTGCCTGCGACGTCACAGCCTATGGCCTGGGCTGTATCTTCAATGAGCAAGAGCCCCTTTTCCTTACAGAGAGCCGCAATTTCAGGCATATCAGCTGCATAACCGTAAAGATGAACAACGACCACGGCTTTGGTTTTTTTGGTCAGAACAGCGGCAATACTTTCGGCTGTAACCACTCGTGTTCTCAAATCAATATCGGCCCAGACAGGACGTCCGCCTTTTTTGATATAAGGATAACACGAAGCCGTGAAGGTATGCGAAGGAATAACAAACTCGTCTCCTTCGGAAAAATTGCAGAGCTGTGCACTCATTTCAAGAGCGGCGCAGCCGTTCATGGTGGTAAAGCAGCTGCCTTGGGCCACGCCCTGAAAATCGGCAAATTTTTGCTCAAAGGCGCGCATGTACTGGCCTTGGGTGAGAGGCTCAGCATGGCGCATGGCCTCCACAACCGTTGCGATTTCGTCTTCGGTATAGCGGATAGAACGGCCGCTGAAATTGATTCTCATGCCCATGGAGCTTCCTACATCTTCTGAAAACGTGCAATGACGTTTTCTTTGGTAAAAATTTTCTTAAAATCCGGGCCCAAGCGATTGGCTAGGGGCTTTTCATGCACAATGCTCGCCTCATAAAGGGCTGTGAGCTGATCATCATTCAGTCCCTTGCAGATACCACCTGGCAAATCTATGTGCTGACGCTGAATCATGGTCATAAAATCACGGTAGTATTCAGGATAAATATCTTCCTGCACGGAGAGAGCATAGCAATTAGCCAAACCATGATGCATATGCAGAACCATGCTCAAGCCCGCAGAAATGGGGTGCACGGTACCCACAAAGCCTGCGGCCATACCGCCAAGGAAAGAAGCGATCATCATCAGCTCGCGATTATCGTCGCTCATCATGTCATCAGAAAGAAAAATACGCTTGCAGAGATCAATAGCCTTTTCCGAAAGCGCATCCACGACGGCATTGCGGTAGGAACCCGTGATGCTTTCAAAACAATGCATATAGGTATCAATGCCTGTGTAGAAATATTGATTACGCGGCACTGATGCTGTGAGATCAGGATCAAGCAGCACCTGATCAAACATCGTAAAATCACTGTTCATCCCAAGCTTAAGGTTCTTGGCCTCATTACAGACAATGCCAGTGCGCGAGGTTTCAGAACCTGTACCCGAGAGTGTCGGCACGGCTATCTTGTAGGGTGCGGGATTTTTCACCAATTCCCAGCCCTGATAATCTTCGGACTTACCAGGATTGGTCAGAAGATTAGCGACGCATTTGCAGGTGTCCATGGTTGAACCGCCGCCAAAGGCAAGCATGGCGCAGGGAAGCTGACCGTGCAGGTGTTCCTTGACTTGTTCGGTTATGGCATCCACACCATGGGTTGTGGGCTCATCTGTGGTATCAACATAAAGGACAAGATCTCTGTCTTCGACGGGAAGACGGGCGCTCAGATCACGATCACGAAAAAAATGGTCCAAAAAGAAAATAGCCGGTCCTTTGACCAAAAGACGGCGTTTCTGAAGCATGTCATCAAGCTGAAGCAGGCTTCCTTTACCGATCATATAGTAGCCGACATTTTTGGCATTGCGGAACATAGCGCTATCCTTCAAAGAGTTTCGCGCCCAAAGGCGTGATCGTTATTATGTTTTCTCTGGCAGGCCATCAAAGACCAAGATGAGTCTGCCAGGCCTGCACCGTATTCTTGAGAAGCATGGCAATAGTCATGGGACCAACGCCACCCGGAACCGGAGTTATGGCACAGGTTCTGTCCTTGATCGCCTCAAAGTCGGCATCTCCACAAATGCCGTCCTTTGTACGATTGATGCCAACGTCAACGACACAGGCACCCTTTTTGACCATATCACGGCCGAACATTCTGGGCCGACCGACAGAAAGAAAAAGAAAATCCGCACGGCAGCAATGCTCCACAAGATCTTCACTCTTGGAATGACAGATCGTCACCGTGGCATTACCCATGGGGCCTGGCTGAGCGAGCATCAGGGCAAGAGGTTTGCCCACAATATTGGAACGTCCGACAACCACAGCCTTTTTCCCGGCACAGGAAAGACCGTAACGCGCGAGCAATTCCAAAATGCCCTGTGGCGTACAGGGACGAAGACCAGGCAAACCAAGAGTAAGACGTCCGGCATTGTCGGGATGAAAACCATCAACATCCTTGTCAGGAACAATACTCAGAAGGCAGGTTGCGGTATCAATGTGACTGGGCAAAGGCAGCTGTACCAGAATGCCGTCAATATCCGTGCGCTCATTGGCTTGGGCAATGCATGCCAGCAGTTCCTCTTGGCTGACCGTGGCAGGCAAATGACTGCTCAAAGTGCGTATGCCGACACTTTCGCAGGCTTTTTCCTTATTGCGTACATAGATTTCACTGGCCGGGTCATTGCCGGCAAGGATCACCGCAAGGCCAGGAGCACGCACGCCTTTATGGCAGAGACTCTCGATGGTTTCTTTAAGCTCCTGACGAATTTTCAGAGCTGTGGCCTTGCCGTCAAGCAGAAGCATAGTATCTCCCAGCAGGGGCAGAAGAGTGTTCCT